>JAFRJV010000120.1 GCA_017432075.1 Mogibacterium sp. | reverse complement strand
TGCTGTTACTGTATTTACGATCTTGCCTGCGTCGACATCTTTCTGCTGTACTTCATATGTCGCTGTTGCTGTTGCCTCTTCGTCAGGTGCAAGTTCTGTCACACTCAGGCCACTGAGCTCTACTCCTGCCAGAGCATCGGCGAGCTCCAGTCCGCTCACTGTCACGTTTCCGGTGTTCTTTACTGTGATCGCATAGCTGACTGTATCGCCTACTGCTACACCGCTGTCCTCACTGGTCTTCGTGACCTCGATCGCTGCATTTGCTGCTTCTGTTTTGACTGTATCAGTAGCATCGTAGCTCTTTCCATTCAGCGTAGCTGTTACTGTATTAGTAAAGCTACCTTTAGCTACATCGGCAGGTTTAATATTATAAGTTGCAGTTGTTGTTATTGTCTCACCTGCTGGTACATCTTCAAATGAATTGTTTGCAAGTGTAACGCCTTCAATTTCTGTCAGTGTAATTGTCTTAGCTTCTGCATAGATATTCTTGACAGTGATTGTGAATGTTACTTCTTCACCAAGCTCGTACTTGTAATCATTATCTTTGCTATCGTTCTTTGTAACAACAAGTGATGGATCTACGTTTTCGTCGGTTACAGTTAATGTGCCTGGTTCATAAGTAATATTGTAGTTATTTGTTACTACTTTCTCACCGTTCTTAATTACTGCACTGCTAGGGGTGTTATCACTGCTTCCTACGAGTGTTTGTGATCCATTGACAGAGACGCTATCAATAGTGTCTCCATAAACAAGATTGTCTGTATTTGTATAGCCGCTGTTTGTGAGAGGTTCACCATCATATGGCTTACTATCACTCTTTGCAGTGATGGTTATAGGTCTTTTTGAGATTGTGAATGTTCCGTTAAGATCAGAGTTATCTGTGTCAATCTCGTAATTGTCTACTGCATCCTGCTTTAAAGATGCAGTGATATTATACTGACCAACATTTTCACCAGCCACTCTAGCAATCTCAACAATAGCATTGGACCCCTCCACGATAGCATCGTTCAGTTTCCAAGTGAGCACTGGATCTACATCACCATATACTTTGCCATCATCAATGACCTCAACCTTGACCTTAGCTTTCGAGATTATAAGGTCTCCTGGGTCTGTTGTGATAACATAGTATGAAACTTCATCATTCCCTTTCTTAATTATAGGATCTGCTGTGAATTCACCATTGTTATAAGTTCCAGCATTTGTTCCAGATGCACGCGTGTAATTAAGTTCACTAACACTATCCCCTTCAAGCAGTCCATCTACTATTACGGTTGGATTATTATTATCATCCTTTTCGTCTACAGATGCTCCATAACCATACTGTACATTGCCTGTATAAGGAACGGTCTTATCAGAAACAGTAATCGTCAGTGGCAGTGTGTAGTAAATAGTAATTACATTACCTTCTGCAGATACCGTGACCTTCTGAGATGGATTATAGCTATCTACAGTAAGATTCTTCTCCTGATACTTGGTAACTGGCTGAGCTGTATACTCTGTTCCAATTGTTTCCTGTGAAGTAACATCCTCTGCTACCTCCGTTGTTGTTCCCTTCAGGTAGTGATGCACTGTTACTGTTGCTTTATTCAATTTGAAGTGTGCATAGTAAGTATGTTCTTCGTAAACACCATTAGCGTTCTTCGACGGTGTGAACTCTGCTGCATCTCCTACATGTTCTGTACCATCATCACATGTCCAATAATCAAATACATATGTATTTGATGATGGTGTTGCTGTCGAGCCCTCTGGTGTTCCTGTAACAGCTGGGATTGTATCAGTTTCATTGGATACCGTGCCCATGCTTTTCTGATCTTCAGCTACTGCATAATTAATTGTGACTTCTTTTTCTTCCCAGACCGCAACAAGTATTTCGGTAGGCTCATCTTCATCTGCAGCCACTTGCTCGGCCACATTCTGATGCTCTGAATCAGTAGTAAATCCTGCTTCTGCGTCATAGTACAAAAGCATTGTACCGGTGACATCTTTAGGTGCATATGTACTAGGATTATTCGGCTCATCCACTTTTGCCCAACCAACAAAGTCGTATCCTGCGCGTTCAGGCGCACCCTGAATGTCAACACCTTCATTGATTTCAAGAGTCTGCCCTTCAGCAGGGTCCTCATGAATAGGACCTACAGTACCGTCATTCTTGTACCAATAAATATGTGTCGGGGTAGAGTCTTCGATAGGTACATACTTTGCACGAAGCTGTACTGTGTATGTATGTACCTCAACATAATTCGCAGGATTTGTAGTTATCTGTCCGTTTGCATCAAGATAATTATCGTCTTTATCCTTAACATACTCCCCTGTTGCCTCTATCTTTGCATTTTCCTCCAATACGGTGAAGTTACCGCCTGCATAAACATGAGTATCAGTATCAACATACGCTCCGTTTTCGTAATTTTGTACAATCCAATATGCAAAACGATATCCCTCAGGTGCATTAACAGCAGCAGCTGCTGTTGCATTTGAGTTATCTACATATATATTGTTGTCGCTTACATTCCCTGTACCTGTTCCAGCATCAGGGTCAACCAAACTATAGATAACATGAATACCGTCTGCACCTTCAAGGACCTTACTCCACTTACCGTAAAGATTGAATTCCTTGGTAATCCAGAAACGTTCAAGGTCTCCGTTGCTAGTTGCGCTATTACCCCACTTATCCATGCCTTCTGTAAAGTGGTGTTCTTTATCGTATGGTGTTGTAACGCTGGACTCGTTTAATACATATGAATCTGCAGGGAATACTTTTGTGCAAGCTTCATCAGTGTACCAACCGATGAAATTGTATCCCGTTCTTCTTCCCGTAGGGGCACTAATTTTTCCGCCATAGCTTACACGGAAATTCATTTGCTGAGATTCAGAACCCCAGTCAAGAGTTTGATCTGTTCCTGCGTTAGGATGAAGAAATACACGATACTGGATTTGGCGCCATTTTGCATAGACAGTTACACCACCTTCAGGCATTGTAGTGAAATTGTATTTCTGAGTGCACTCCTTATTTATATACCAGCCCTCAAAAACATATCCAGCAGGAGTTGTCGTTGGTCTGAAATCACTATGAGCGGAAATGTCAGAGCCATACGGAATATTATTTTCTGTTCCAAGTTGACCTCCGTCAGGTTCTGTCAACGTATTCCCGTTTCCGTCAACGTATGCGCCATCCATGTAGTTGATGGAATACAAGTTGCGCGTGTAATAGAAATCCAGATGATATACCTGTTTGCCTACATCCGAATCATACTCCTTAGACAAACTTCCATCAGCACCTTGAGGTTCTACATCTGCTGATAATTTAGAGTTGCTAGCTTGTCCAAATGTAGGATTTGATGTTTGTTTGGTATATCCTACTAAGTCCAACCAGTCTAAGTTCTTCTGAACATATCCCAAATTAGCATAGATAGTATTATATAGTGTGTAGTTATTTCCCTGATATGAGTGGGTATTTTCATCGCCATCAAGAGCTTCTACATAATACCGTAACCTAATAGTAGTATAGTTCCTTATATCTAAATGAAACGTAATACTTTCCGCAGGCATTACTTCAAGGAATATTATTACATCATCAAATTGAGTGGAATTCTGCGGCATCCAACGCTCACCTTGATTGTATGTAACGCCATTATCTCCAACAATCGGGAAGTTTGAGCTGATATTCTGATAATACTTGGCAGTAATAGTCTTAACAGTATTAAAATGATAGTAATTGCCATTTCCATAGTAACTGTAACGGAGCCAAGAACCATTATAGTAAAACTCCCATCTGTTATTGCGTCGAGTAAGTTTTACATATCCACCAACATCTTCAACATAGCCATAAAGGTTCTGATCATTATTAGATGGACTGTTTACTCTAGCTGGAGCCTGGAATGTCAATGTATATTCAGTTCTGTCGTAGTAAACATTTACAACCGAATTGCCTTCAGGTTTGATTCTTACATTTTGATCATACCTGCTTAAATGGAAACCGGTTGGTTTATAATCTGTTCCATTTATTCTGGCAAAAGCATCATCTCCCGTTCCCTGCTGGGTAACTGTATTAATAACTGTTCCTACGCTTCCACTAAGTGTTTTTGATGCAGCTTCATCATAATCATATCCATTGCATGCAAGGTTCTGCTTCCAAACAATAATTGTATAGTTTGCAGTTGATATAGGATTCCATTTAGCATAGACAGTGGTCTTTTCCGAAATTGTTCCTCCAAAAGAGAATACCGTAGCACCTGTAAGGTCAACTTCTCCTGTTGTCGGATCTGCTGCAGGAGCATTTCCGTTAGGGAAATAGTACCAATCTACAAAGTTATATCCATTACGCATCATTTCTAAGGAAGGCGGTACTGTATTTTCTCCTGATTTAATAAACTTAGGCGCATTATACGTAGCGCCTTTGCCATTCTCATCAAAGACTAGCCAATGGCCTTCTGGTGCAAATACAGAGAAAGTTACATCACCAGAGATAGTGATATCCTGCTCATATGCATAAAGGGTCCCTTTGCCATCGTTAGCATCAGGATCAAAGCCTTCAATGTTACTTCCGCCCTCATGTGCGAACCAGCCCTCGAAGTCATGGGTATCATCTTCAGGAGTATAGTTCCAGCTAACCTGATAAGCCTGCTTAAGATCATTACCTGTTGCGTCTGTACGATAAAGAATGGAATCCTGATGTATTGCGGCTTCCTTCGAGTCAAGGTATGTTACGGTATACTTCTTGTAAAGCATCGCGTAATAGATTATCTCTTTGCCATCGCTAACAGGCGGAAGCATACCGCTAACTTCAGTCCGTACTTCTCCAATATCCAAAGCATTAGCAGCATCAGCTACCGAATAATCCGGATTTGTGGTCCATCCTTTGAAAATCACACCTTCATCAAGATTAAGTTTGCCGCTTGGATCATAAAGAACAGTCTCCATGTCATCTCCAGATTTGACATACATGGAGTCAATTTCTGTTTCACCGTTCATGAACTTCACAAGCGCTCTGGCATCTTGTCCAGTCTCTACTACAACATAGATTGAGAACTGATCTGCTTCGAAAGATACCTTGTCACCCTTGTTCTTGACGTCTTCATCAGAAATCGTTTCAACCTTTTTATTGTCAATATGTACAACTGCAGGCTCGTTCAGATTTTCGAGTTTGGACGATTTAAAGCTAACCGAAAGCGGATCACTTCCTTCTTTCGGTTCTATCTCATTGCCATCTTTATCGTAGAAGGTAATATCAATGGCTTTTACTATATTTACGCCTTCACCCAGTTCTTTCTTGACAGCATCATTAACGTCGTCTTCTGCAACGTTTTTGACTTTCATTGTAGTGTCTTTAGGGAAAGCTCCCTCCGGCGCATCAACAATGACTTGTACGCGGTTAAATCCAGGTGTCATCTTCTCGAAGTGCTGTGCAGGATAAGCTTCTTCAGCTTCGTCCTCCGCAGGCTCTTCGTCCTTTGGTTCCTCCTCGGTCACTGCCGGTTCTTCTGTATCAGCAGGCTCGGAAGACTCCTTAGGTTCGCTTGCCTCATCCTTTGAAGACGTTTCAGAAGCATCATTGTCTTTCTTCTGATCTGTTTTCCCGGATTCTTCTGTCGGCGCAGAGTCAGCCTTAGGTTCTTCCGTCTTTGGTGCTGATTCCTCTTTTGGTGTTTCAGCATCCTTTGACGGCTCCTCGGCCTTAGGTGTCTCGGCTGCCGGTTCCGATTCCTTTGCCTCTTCTTCTGATGCAACAGATGGTTCACCTGTTGCCCCAGTAGCCAGTGTGTAAACCGGCGACGGCATGTATGTGATCAACATTGCCGCACAAAGAAGAAGTGCCATGAATCTTTTCAGAGTCGTGTTGTTCTTCATTTTTCCCCTCCAAAACCAGGATAAAAGATTTTTATCAGTTTTCTCCAGTCATTGATATAGCCCCTTAAAGCATAAGAATGCACACTATACCATTATTTTCATAACCATCAGAATTATATTTCTTTGCGAACAAATGCGCAACTTTAGTACAAATTTTATATATATATTAAAGCGAAAGTTCCGTCAAAAAAAGCGTCATCGATACGTTTCGATGACGCTTTGCCGCTTTTTATGAATTGTTAACTATATATATAGTTAACAAAAAATTGCAACCACAATATATACCGTTCCGATCAGCGTTTTATCCTGTTTCCGGCCTCAGTCAGCAGGAATCCCGCGAGTATTATCAGCACCATCGCGATCTTTCCCTGAACAGATGCGAGCGGCGCGGCCAGATATCCCAGCTTCGGTACGTGCGCAAACACTTTTCCTACTATATTTCTATATGCCGCCGGATATATATCTGAAGAATTATTGGCATCACCCTTTGTGATCACCTCGCCGTCCTCTGTGTGGTTCTCGACGACTCTGTGTGTGATCGGGCTCGTGCCGTCCGGAACTGTTCCATCCGGTGATGTTGCATTTGTGCTGTAGAACACGATCACATCGCCTGTCTGAAGTGTTTTCGGCTCAACCGGTTTTGCATAAGCGAGGCTGCCTACCGGGATGGCAGGCTCCATACTTCCGGACACTACAACGTATGACTGTATACCGAAAAACTTCGGGACCGTCAGCCCCAGGCAAGCCAGAAGCGCCACAACCATTATCAATGTTCCGAGGATGTCAAGAAAACGCCCAAAAGGTGTAAGCTTGCGTTTGCGCTTTCCTTTTTTGGGCATATCACCCCCGGTCACATCTGCCTCTGTTGCTTCCCGTCTTTTTTCAGCCATGATCGCAGCCTCTTCGGCCGCATGCCTCTCTACTCTGCTCATATTTTCTTTACCAGCCCATCACCTGCGCAAACACTTCTCCTATGCGCTCTTGTATTACCAGATCGGCGGAACTGTCTGCGCTCGTTGCGCTCATGTTGATCAGTACCAGCTTCTTTCCGTGGAAGTAGTGGATCAATCCGGCTGCCGGATACACGATCAGCGTTGTGCCGCCGACTATGAGTGTATCGGCATTTGAGATCGCCCTTACAGCTCCGTCGATAACATCGCTGTCGAGTCCCTCTTCATAAAGCACCACGTCAGGCTTGATCCTGCCGCCGCACTTGTCGCAGTATGGCACGCCCTTGGATTCCAGCACCTTCTCTACTCCGTAGAACGCATGGCACCTCTCGCAGTAGTTGCGCAAAGTCGATCCGTGAAGTTCCCACACGACCTTGCTTCCTGCCTTCT
This sequence comes from Mogibacterium sp., assembly GCA_017432075.1. Taxonomy (GTDB): domain Bacteria; phylum Bacillota; class Clostridia; order Peptostreptococcales; family Anaerovoracaceae; genus Crickella. The sequence continues at coordinate 26,519 of JAFRJV010000120.1, read as the reverse complement.
GGTGCAGTCCGTCGATGTTCTGTGTGACGACCGCCTTCACCTTGCCCTGACGCTCGAGCTCTGCAAGCGCTTTGTGGCAGTTGTTTGGCTGCGCGTTCTCGTAGATGAGTTTGTCTTTGTAGAACTCGTAGAAGTCCTCGGTGTGTCTCATATAGAAGGAGTGGGAAATCATCTCCTCAGGCGAGACTGTTCTGCCAAGATTCATGTTGTAGATGCCGTTGGCGCTCCTGAAATCAGGGATGCCGCTCTCGGTGGACACGCCTGCGCCGCCGAAGAATACGATGTTGTTGCTCTCGTCGATTATCTTCTTTAATTCTTTGATCTTATCATCCATAGCCGACCGCCTTTCCGTATACCCGTTTATGCGCCAATTTTGTTTATACATAATTATTATACCACTGTTGACATCAGGGTCTTTGCGGTTTTTTGCGTTATTATGAAATTGACTGTCCTTGCTTGATTGATAGAATTGAAGATGTCAGGAAAGCAGTGACTCGCGGCTGGCTCGATCACAATCAAAAAGCCGCCTAGTCACGTTAACTAGACGGCACCGTCAACAACGGTTGAGTTAGTCGTTGACGAACGACACTTACGCCAGATTAAGTCTCTTTTCCATCAGGTACTTGCAGATGAAGAAGTAGATCACCGAGAAGATCACCGCCATGATGAATCCCGGTATGAAGACTCTGTTGAAGTTAATGAATCCGTCTTCGCTGTACTCAAGATTGATGAACAGCGGGAGCATCGCTCTTCCGACCGATGATTCGAAGATCAGGATCAGTATGTATGCTCCGATCGATGCGAGAGTCGTGCGGTTCTGAACCTGATGTCCGATCGTGATCGCTGCGTAGATCTGCATGATGGTCTTGACTGTACCGGTGATCGTTAGTATCAGCATCTCTATCACGTACAGTCCGAAGTGCTTCGGCAGTTCGATCTCGTAGAAGCCCTTGATCAGCTCCCTGAGGCTTATGAATTCTCCGGAAACGATGAGAGCGCCGATCCCGATCAGAAGTCCCGTGAAGATCGCTACCAGGATGGTAACGAAGATCCAAAGTGTCGCGGATATCGCTTTGTTTCCGATGTGTTCTGCAACGCTCACCGGCAGCACGTGGTTGAAATATGCCTCGTCGCCAAGCAGGCTGTTGCTGTATCTCTGGACTATCATGATTATGGTCATCACGAAGATGGTCGTCGCTATTGCCGTGTAAAGCAGCGCGGATATCACCACCATGAATTCATTCTTTGATTCTGCCGCCTGTGTCGTCAGTCCGAGGAGCAGCGCCGTTGCGGCCCATGCTGCGTACAGCGGCAGCAGTTTGCGTCCCATTGCCGGGATCTCATATTTAAGAAGCTTACCTAACATTTGAACACCTCCCTGAAGAGCTTGTCTACGCTTTCGCCCCGCTCTTCGCGGATCTCGTCCGCCGCCTTGTGAAGGACCACTCTGCCTTCCTTGATGAAGACTACGTCATCGAGCACCGACTCGACGTCTGCGATCAGGTGTGTCGAGATGAGCACGACCGCATTCTCGTTGTAGTTCGAGATGATCGTTCTGAGGATGTAGTCTCTCGTTGCCGGGTCGACTCCGCCGATAGGCTCATCGAGCAGATAGACCTCGGCCTGTCTTGCCATCACCAGACAGAGCTGCAGTTTCTCTTTTGTTCCCTTCGACATCTTCTTCATGGTCTGTTTGCGGTTGATGCCGAGGTCGTCTATCATGGCTTCCGCTTTGAGGCGGTCGAAGTCTTCGAAGAAGTCTTCATAGATGTCCATGAGCTGCGATGCTGTCATGTAGTCAGGCAGTGCGTTCCTGTCCGGCAGGTACGCCACCACTTTCTTTGTTGCGACTCCGGGAGCGTTTCCGTTGATGGTAACGCTGCCTGATGTAGGCTGAAGCAGCCCGTTCAGTATTTTGATGAGCGTCGTCTTGCCGCTTCCGTTCGGTCCGAGCAGTCCTACGATCTGTCCCTGCTCCAGCGAGACAGTGACATCGTCAAGAGCGGTAAGATCGCCGAAATTCTTTGTAAGATTGCTGATCTCTATTCTTGCCATCTCTCTGCCTCCTTTCTACTTTATCTCTTCCATCCATTTGTTTACGGATGCCTTGATTGCGTTATCGTCCATTCCTATCTTGCGAAGCTTCTCTGTGAGTTCTTCGAAGTATTTCTTCGCAAGCTCCTCGTGCAGATCTCTGAGCACAGCTTCCTCCTTTGTAACAAATCTCCCGCTCGTACGCTCCGAATAGACCAGTCCCCTGCGTTCCAGTTCGGCGAGGGCTCTCTGCATGGTGTTCGGATTGACTCCTGCATCCAGCGCCAGGTCTCTCACCGACGGCAGTTTGTCACCGGGTGCGTATGCGCTGCTCGCGATACGCATGGTCATCTCATCTATTATCTGAGTGTAGATAGGGATTCCATCTTTAAAGTTCCATTCCATTGTTTCGTCCCTTCTATTTTGTATTACTGTATTAACTACTTAGTACAATAATACAGAGCTGTGCTTCTGTCAACATATTTTTTGAAAAAAAAGCAGCCACGTGCGGAGTGCACGTGACTGCGGCTTGCGGCCCGGTTTATGTATCTCTATAGTCTTCCTTACTGATGATGTAAAAGCTCTTCCAGTGTTTCAAACAATATATCCGGTTCCACCGGCTTGCTCAGGTGAGCATTAAGACCCGCCTGCATGCTGCGCTGAACATCCTCGTCAAAGGCATTTGCTGTTAACGCAATGATAGGGATATTCTTTGCATCAGTTCTGTCCATGGCCCTGATCCTCTGGGTCGCCTCCAGTCCGTCCATCTCAGGCATCCGAAGATCCATCAGGATAGCATCATAGTATCCCTCCTCATGCTGCTCAAACTTTTCTACGGCAATGCGTCCGTTTTCCGCGTGATCCACCTGTATCTCGCGCATGGAGAGCACCATGATCATGATTTCGGCGTTTACCGAAACGTCTTCTGCCAGCAGTACTCTGCGGAATCTGAGATCCGCCGTTTTCCGTACAAGCTTCGCATTCTTCTTTTTGAAAGCTTCCCTGAACTCATCGAGAACATTCCCGGCGAAGAGCGGTTTTGCAACGAATGTGTCAACACCTGCTTCCTTGGCCTGATCCTCGATATCATCCCAGTTATATGAGGTAAGTATGATCACCGGAGTTTCGTTGCCCACGGCAGCCCGGATCTGCCGGGTCGTTTCCATGCCGTCCATGTCAGGCATGCGCCAGTCAACCAGGATCAGGTCATATGGCTCCCGTCTGGCATGACGGACCAGTGCCATCTGCAGGCCTTCTGCTCCTGACAATGCCTTTTCACAATTCACTCCCACCTGCCCCAGCACGAGCTGGGCATGTTCACAGGCGATCGGATCATCGTCGATCACCAGCACACACAGCTCATGCGGCTGCAAATCATATTCTTCTTCTCCGATATCCTTGTGATCGCAGTCGGTCAGAGTGACGGTGACTGTAAACGTCGTCCCTTTATTCTTTTCGCTCTCTACGGAGATCGTTCCGTTCATCAGCTCAATTATGCTCTTGGTTATGGCCATGCCGAGGCCTGTGCTGCCAAAGCGGTTTGTGCTGGATGAATCCTCCTGGCTGAATGCATCGAACAGCTTAGGAAGATAATCCTGACTCATACCAATGCCTGTATCGCTGATGATAAAGCGCAGCGTGGATTTCCCGTTGAACCGTGCGGTCGTTTCCACAACGAACGTGATGCTGCCGCCCGGAGGTGTGAACTTTACCGCGTCCCCCAGGATGTTGATCATGACCTGCCGCAGCTTCATTTCATCGCCGATATAGTAATCGTCGACAGCTCCGTTCACACGGCATTCATAGTCAATGCCCTTGTCCCTGCACTGTCCGCTTATGATCGTATTGACCTGAGCCAGTGCCTTTGCGAAAGAAAACTCCTCTTTCTTCACCGTCATGCGGCCGGATTCGATGCGGCTCATGTCAAGAATGTCGTTGATTATGCTGAGCAGATGCTGCGCTGACAACCCGATCTTCTCAAGATGCTCCCGTGTCGTTTCAGATATGCCGGGATCATTCAGCGCTATACGGTCCAGCCCGATGATCGCATTCATCGGAGTACGGATCTCATGGCTCATATTTGACAGGAAAGCCGTCTTTGCCTTATTCGCCTGATTGGCTTCTTCAAGCGCAACGCTCAGCGATTCCCGCTGATGCGCCAGTTCCTGCATCATTTCCTTTTGTTTGGTGATGTCTATGAACACACCTATGTATGTTATAGGCGAACCATCAGAACGGCGTGTTGGTTTTCCGACAGCCCTGTACCAGCGGTATCCTCTGTTTTTCGTAAGCAGACGGTACTCTACGTCATAGGTCTTCTGGCCTGTATAGTCGGAGATCGTTTCGTCGAACGCCTTCAGTACACGCTCTTTGTCATCAGGATGCAGAAGGTCGGACCAGGATTCCAGTACATCCGGGAAGTCATCGATACCATTATACCCGAGCATCCTCCGGAACTCGTCGCTCCAGTTGATACGGGTCATCACGCCTGCCTCATCAAAATCCATTGTCCATTTGCCGGATCCGAGCATTTCATGGATGGTGTCAAGCGACGCAGCTTCATTCTGCAGTTCAGCATACAGAGCATCATGTTCCTTCGCCTGGGTTACGTCGATAGTCACGCCTTTAAACTGTACCGGCCTGCCTTCAGGATCCCTGGACAGTATGCCCTTGCTGCGGAACCACCGGACTGAGCCGTCCTTTCTGCAGAAGCGGAAGTCATAACCCGTTGTGCTTATGATATTTTTGTCAAAGACGCTGGCAGTCATAACGGCAATAAGAGCACCCCTGTCTTCCGGGTAGATGCCGCGCTCGAATGATTCTATCTCATCAGGAAAATCACTTTGGTCACTATAACCCATCAGCCTGCGGAAACCATCGCCCCATTGTACAGATGCCACAGAGCCGTCCGGCGCATAGTTGATGACCCAGCTTCCCGCACTTGTAAGATCGGTAAAAAGGCGGATCTTTGCTGCCTGTTCTTCTATTTGTCTGTCCTTTTCATCGTTTATCCGGTCCATAAAGGGCTCCTTTGTGAACACTTTTCAGCTGTTGAGAATTTTCCTTATATTATACTTATTTACATAATTATATAAAAGCCACCTCAGCTAAACAGAGTTTAAGATTTCTGACGCTCTCGCCATGATAAAATTTCACATATAAAAATGCTTTGCCCCGGTAAGGGCAGGGCGCGAGAGGAAAACAGAATGAAATATCAGAAAACGAGAGATTATATAATATCGAAGATCTCGGCCATGCTGCTGGTACTGGCACTCTGCATGTCACTTGTCATGCCAATGTCAGTCATGGACGTATATGCAGATAATGAAGACAGCTCCGTTGCCATAGAGGAAAGCACAAAGAACACCGATGCAGAAGAAATCAAGGAGGAAGCCGCACCGGCTGTGACTGTGATCTCCGGCTATGAGACGTCTTACAACAAGCGCTATAACCAGGAACTTAAGATCGAGGCCGACATCACTCCTGCTGACGGCAGGGATGTGGAGCTGCAGAGATACAGCAGTGAGTACGATACCTGGGCCACGATCCTGACTGCAAGTGATGCTCCGGCTGAAGTCACTGAACAGGATGAGAATGCATATGAGAACTCAGATGAGAGTCCGGAGGAGAGTTTAACCGAAGATACTGCTGACACCGAGGCTGCTTTGGACATCGGTCCTGCTACACTGACAGAGGAAAACGGGGTTGCCCATGTAACTTTTAACGTCCCTGCGGAGGAGCGTCAGAAGACTACTTCAGTCTGGCGTATCTACATTGATGCTTCAGCGAATGCTTCTGCAGCATCCAGCGACAGCATAACTGTCATCACGCGCAATCTCGAAAGCATCGGCTTATCCGCCAGGACTGCATGCGTATACAGGATAGACGGAGACGGTCAGGGCACCATGATCTATACCAAGAATTCAACCACCGAGGTCGCTCAGGCCAGCACTACCAAGCTGATGACAGCAGTTCTGCTGCTGGAGAGCGGACTCATTGATTCAACTACTCTGGTTTCAGCTCATGCTGCTGCCACTCCTTACGGCAGCGGTCGCATGGCTGCCGGCGACATCTACAATACAAGAGACCTACTGTATGCTATGCTGCTGCCATCAGCCAACGATGCGGCTACTGCTGTTGCTGAGAGGGTCGGAGGCAGCGAGGAGGCTTTCGTCTATATGATGAACGCCAAGGCAGAAAAACTGGGATTCACAAGTACGCATTTCCGCAATCCTCACGGTCTTGATGCTGACGGACACTATACTACAGCCCAGGAGCTTGCAAAGCTCACAGCATACGCATATACCTTCCCTGAGATCAGGGACTGCTGGGCTACTCAGTACAAGGCCATCAAAAGTCTTAAGAAAGGTAAAAGATGGCATCTGTGGTCAACAAACGCCATCTTCGGTTACATCAGCAATTTCCTCGGCGGCAAGACCGGCACCGAGGACAACGCAGGATGCTGTTTCACCGGTGTTTACACATTCAACGGTGACACTTATGTGACAGTAGTGCTTGGCAGCGGTTACGGGTTCTCGCGCTGGAGCGATACCAAGAAGCTGCACGGATATATACAGGACTATGCGCTGAGCCATTATTGATCAGCTTTCTTCTGATTCAGCATCTGTTGAATCTTTCCTTTCCCTGCTTGCAGCGCGGGCATACCCAGTAATCAGGCAGGTCTTCAAATGCAACTCCGTCATGTTCTGCCGGATCATAAACATATCCGCAAATTGAGCAGACATATTTTCCGCTTGCCTGCTGAGCAGAAAAGTCTACTTCAGCTAACACAGTCGGGACCGGGTTATCCAGATCCATGACACGCTTTGCTTCAAGGTTTTCGTAACCCTGCGGAGTATGTGTTCCGCAGTAAACAGTCGGATGGTTTCTTATGAACTTAATAATACGATCCTGCGTTTCTCTGGCAGCGCCAAGGTCATCGAATACAACTGACAGCTTGTTCTCATAGAGAGCTTCATCGATGTAAGTGATATCACCATGGATCATATAGAACAGGCCCTCGTTCTCAACGATAATGATGCTGTTTCCGTTGGTATGTCCCTTTGCCTTGATCAGAGTGATACCCTCGCGGATCTTCTGGCTCTCAGGGAAATTGTAGTATGCACCATCTGTAAACTTTACCGGAACGATATTGGCAAGTCCCTGCAGCTCATCGGCAGAAACTTCGTCTTCGTTGACATAAATCTTTGCGTTCGGGAACGACTTCAGCTCGCCTGAATGGTCAGCATGCTTATGTGTCAGCAGGATCGCTGTTACCTGCTCAGGCTTGTAACCGAGAGCAGCAAACGCTTCCATATAGCTGCAGATATCTTTACCCGTATATGCCGGACTTGTCTCATCCGGAACCTCTTCCGGTGTCCCTGCAGGAAGTCCTGTATCCACAAGGATCACTTCATCACCGGTGTCGATCAGATAGTTCTGCAGACTTCCGCGGTAGCGTATGTTCGGGTCGAACTTCTCAGGTCCTTCCTCTCCTCCGAATGCGAATGGCTGTCCATAGAAGCCGTCTTTTCTGAATTTTACCGCCTTGATTTCCATTGCGTCCTCCTATTTTACAGACTCTTTGCAAATGCACGGATCTCAGCAAGCTTTTCCTCGGACTTGTTTTCCTCTCCGGCAAGAGCGCATACGCCCATGTCCTCTATGCCAAGGAAAGCCAGCATATTCCTGTAAGATACGATTGCTCCCTCGCCTGTTCCCGGTGATCCTGAGCTGATAAGCATTGCAGCCTTTGTTGCCTTAGCAGGCTTTCCGATGCAATAAACTCTCTGAATAGCTGCGCTCTGTTTTCGCTGCTGAGATATTCCATCAGCTGATTTTCGATCTCCGGTCCCCACCATTCGCGGTAGCCAGCTCTGGTCGGATGTATACCGTCATTCATATATACGACTCTGTCATCATCGGATATATTATTGAACTCCTCATCCGTCCATAGATCTATCACACCTATGCTGTATTTTCCCTGAAGCTCTCTGAGCCTGGCGACCATCGCGTCATATATTTCACTTTCATAGTGTGATCCCGTAAAGAACACGACCGGGCAGCCCCATGTATCCCGGGCATATGTAATGATGTACTCGATCGCGCCGGTTACCGTACCCGTATCGAACCGGCCGTTCTCACTGATCTCTCCAAGCGGTCTGTTCAAAGTTGCGTCATTCGTAGACAGCTGGCAGATAAACAGGTCATATCCGGAATCGGGGTCGAGCTTCTTCAATCTTTTTATGTATGACTCCGGGCCTGCATCCGTCAGAGTCGTTCCGTTTACGGCACTTTTCGTATACCCACAGCCCAGTCTCGCGCCAAGGTACTCTGCTATGGCGTCATCATCCGATGCCGCGCCTTTCACTACAGAAGATCCAAGTACACAGATGTTACCGCCTTCCAGAGGGTTTCCTTCAAGCAATTCTATCTTATCAAAACTGTACTCAGCAGCATTTCCCGGCAGTGCATTGATCTTTTCTTTCTCATCCATTGGAGAGCCCCCATTCCTACAGCCTGAAAACACTGTCATTTGTACATATCTGTTCGATCCCGCCATCACGGATCATATATGCTTCACCCCTGATCTCAGCAAAGTCTTCTGTCTGGAGCAGATAGCTGCCGTCCGTGATCGCATAGAATGTATGTCCAAAGCTGTCTCCAAACGCAACATCCTCTATCAGACGCATGCCGTCTATGATGTCATTTTTTACAGCATTATAGTGAGGCAGGATGTTGTATTCTGTCAGTCCAAGCCCCGGTATGAACCTTTCAAAATCAGGATCTGTTGCCTCGCCCGGCATTTCCGGCTGCGCGTAGACGATGCGTGCACAATTCATGGTGCCTGCACTTATTCCCATCACTATTCCATTGAATCCGAGGAATCTTTCTGCCAGTCCTATGCTTTTGAAAAATGTATTCTGCGTCGGCAAATGGCCGCCTCCGAGTATGACAAAATCATAGGTCGTAAGTTCATCAGCCTTTTCTTTTCCGTTCCGCAGGTCGCATATATCCATGTACGAGATCGACAGTCCGGTGTCCCGGACTATGTGCTCATAGTCGTCTCTCATTCTGTCATCCAGTTCGTACTCGTCAGGAAAAGCGGATATGAGAAGGCATCTGGAATTATCTTTCCAGAATCCCCTTAAAGCATCCACCATCCCGTTGGCAGGATTGAAGCCTTTATAATCCAGCGGCTCGTTACTACGGTATATCCCTATAGGGCTGCTTGTAAGAAATGTCTTCGTTTGAGTGCCTCCTTGCTTACTACACAATATATTGTATTGCTCTTATATTATCATAAGTAATTGCGTTTGATATTATGGACTACACATTTGCCTTGCGCGTTTCAGCACGATTTAGAGTTGAAATTTCAACATTTCCTGTGATAATTTGTTTTATATTGCGATCATAAGTGGTTTCAGAGAGGTAAATGCCATCCACAACGATCAGGAAATCATCAACGCAAAACACTACAAGCCCGACAGTTCAAAGCCAAGACATTCAAGGCCGGTAAATCATTGGCCTAAGATACTGAAGGCAATAATCGCAGTCGAGCTGATATCCGTGGTACTGGCCTGTACTTTCATTTACAGAGTCTGGTGTCACAATATTGAAGTGCGTGTTTTCGGGCAGGTCTGCACTCAGACTCTTGCGAGTTCATCTGATGTAATGGACAGACAGACAAACAAGTCTGTAAAGACTTCCCTTAAAACATATCTGGAGAGCGTTGTCGAAGAATTATATGAGTATGTCTGGACTACCGAGAAGGTCAAATACAGAACAGGCGCTGATGAGTCATATAAAACTGCGGGAACACTTGAGAAAGACAAGATGGTAAGGCGCACGGGCATTACCCGAAACGGCTGGAGCCGCATCTCTGTGGATGATAAGGATTATTACATTCCTGAAGGCAAGTTATCTGATGAGATCCCTGACTCTCTCCCTATAGCCGCCGGCATCAAGGGGGAATATCAGAAATATGCCCTTTCGCTTCTGCCTGATTTCGGATGGGACTCTTCTGAACTTGCACCTCTGATATACCTGTGGAACAGGGAGTCCGGATGGAACCCGAATTCCCATAACAAGAGCAGCGGTGCTCACGGGATCCCGCAGGCGTTACCGGGCTCAAAGATGGCTTCTGAAGGAAGCGACTATTATACGAATCCTGAGCCGCAGATAAGATGGGGACTTAAATACATCGCCCGCAGGTATGGTTCACCTTCACGTGCATGGGCGCACTTCCAGTCAAGTGGCTGGTACTAGTCACATATAACGGAGCAAACTGAATTGAACACACAGAAAATAAAAATACTGCTGGCCGCAATAGACAAGGGCAGCCTTACCAGAGCCGGTCAGGCTCTCGGTTACACGCAGTCTTACCTCACACAGATAATGAAAGCTTTTGAGGAAGAAGTCGGCTTCCCTCTTCTTGTCAAAACAAACCGCGGCGTTGAACCTACCCAGGAGGCCAAAGCCCTACTGCCCGCGATGAGGAGGCTCGTCGAAAGCGAGGAGCAGTTCGATCAGGAAGTTGCAGAACTTCAGGGGCTGCGCAAGGGCACCATCAGGATCGGGACCTTTGTAAGCACTTCAGTATACTGGGTACCGCAGATCATAGAACACTTTCAGAATAATTACCCGCAGGTCGTCTTCCAGATCGAAGAGCTTGGACACGATGAAATGATCGACGGTCTCGTTGACGGCTCACTCGACATTGCCCTCATGAGCTATCCCGGCGATAAAGCAAGCATAGATTTCATCCCTGTCCTCGAGGATCCGATGATGATCGCCTTCCCGCCGGACCATGAACTGAGCAGGTATGACCGGGTCCCTGTCGATAAGCTGAGGGACTATCCTTTCATAATGACATACAGGAGCTATGACAAGGACCCTCACAGGGTTTTCGAAGACGCGGGTTTTATTCCTGAGGTAAGGTATTATTCAAGGGATGACTTTGCCGTGCTGTCGATGGTACAGCGCGGACTGGGGCTTGCGATACTGCCGGAGCTCACCATAGAAGAGTTCCCCGGGAATTATGACACGAGGCTGCTTGAGCCTGAGGCTTACCGGACGCTCGGGATAGGCCTCCGGTCGTATGAATACGCAGGTCCTCTGGCAAAATTCGTGATCAAATACATAATGAAGAATATACGATAAAAGAAAAGAACGATCCGTCAATACCGCCGGATCGTTTCTTTTCTAAAAATACGGATTACTATCAGCTAATTCGTTTTTTACTAGTTGTTCTTTGGTGCGATCTTCTCTTCGAATTCGTAAGTGATAACTCCGGATACTGCGAAGATTCCTACTGCTGCGATGATTCCTACCATTTTATTGCCTCCTGAATAATTCTTGATTTATCTGTTATGCCGCCTGTATCAGCTTGTTGATGTGCGGCTCTTTTTGTCTGATAAAAAAATAACACTCTTTTAGCTAATAGTAAAATGGTTCTTTTGCATATCCGGTATTATAAAACCTAATATCAAAAGAATATTTGACATTAGGTTGACAAAGTAGTATTATCCCTACTTGTAAATAAAAAATCAGATAAAAAAACCAAAAAATGCTGAAGAAAGGAGACCGAGTCAATGGTTATTATTAAGTGGACCAACAAATACAGCAATGAAACAGGTTATGTCGCATCGATTTCAACAAAGAACGAATGCTTCATCAATACATTCGAACAGAGCGAAGCAAAGCGTTATTCCGAGAAGTCGGTTAAAGGTATGCTGACAAAGCTTGAAGCTTTCCACGAGACAGATGACAATGATTTCGAAGTCATTACAGTTGAGGAATAGCAGTAAATAAAAAGAGCCTCTGAAACTAAACGTCAGTTTTAAAGGCTCTTTTGTTTTGCCCTGATAATGATAAACTCTGCTTATTTTATCCCCTGATAATTCCAGTTCTCCGTATCTATCAGGATGAATTCCTGAGTTCCGATCGGATCTCCGTTTCTGTAGGTCGAAAAAAGATCGCACGAAAACACGTTGCCGGTACGGTCGATCTCCATCACAGGTGTATGCCCTACTACCTGAAGGATATCCTTCTCCCTGTACATCTTCTCCTTGTTGTACTGAGGTCTGAACCAGATAGGCGACGCATCATCCCAGATTTCCCTGAAGCCCAGGCTGTTGATCCTGCTCACGACTGCATCTGTATCGTCATAGTCGATATCTCTTGCATAGTATCTGACAAATGCGTGTGTCAGCCCGCCATGCAGAAACAACACGTTATCGATCCGGTGTATATATGCCAGCTGACTGTCATCAGGTAATGAATTTCTGAGCTCTGCAAGCTTGCTGCTCACAGTCGGTATTGCATATGCGGAAAAACCGCTCTCAGGCTGCATCCAGATATATGACAGATCATGATTCCCGTAGCACCACAGTGTCTCCGGGAACCGTCTGGCATACTCTATCGCTTTATCATATGTCTCTGTATACAGATCGAGGTCATATCCATGGCCCCATTCATCCGGAATGTCCATCAGACATACGGTTTTGTCTGCCATTCCGTAGTTCATAAGTTCCGTAGCTCTGTCAAACATCCACCCCTTCAGGTGGATGTCAGGTATAACTAATATATTCAACTATTACTCCTATTTATATTTCTTCAGCAGACCGCCTTGTATATCAGTCGTGAATTATAAGACGCGGCTCTGTGTCCATATTAGTGAACTCGTGATTCATAAGGTATTCTTCAAGGACGTTTACCACCGTGCCGGCAAGCTTAACAGCCGCGCCGTTCTTCTCGACTTCTTCAGGGGAAACATCCAGTGCCTGTTTCATGCAATTATAGTAATACCTTTCTAACGCGACAAGATAGACGTCGTCATCCTGCACTTCCTTGCCGTTCATTTTAAGCTGCTCTCTTATTCCCTCTGCAAGAAGGTCTCCAAGCTCCGTCTCTCTGTTGCGGCAAGGATGTGTATACTCACACGGAAGACGAGTAATGATCCGTCCGTACTTGGCATCTGTCTGTTCCTTGAGTTTTCCGATCAGGTCCTCAAGCGCTTTATCATGAGGGCAGCGCTCCTCTGTGATCGGGATGCTTTCCCAAGTATAGGAATCGATACGGTTAAAGAACTCCAACAAACAGGATCTTTATCCCGCCGACATTGATAATGAAATGCGAATCAAAGAGCCTTGTACTCGCTGTCAATAATGGATCCCCGGAGCATGTCTCCTGCTATGGCATAGACGACATTTTCCTCTTCATTTCTGACCTTGTTGATATAACCTGAGAGCATTGAAACGCCGCCGACGAGTTCGGAATCGACTTCCGCTGCCAGGAAATCCCCGTGAAGGTCATTCGAGTGCAGTATCGTCAGCTTTTTCATATACATATGCTTGAAAGCTTCCAGATTTATCTGATTCAGATAATTTAAGGTCTGTTTTCTCTGAAATCTGATTTTGCGTAAACTGTCGATAACCTCCGTCCCCATATTCCCCTCCTTTTTTAGCACTTCTTATTGTAAAGCATCATTCTGACAGAAACAAATTTGAATTCTTAATATATAAGCGAGGGTTTTGAACAGCCTTCGCTTTTCTTTATGATGAAGGTGATTGGCTAACGGAATCTTGAATTGGGACTCCACGCCCGGCGATAAATTTGTTAGCCAGCCTTCATTGTTCTGCATTCGATTAAGCAAGTTGGGCAGCCTTAGCGTTCTCCCGTTTAACTATAGAATATGTCTGAATTATGAAGTGCTGTATCCAGTCAAATCTATTTCTAAAAGGAGGTTTTCTATGATTGCTGTTGGAATCGATGTCTCCAAAGGCAAGAGCACTGTTGCCATCCTCAATGGTGACGGGTCCATCCGTGCTCACCCCTATGAGATGAATCATTCAAAAGCGGAACTCGAAGCTTTGATCAAGTACATCAAGGCTGTCGATGACCACCCAATTATTCTTATGGAGCCTACCAGTCATTACCATTATCCTGTGCTAAAAGCATTCCGTGATGCAGGTCTTTCACCTTCACTGGTAAATCCATATCTTTTAAAGAAGTATGGTGATGCTGAGCTGCGTAAGGCTAAAACCGACAAGAAAGATGCTATGCGGATCGCTCGTTATGCACTCGAGAAATGGTATTCTCTGGTTCCTTATTCACCAATGGATCAGAAATATGAAGATCTGCGATTCCTCTCATCTCAGTATAGGCAAAGGATCTCTATGGTTGTAAAGAGCAAAAACCAGTTGATTGATCTGCTTGATGAGTCTATGCCCGGAATCACTCGCATACTTGCACTTAAGAGCAGGAACCCTGAAAAATGCATGCTTTTGCAGTTCATAAAGCGTTTTCACTCGTTCGACTACATCAACTCGATCGGTAAGACTCGTTTCATGAACAGCTATACTACCCTGGCTCGTAAAGTCGGTGAACGAAAGGTTGCAGCGAAGGGTCTCGCTATTTATGAACTTTCAAAGGCCTGCATCACGACGCGTAGTAATAGTGATTACATGGATATCGCTTTGGATCAGTGTGTAGATATCCTGTCTGACTCTCAGCGTGCGGCGGATGAGATCATGCTGCAGATGCAGAACATTGCCGAGACGATCCCTGAGTACAAGGTCCTTCTCTCAATGAATGGCGTAGGTGACAGGCTTGGTCCTGTCATCCTGGCTGAGATCGGTGACATACGCCGTTTCCATAGTGGCAAGGCTCTCAATGCATACGCCGGAAATGACGCTCCTCCCTACCAGTCAGGACAGTTTGAAAGCCGGAATCGTCACATCTCCAAACGTGGCAATCCGGCTCTCAGAAAGGCTTGTTTTGAGGTTATGCAGGCCCTTAAACTGACAAAACCCCAAGACGATCCTGTATATCTTTTCATGATGAAAAAAGAACAGGAAGGGAAACCGTACAACGTTGCCAAAATGGCAGGTGTAAACAAGTTTCTCAGGATCTACTACGCTCGTGCGATGGAGCTGTATCGATAGATCCTGACTCATTATTATACTTTTCTGAAAAATCCGCAACTGCGGGGATATATTTGGTTGCGCCTATTTACTGCTTGCCATTCAAAAACTACTTGACACAGCATTAGCAAGATTTATTAAGCAGAAAAGGGGCTGTCGCACTAAAAAAGTGTGGCAACCCCTTTAAACCAATATCTGCACCTTATCTTAAAAGCCAAAGTCCATCCGGATCTGTCCGTAGTCCTGCTCGCATACAAGAGAAGTCTGTTTTCTGCTCAGAAAATCCGGCAGCTTCGCGTCATCTTCGATCCACGGTCTGATCTCTTCCCTGCCGATCATGACAGGCATGCGGTCGTGTATTTTGATCATCGAATCATTCGCTTCAGTAGTCAGGATGGTGAATCTCGGAACGCCCTGCTCTTTGCGGTAGAAACCTGCGAGCAGAAGCAGGCCTCCTTCGGGCGCAGTGAATCGATACCTTGCTTTGTACGGATCCCATTCATAGAAGCCGCTCGCAGGGATCACGCATCGCCTTTTTGCCATGCTGTCTGCAAAAGTCACCTTCTCTCTTGCAGTTTCTGCTCTTGCATTGATTATCAGTCCCTTTTTCACAGGATTGGCAAAGCCCCACGCCATTTCCGAAGCGCCTATGATACCGTCCTTACCGCTGCCGCGTTCGGCGCCGTGAATAACGACTCCGCTCTGCGACGGGCTGATATCCCTCCGGGAAGTATCAGCCAGCCTGAAACCGGGCAGCTCGACCACCTGCTCTGCCTTCATAAGCTCCCTGAGCTCTATTTCGAAATCCTCGTAATAATATCTGCAGCACATGTTCCCTATGCTTCCAGTATGCTCATGAACTCCTCGCCTGTTATGGTTTCCTTTTCATACAGGTGCTCTGCGAGTTCATCCAGTTTGCTGCGGTTATCAAGAAGTATCTTTCTGGCTTTTTCGTGCTGCTTCTTTACCAGCTCCACGACCTTTTCATCGATCTTTGCCTGTGTCTCGGCGGAACACGAAAGAGTCGTATCCCCTCCGAGATACTGGTTCTGTACAGCCTCCATTGCGACCATGTCAAAGTCATCGCTCATGCCGAATCGTGTGATCATTGCGCGTGCTATCTTTGTTGCCTGCTCTATATCGTTTGAAGCACCTGTTGTAACAGATCCGAACGCGACTTCCTCGGCTGCGCGGCCTCCTGTCAGGGTGGCTATCTTGTTCTCCAGCTCCTCTTTAGTCATCAGATAGTGATCACCCTCATCGACCTGAAGTGTATATCCCAGAGCGCCTGATGTGCGCGGTACGATCGTGATCTTCTGCACAGGAGCTGAATGCAGCTGCATCGCTGCCACAAGCGCATGGCCTATCTCGTGATATGCCACAACTTTCTTTTCATGATCGGTAAGGATCGAGTTCTTCTTTTCGTATCCCGCGATGACGACCTCTATGCTTTCCTCAAAGTCGGACTGTGATGCAGCACTGCGTCCGTCTCTTACCGCGCGGAGCGCCGCCTCATTTACTATATTGGCAAGTTCTGCTCCGGAAGCACCGGATGCCATGCGTGCTATTGCAAGATAATCTATGTCATCTTCTGTCTTTACCTTTGCGGCATGTACCTTGAGGATTGCTTCCCTGCCCTTGAGGTCAGGCAGTTCCACAGGTACTCTGCGGTCGAATCGTCCCGGTCTGGTAAGAGCCGGATCGAGCGACTCCGGTCTGTTGGTCGCTGCAAGGATAATGACCCCGCTGTTGCCTTCGAATCCGTCCATCTCTGTCAGCAACTGGTTGAGCGTCTGCTCTCTCTCGTCATTGCCTCCTAAATTTCCGCTGTTTCGCTTCTGTCCGATAGCGTCGATCTCATCGATGAATACGATACACGGAGCCTTCTCCTTGGCCTGCCTGAACAGGTCACGGACTTTTGAAGCTCCCATTCCCACAAACATCTCGACGAATTCTGATCCGGACATCGAGAAGAACGGCACCTCCGCTTCGCCGGCAACAGCCTTGGCAAGCATGGTCTTTCCTGTTCCCGGAGGGCCTACCAGCAGTACACCCTTCGGCATCGATGCTCCGATATCCCTGTACTTTGAAGGGTCATGCAGATAGTCCACTATCTCCTGCAGATTTTCCTCTGCCTCATCAACGCCCTCTACATCATCGAATTTTATTCCGTCTGAAGACTTCACATAGACTCTGGCATTGCTCTTGCCCATGTTGAATATCATGGATCCCGGACCGCCGGCCTTATCCATCATCCTCCTGCTCAGGAACTGTCCCAGGACGATGAAGATGAAGATCGGCAGTATCCAGCTCAGAAAGAAGCTTGCAAGCGGCGACATCTGTCTGATTATCTTGCTGGTGAACTCCGCGCCTGATGCGTGGAGACGATCGACAAGACCCGGATCGTTCATAACTCCGGTGCGGTATACTTCCTTGCCGTCCTTGCTGGTGAACAGTATCTGGTTCTCTTCGATCTGGACCGATCCTATATTCCCTTCTTCTGTCATTGTCATGAATGTTCCGTAGTCAACCTCCTTGATCTTCTGCTCCTCAGCGAGCATCGGAGCTATCAGGGAATTGAACGCAAACATGACCAGAAGCATGATTATGTAGAAAACTATCAGCGGTTTTCTTGGGTTCTTTACTTCATTCATTGATCTCTCCTGTCTTTCTGTCTTGTTATGATGCAGCTGACGACTTTAGCACCGTCCTGCTCTATCAAATACGCTTCGTTTTCCGAACTGCAGCGGTAGACGCTGAGTTTATCGCCCTCGTGTGTCTGTGCCGCATACTGGACCTCGATCGTCCTGACCGGATGCTTTAAGAGATCATCCACACCGGTCTGGTTCACGAAGTAGCGGACATACGCAACGTTGTTGGTGTGGTGGCAGTAATCTATATCTGCCGAACGCACCGTGATCTCATCGATCAGATCGCCGCGTACCGGTTTTTCCTTTGTATATGCTATTTCGAACATCGGCTCCTCAGCAGGAGTCTTCTCTCCTACACCGACGCTCTCCGATTTTCTGATCTTACCAGTCTCAAGATCCACCGCGCAGAGCTCGAGCCTCGACTTAAGCGCTATGCTGCCGTCCTCTTTCTGAAGCACGGTATCTATATACAGCCTGATTTTTGAGAACGAGCTTATGTAGCTCGTAGCCGTGTACTCATCCATCCAGGCGAGAGGCTGCGGCATCTCAATCCTGTTTCGGACGAAGACCCACATGCCGCCGTATTCGCGCATGCACGTGACTCCGTCGATATGCTGGTCACCCATCAGTTCCGTGACCATATCTTCCACTATTCTGAAAGCGCCTTCAACTGAAAGCTTTACATCAGCACCGCAGCTACTTGCTGCCAGCCTGTCCGTTTTTATCAGTTTCATATGTAATGATCGTCTCCCGGTATTTGGTCCAAAACTAATATATTATATCACAGAAAAAGCCGTGTCTTACGCAAACATAGGTGCGGCATTCTCACTGCTCATCAACAAACCTCCCATTTAGTAAAGATGGAACATCTCATCTATATAATGTAGAATAGAAATCGAAACTATCTTTTTTATGTCTGCAGGCGCATCAGCACAGAAAGACCTATACACTGTATGAAAAAACGATCCGGAACAGTAATACTTCTCATAATATTGCTTCTGAGCATAGTAATGGCAGCTGGATGCAGCAGCGATAACAGCAGCTCAGACGAGGGTGTCTACACTTCTATATCTGAATTATCCGGAAAGCGGATAGGTGTTCAGATGGGCAGTATATTTGACGGCCTGACCCGTGAGAAAATACCTGATGCACAGGTCCTGTATTTCAGCACATTCCCGGATATCGTCATGGCACTGAAATCAAACAAGATCGATGCGTTCCCGATTCTCAGGATGGTGATGAGCCAGTACATGCACACGGATGATTCCGTCACTATTATTGATGAGGAGATCGGAAGAAATCCTGCAGGATACCTGTTCCCGAAGAATAAAAAAGGTGCAGCTCTGCGCGACCAGATGAATGAGTTCCTGCAGGGGCTGACGGAAAGCGGTGAACTCGAACGGATCGAGGAGATGTGGCGCGAAAAAGATGAGTCGAAAAAGACCATGATCGACTACACTGAGCTGCCCGATATAAACGGTAAACTCACTTTTTTAACAGAGGGAACCTTCCCTCCTTTCAGCTATCTCAGAGAGGATATGGTCGTGGGCTACGATGTGGATATCGCAGCCCGTTTCTGCAGGGAATACGGCTATGCCCTGGATGTGGTAATGATGAACTTTGAAGCGCTGATGCCCGCCGTAACTATGGGAAAGTGCGATTTTGCCGCTTCCGGGATAGCAATAACGGAGGAGCGCGCACAAAGCGTATACTTTTCAGACCCTAATATTTATGACAAAATCGTGGTTGCTGTACTGAAAAAGGATACCGGCTCAGGGTCATTTTTCCAGTCAATGGCGGACAGCTTCCGCAAGACGTTCATTGTCGAAAAGCGTTATAAGCTCTTCCTGAAAGGTATCGCAGCGACCCTTGTGATCAATATTCTGTCATTGATCCTGGGCACGTTGCTGGGCTTTGCCATGTATCTGGCATGCCGCAGGGGCAACCCTCTCGCAAACAAAGTCACCTCATTCTTTGTCTGGCTTATACGTGGAATGCCGGCGGTCGTTCTGCTGATGCTTCTTTACTATGTTATATTCGGCAGGATATCGATCAGCGGGCTCGCCGTAGCGGTGATCGCTTTTACATTTACTTTCGGAGTCTCAATGTACGGTATGCTGGTATCAGGCGTCAACGCCGTTGATCCCGGACAGACCCGTGCCGGCTACGCTCTCGGTTTCGACGACCGCAGCACATTCTTCAACCTGATACTCCCTCAGGCCGCACAGCATTTCATGCCTGCCTACAGGGCTGAGATCGTCGCATTGATCAAGGCTACCGCGATCGTCGGATACATCGCAGTTGAGGACCTGACAAGAGTCGGCGATATCATACGAAGCCGCACATACGAACCATTCTTCCCTATCATTTCAGTCGCCATAATCTATTTCATTCTCGCAGCGATCATGACGGCGATAGCTGACCGGGTGATACGCAATATTGATCCTAAGAAACGCACAAAAGAAGAGATACTGAAGGGGATCGAGACACATGATTGAGATAAGACACCTGAGAAAGGAATATGAGCATTCCGCTCCGCTAAAAGACGTCAATGCAATTATCAATGACGGAGACGTGATCGCTGTCATCGGTCCGTCCGGAACCGGAAAAACGACACTTCTCAACTGCATGAACCTGCTTGATCCGCCGACTTCGGGACAGATCCTGCTAAACGGCGAGGATATCACGGAAAAAGGCTGCGACGTGTCACAGGTACGCAGAAAGATGGGTATGGTTTTTCAGTCCTTCAACCTCTTCGGACACATGACTGCCATCGAGAATGTCATGTACGCACCGGTAAAACTGCTTGGCCTCAGCCGTCAGGAAGCTTATGACCGGTCTGTGGAGCTTCTACGGATGGTCGGCCTGGCCGAAAAGCAGCTGAACTATCCGGATCAGATGTCCGGCGGTCAGAAACAGCGGGTCGCGATCGCCAGGGCTTTGGCTATGGATCCTGACATCATTCTGTTTGATGAGCCGACCAGCGCTCTGGATCCTGCGATGATAGGAGAAGTACAGGCTGTTATCCGCGAACTGGCACGTCAGAAAAAGACAATGATGATAGTGACTCACGAGATGCAGTTCGCCAGAGAGATCCCAAACCGCGTGTTTTACATGGATGAAGGGGTGATCTATGAGGAAGGCTCTCCTGATGAGATCTTCGAACACCCTAAGAAGGAAAAGACCATCCGCTTCATGCGCAGGCTCAAGGTGCTTGAGATCGATATCATTTCGCACACATTCGACTTTGCGGATGCTGTAAACAGGATCGATCAGTACTGTTACAAAAACCGCATTCCGCCTAAGGTCAGTGCGAAACTTCAGTCAGTCTTTGAAGAACTTTGTATTCAACTCCTGATGTCCGTTCTGAAGGATCCTGCTATCCACGTTACGATCGAATATGATCAGCCGCAGGAAGCGATTGAAATGACCGTTGAATATCCCGGTGATTTCCGCATTGAAAAAGCCCGCAATACTCTGCCTTATACGGTCCTCACGGCAAAATCCGAATCTGTCGTTCAGGAAACACTTCCTGACGAATCAAAGAGCATAATAAAAGTACTGATAAAATAACTGATGGCAGGGAATGGTTCCCTGCCATTTATCATTTATTCAAGCCTTTCATCGACAGCGCTATCTTGCCGCGCTTTTCGTCTACCGACAGCACTTTTACGTTCACTATGTCGCCCACTTTGACGACATCGAGCGGATGCTTCACGAATCTGTCAGACAGCTCAGATATATGTACGAGCCCGTCCTGATGAACTCCGATATCCACGAATGCGCCGAAATCGACGATATTGCGCACTGTACCTTTCAGCTCCATACCCGGTACAAGGTCCGACATCTCCAGCACGTCGCTTCTGAGAACAGGTGCCTGAACATCCTCCCTCGGATCTCTTCCCGGCTTTTCAAGCTCTGCGGCTATGTCGGCAAAGGTGTACTTTCCGATGCCCAGCTTTCCCGCGATGTCTTTCCTTGATGCGATGCCTCTGACCTTTCCCGCAATTATGTCGTCGGCGCCATAGCCGCACTCCTTGAGTATGGCCCTTGCAGCGTCGTAGCTTTCCGGGTGTACGGATGTGGCATCAAGCGGCTCGCTTCCGTCCGTGATCCTCAGGAAGCCCGCGCATTGCTCAAAGGCCTTTGGTCCAAGTTTAGGGACCTTCAGCAGTTCCCTGCGCGTGCTGAATCTCCCGTGCTCATCCCGGTATGCAACTATATTCGCCGCGATCTGTCTGCTGACTCCCGAAACATAGCTGAGGAGAGACGGTGATGCCGTGTTAAGATCTACGCCTACCATATTGACGCACTTTTCTACTATTGCGGCCAGCACCTCTCCCAGGCGCTTCTGGTTCATGTCATGCTGATACTGGCCCACACCGATCGCTTTAGGATCGATCTTTACAAGTTCTGACAGCGGATCCTGCAGCCTGCGGGCGATCGATGCCGAGCTCCTCTCCCCTACGTTGAGGTCAGGATGCTCCTCTGTCGCCAGCTTGCTCGCGGAATAGACTGACGCGCCGGCTTCATTGACTATCGCGTACTGCAGCTTTCTGCCGCGCCTCTGCTTATCATAGCTGCGGATGAAATCCGCGATGATCTTTTCGGATTCCCTTGAAGCAGTACCGTTGCCGACCGAGATGATATCGACGTTATACCTGTCGCAGAGTTCTTCGAGCACCTTTACCGATTCTGCCACTCTGTTCTGCGGAGCGGTCGGATAGATCACGGCAGTCTTCAGTATCTTGCCGGTCGGATCGCATACCGCCAGCTTACAGCCTGTGCGGAAAGCCGGATCCCAGCCAAGCACTGTCTTGTCCTTCATCGGAGGCTGCATCAGGAGCTGCTCCAGGTTTGAGCCGAATACTTTTATCGCCCCTTCCTCCGCCGCTTCTGTCAGACTGTTGCGTATCTCTGTTTCTATGGACGGAGCGATTAATCTTTTGTAGCCGTCCTCGACCGCCGCTTCGACATACGGACTGCAGGCATCCGTCACCCCGCGCAGCATCCTGCGCTTGATATATCTGTCGATCTCTTCTTCAGGGGCATCCACGGATACCGAAAGGATCTTCTCCTTTTCGCCACGGTTCACTGCCAGCACCCTGTGTCCCGGTATCTTCGAGACCGGCTCGCTGTATTCGTAGTAGTTCTCATAGACGGAACGCTCCCCTGCCTCCACAAGCTTTTTACCTTCAGCGCCAAGGCTGCATGTAACAAAGCCTTTATCGAGCGTCTTCTTTCTTATCCACGCTCTTACATCGGCATCATCGGACATGTCGTCCGCGATTATGTCCTGAGCCATTCCGAGAGCGGTTTGGGCATCTGGTATCTCCTTTTCTTCGGAGATGTATTTTTCAGCTTCTTTAACCGGATCGCCTGCTGAGTTTTTTGACAGCAGATAGTCAGCAAGACCCTGCAGGCCCTTTTCCCGGGCTACACTTGCGCGCGTCTTTCTCTTCGGCTTGTACGGTCTGTAAAGATCTTCGAGGACAGCAGCAGTCTCAGCCGCTTCTATCTTTGCCTTAAGCTCATCAGTAAGCTTTCCCTGCTCTTCTATCGCAGCCAGTACTGTCTGTTTGCGGTCCTCAAGATTGCGCAGGTATTTCAGACGTTCGTCAAAGCTTCTCAGCACCTCGTCATCCATGGCACCGGTGGCTTCCTTGCGGTAACGTGCAATGAACGGGATCGTGCAGCCGCTGTCGATCAGTTCCGTCGCTGCCTCAGCCTGCCAGAGCTTTATACCCAGTTCTTCAGCTATCTTTTTCAGAATATTAGTTTCCAAGTGTTTTTCTCTCTTTCTTTTTTAGTCCACTCCCAATGTTAAAGGAAAGCTTCCCGATTGTCGAGCTATATCTGCAAGGAGACAGGGGACGGTTCTCTGTCTCCTGGAGCTATATCTGCAAGGAGACAGGGGACAGAGAAGCGTTCCTTGTCTTGGGCAAAACCGGGTTTGCAGAACAGTTTTCTTGACGATAAACTCCACATTTTGATTATTTGATCTTGCATTCCGGAGAGAATCAGAAAATGATGTTCGATCCGGATCGTTTTTTCTACATGAAAAGCCTAAAAGCAGGGTGCCATGTAGAAGATTTTTCAAAACTCCTTTTCGGCGCCTATTTTGATGGCTTTTTTGCGTATATATATTCATTGAGCCGAGTACAGTTGCAAATGCAAATATTAAGTATTGCAAATACATACAAGCAAAGAGGCTGCAGCACATTTATTATGCTGCAGCTCCATTTTTTGAGGTTGTTTTATCGCATCAGTCGGGTTCCGACGATCAGGGTCCTGACAGATTTATGAAAACTGTGCGGGAA
The DNA here is from genome assembly GCA_017432075.1 of Mogibacterium sp. GTDB lineage: Bacteria > Bacillota > Clostridia > Peptostreptococcales > Anaerovoracaceae > Crickella. Next base: position 2,588 of record JAFRJV010000120.1, on the reverse strand, counting down.
AAGGCAGACAGCGGCAAATATGACTATACTTACCGGCAGCCATGCCAGGCTGTATTCTGACAAAGGAAGCGCATAGTATGCCTTGCTCAGTACATTCCAGCCGAGATCGAACATCTCGCTGTATCTGACTGCCAGCTGCAGTATGCTGATCGCGAACGCAGTTATCACAGCCCACTTTCCGGCTCTGAGTTTTACCGAGTCGTCCAGTTTTCTGCAGAGGCAGTAGTACATCGCTATGACTATCGCTGCAGGATAGCATGCATCGAGTACCGGACCTATTACTCTGACTATTGAATCGAGGTCCACAAATGACACTACACACGACAGCGCGCAGGATGCGATGCAGAAGTTTTTATATGTAAATATCCTTTCATTTTTCCTGTGTAGTATCTCCTCCCAGATCTCGGAAGTCGAAGACACTGCACCGACTGCTGTAGTCAGAGCCGCAGCAACGAGGGCGATATTGAACAGTATCCCTCCGAAGTTCCCCCAGAGCTGCAGGACCATTTCTGTATACAAAGCCGACAGAGTCAGATCGATGGTTCCTCCGGTGTTGGCTCCGGCTATCATGTGACCGAGTATGGTTATCATGAGGAGCCCCAGACCTACGATCCCGATCTTTATGAGGTTTCTGTTTATGGCGTTCTCTTCTATGCCCGCGTTCCTGATTCCCTGGACTACAATGATCCCGAAGAGCAGAGCGCACTGAAGGTCTGCAGTAGCATAGCCTTCGAGGAAGCCGTGAACGACCGGATTCTGTGTGAATGAAGGTGCCGCCCACTCAGTGGAGATAGGGCTGACTACGCTTTTTACTATCACCGCGGTCACTACGACTATCAGCACAGGAAACAGGATGTTTCCTATCTTGTCTATTACCTTGCCCGGGCTTGCGACAAACCAGTATGTTATCAGATAGAATATCACGGCGAAGGCTACAGCCGGCAGCATGCTGACTGTCTCAAATCCGGTGATCTGCAGGATGGCAGCCCATGCTGCAGCACTCATACGCGGCACCATGTAAAGCGGTCCTATGACGAATATGGTCAGAGCCGCAAACCAGGTGCCGAAGCCTCCGGAGATTTTCTGCGTTATCGAAAGGAATGTGCCGTTGCCCTTTACAAGTGCCAGATATCCGAAGTACGGAAGTATCACGCCTGATAGCAGCACCCCTATGAACATCGGCCAGAGAGCCGTACCGGCATCCTTTCCCCACTGAACCGGAAACAGCATGCATGCTGCTCCGAAGTGCATCGAGAACAGCGCACCGCCCATTACCAGCAGTTCTTTTATTCCAAGATCCTTTTTCATTTTATTACCCCCACAAATTCAACTGCATCTGACCCTTCACTCCCGCATTATGCGGAAAGCGACAGCAGCGTACTGCCGCCATCGCCTCCACTTAATGCTATTGAATTTGTTAAGGGTCTATTTTCTGTTATCGTCCGAAGGAACGAGTTCTGTTACCTTGACCATAATGAATGTCATGAGTGCTGTGTAAGCCATTGTGATGAGAATATCCATTTTGTTACCTCCTTTTTTGGTCTTTTTATCTCTATGACCTTTGCGGTCCTTCTTTCTGATATCAATATAGCGCAGCATTATATAAATGAAAAATTAATAGTTGTGATGATTGATATTAATTTTCTTAACATATAGAATATTGGCAGAGATACACTTTCTGATATGGAAAAGAGGCCGAAATGAACACGTTCAAGATGGTAAAAGTCTTTCTCACATCGATAGACAGCGGGAGCTTCACCAAAGCCGGTGAAATACTCGGATACACACAGTCCAATCTGACCCAGATGATGAAGTCTTTTGAAGACGAGCTGGGCATACCGCTTCTCATAAAAACGAAGAAGGGCGTGGAACCGACAGGTGAGGCGAAGCTGCTCATACCTGCAATGCGCGCTATGGTTGCTCAGGAAGAAAGGTTCCTCCAGGAAGCGGACGAGATACGCGGGATCCACAGAGGCTCGATACGCATTGGTTCATACGTGAGCACCTCTTCAACATGGCTGCCTCAGGTCATCGGATATTATCAGAAGACTTATCCGGAAGTGGAATTCAATATTGTGGAAAGCGGTCAGGGAGAGATGCTGCGCGGTCTGATGAGCGGCGATCTGGATCTGGCGCTGATGAGCGCGCCGGAAAACAACGAAGTGGATTTCATCCCTGTTCTGGAGGATCCGATGGTGGTCGTGTTCCCGCCTGATCATGAGTTTGCGGATTATGATTACGTCCCGGTGGAGAAGCTGCAGGATCACCCTCTGATAATGACGTACCGCGAATACGACACAGATGCCAACAGGATCCTGCTGGATGCGGGACTTGATGCTTCTGTCAGATACCGCTCAAAGGACGATTTTGCCGTACTTTCCATGGTGCAGCACGGCCTCGGCATATCCATACTTCCGGAACTGACACTTGAAAGATTTCCGGGAAGTTACGATTACAGGATGCTCGATCCCGAGTCATACAGATCTCTTGGCATAGGGATAAGGTCAATAAAAGAAGCGGGCCCGCTTGCCCGCTCCGTGATCAGTTATATTAAGGATAATATACGTTGAAGGAAGGAGACAGGGGAC
>JAFRJV010000119.1 GCA_017432075.1 Mogibacterium sp. | reverse complement strand
GAAGTCGTTATCCAGCCTCACCTTGAACATTGCGTTCGGCTGCGCATCGATAACGGTGCCCATTGCCTCTATAGTGTTGCTTTTTGCCATTACGTCCCTCCTATTGCAGAGTTAAGATCTCAGGTTCTCCGTCGGTAACCAGTATAGTGTTTTCATAGTGTGCGGATTTTTTGCCATCCCTCATCACTACTGTCCAGTCATTTCCCAGCACCCTTACATCGTAGCTGCCGAGGGCTATCATCGGCTCGATCGCAAGAGTCATTCCTCTTTCGATCTTTGCACCTTTGCCCGGCTTTCCGTAGTTAGGGATGTATGGATCTTCGTGAAGCTTGGTACCGGTTCCGTGACCGGTGTAGTCCCTTATAACGCTCATTCCGAAGCTTTCGGCATACTTCTGGACCGCATGCCCTATGTCACCGATCCTGTAGCCCACCATGGCATACTTGATGCCTTCGAAAAAGCTCTGTCTGGTGACATCTATGAGTTTCTGATCTTCAGCGCTTATCGTACCTACCGGATATGTACGGGCTGCATCGCTGTTATAGCCTTTGCAGGTTGCGCCCACATCCACGCTTACGATATCGCCTTCCTTGAGTATCCTAGATGCGTTTGGTATGCCGTGGATCACTTCGTCGTTGACAGACACGCAGGCTGCGGCGGGAAACCCGCCATAGCCTTTGAATGTAGGTGTCATGCCATGTCCCGTGATCCTTTTCTCAACAAAGTCATTTACATCCATTGTCGAGATGCCCGGTCTGATGAATTCCGCAAGATCATGAAGCAGTTCTGCCGTGACCTTGCATGGTTCTCTCATGAGCTCGATCTCGCGTTTAGACTTGATAATTATCATGTCCTGATTACTCTCCGATCTCCGCAACTATTTCTGCGAATACTTCAGCCGGATCTTTCTCTGCGTTGAAGTTCCTGAGAGTTCCCGCTTTCTCGTAGTATTCGATCAGCGGAGCTGTGGATTCTTCGTAGACTTCGATCCTCTTTTCAGCAGTCTCTCTTGTGTCATCCTTACGCTGCTCGAGCTCGCCGCCGCACTTGTCACATTTTCCTTCAACCTTTGGAGGGAAGTTCTTGATGTGATAGCTTGCGCCGCATGCCTTGCACAGTCTTCTGCCGGTCAGTCTCTCCATGAGAGTCTCATAACCGACTTCGAAGTTGATGACTGCATCGAGTTTCTGTCCGTTCTTCTCAAGCATCTTGTCGAATGCTTCAGCCTGAGCGATCGTTCTTGGGAATCCGTCGAGCAGATATCCGTTTGCGCAGTCGTCCTGCTGCAGCCTGTCGGCTACGAGGTCGACTACCAGCTCGTCAGGTACGAGCCTTCCGGAGTTTGTATACTCCTGAGCTTTCTTTCCAAGCTCGGTTCCCTCTTTGATGTTCTTGCGGAAGATATCTCCCGTAGAAATCTGAGGAATTCCGTACTTCTCAACCAATCTTACTGCCTGAGTGCCTTTGCCCGCACCCGGAGGTCCCAGTAATACTGCTCTCATATCTTCCTCCGTTTTAAAAATAGATTATTTCAGGAATCCCTGATAGTTTCTCATCAGCATCTGATTTTCGAGCTGCTGTACTATGTCGAGTGCAACTCCGACCATGATCAGAAGTGAGGTTCCGCCGAAGCTGAAGTTGAACGGCGTGAACACGCTTACGATCGTCGGGATAGTTGCTACTGCTGCCAGGAAGAGACCTCCTGCGAAGCACAGTCTGCTCATGATCTTTGACAGATATTCTACGGTGGCTACTCCAGGTCTGATACCAGGAATGAATCCGCCGTTCTGTCTCATATTATCCGCAACGTCTGTTGGGTTGAACATGATCGCTGTGTAGAAATATGTGAAGAACATTGTAAGCAGAATGTTCAGTGCAGCATATACCCACACGCCCGGGTTACCCGATGGCGACAGATACTTCGTAACGAAATCCGTGAACGAGGAGTTCGGGAAGAAGTATGTGATCGTCAGTGGGAACTGAAGCAGCGATATCGAGAAGATGATAGGGATAACGCCTGCCGCATTCACCTTCATAGGAATGTGAGTCGACTGGCCGCCGTACATCTTGCGTCCGACAACACGCTTCGCGTACTGTACCGGGATCTTTCTTACGCCCTGCTGCATCTCGATGATGACCATTGTGATCAGCACCGCGACAATAACGAGAACGATAACTGAAACTACTGATACCGCACCGTCCTTGACCTGCGTAATAACGCCTCTGACAGCGGACGGAAGTCTTGCAACGATACCGCCGAAGATTATCATCGAGATACCGTTTCCGATTCCGTATTCGTTGATCTGCTCGCCGAGCCACATCAGGAATGCTGTTCCGGCGGTCAGAACGATGATGATGGTGATCATGTTGAATGCGCTCTTGTCAACGATCGCTCTTCTGAAGAGACCGACCGTAAGACCTATCGCCTGGATAAGTCCGAGCACTACAGTCATATACCTCGTGATCGTGGCCATTTTCTTACGGCCTTCCGCACCCTCTTTGGCAAGACGCTCAAAGTACGGGAACGCGATCGTCAGCAGCTGGACTATGATCGATGCGGTTATGTAAGGGGTGATACTCAGAGCAAATATCGTGAAGTTGCTGAATGCACCACCCGAGAACAGGTCGAAGAGATCGAGAAGTCCGGTCTCTCCCGAAAACATCTGCGCAAGATACTCTCTGTCGATACCAGGAACCGGAATGTTGGATCCGATCCTGTATACCAGCAGCATCAGAAGCGTGAAGATTATTTTTGATCTAATCTCCGGGATTTTCCATGCCTTAGAGAATGTCTTCACAAGTTCCATTAGATGACCTCTGCCTTTCCGCCTGCCTTTTCGATCTTTTCGACAGCGCTCTTGCTGAACTTCTCAGCCTTGACTGTGAGCTTCTTGCTCAGTTCGCCATTACCGAGGACCATGAGTCCGTCCAGCTGCTTTCCGACAAGACCTGCTGCAAGCAGCACGCCCAGATCTACCTCTGTACCGTCTTCGAATCTGT
>JAFRJV010000118.1 GCA_017432075.1 Mogibacterium sp. | reverse complement strand
CCAATACAATTCAAGACCACGCAAGCATAAAGGGATAACGCTATCGGGGGAACGCCGTATGATGGGAAACTATCACGTACGGTGTGGAGTGGGGGAAAAGCCCGAGATGGAGACATCAGAGGCTTACCTATCACTATTCTCTCTGCCGGATGACTTCGATAAGATCCTTTCGGTCATGAGATCCAGAGGCGTGTCGGTAAGCATTATCCTGCAGAACCTGGCACAGCTCAAGGCTCTGTTCGAGAAGCAATGGGAGTCGATCGTAGGCAACTGCGACGAGTTTGTATACCTGGGAGGCAATGAGAAGGAGACTCATAAGTATGTATCCGAACTGCTCGGAAAGGAAACGATAGACACAAATACCTATGGTAAGAGCACGGGCAGGAACGGTAACTATTCAACAAACTATCAGAATACAGGCAGGGAGTTGCTACTTCCGAATGAGGTGAGAATGCTGGATAACAGGTATGCAATTCTCTTCATTAGAGGTGAGCGGCCTATAATGGATCTCAAATATGACATTATGAAGCATCCGGCAGTAGGGCTGACTACAGACGGAGGGGCAGAGCCGTATATCCACGGTCAAACAAATGACGCGGCATTTACTCTGAGTCTCACCTTCGATCCTGACGACATAGCCTTTGCAAACAACATGAAGAATGTGATCGAAATACCTAAAGGCGACTATGTGCTTCTGTCAGAAGAAGACGTTGAAAAAGAAATTACCAAAGACTCCAAAGACTATTGACTGAAAAAGCAGCATGGGCCTCTTATTTCTGAGTTCCATGCTGCTGACGATATATATAAGTAGTTATAAGTAAGTACTTTGGATAATAACTGTCATTGTATATTGTTTTGTATGTGGCTGCCTGTAATGAGGTTGCCGCGGGTTGCATTGAATACAGACCGATACTTTTTCTGCTCTGACACAAGGCATGAAAGATAGTACGTGGCGTGCGCTTCATTATCTGCGATAGGGATGGATACCCTGCCCGAAGGATGATACCCGCGTGCAAGGAACTGACTTGAATTGAAAAGGGGCAGTCTTGATGCCTGCACAAGCTCGCTGAAAGCGTCAAAACTGCTTTGGATAAGGAGATTGTCTGGAGAGAGCATTTCCCTGCAGACATCATTCCAGAATCCTACATTACCATCCATAAGAATGCGTAAGTCTTTGAGATCTTCAAAGCTTACGCTTTTTTCCTTTGCGAGCGCATGTCCGATGTCTATGGAGATATAAAGCTGTTCTTCCATGAACCTTTGGCAGAAAATGGACTTGTCACCAGGATCTTCATGAAGGATCGCTAGCTGGTAGCTGCGGTTACGGAGACCACTCAAGAGCTTGATGTCGGATGCTATCTCTGCAGATATCGTTTTGCCTGGCATGCGTTCTTGCAAAGTCGGCATCAAGTCGTTGATCGGTAGAGGTGCACACGAACCGATGAATACAGTGCGGAGAGACCGGTCAAAAGAAATGACATGGTCGATCATCTCCTGATTGGCGCCCAAAGCTCTTCTTGCGTATTCAGCAGCTACCATCCCGGTCTCGTTTAATGAAATCTTGCTATTCTCTCTGTGAAAGAGTGAAACACCAAGCTCCTCCTCGAGCTTTTTCATCGAGCGGCTGAGCGAAGGCTGGGAAATGTGCAGTTCTCCAGACGCCTTGAGGAGCGTGCCGCATTCCGCGAACGCGACAAACTGTTCAAGCAGATAGTTTTCTATCATGATCCTCCCTCCTCAAACACATATGGTATACCTATTACGTATACCATTATAGACAAGCGGCATTAGACAGACAAGTAAAATGCGGTTAAAATGCACTTGTAAGATAAAGAAAGGCAATAAACACAGATTATACAAGGACTTTGAAAGGAGAATATCATGGAATACTTCACACTCAATAACGGATACAAAATGCCGATGGCAGGAATCGGCACATTCATGATCACCCCTGCGGACACAGAGGTCGCAGTTGAAAGCGCGCTCAGAAACGGCGTCAGACTGATCGATACTGCAAACGCGTATATGAACGAGAGCGCGACGGGCAGAGGCATCAGAAACAGCGGAGTACCGAGAGAAGAGATCTTCCTGGTATCCAAGCTCTGGCCTACAGTTTACGAAAAGGAAACAGCAGTGGACGAGATGCTGGCAAGACTCGGAACGGACTATGTGGATGTACTCTTCCTCCACCAGCCTACAGACAACTGGAGAGAGGGATACAAAAACATAGAGAAGGCTGTCAGAGAAGGCAAGGTGAGATCGATCGGTCTTTCGAACTTCTCGGAAGAAGAAGTGCAGGAAGCGATCGACACCATGTATATCAAGCCGCAGCTCGTGCAGGTAGAGGCTCATCCATACTACCCTCAGACTGAACTCAAGAAGCTGCTTGCCAAGACAGGCATGGGACTCATGGCATGGTATCCGCTCGGACACGGCGACAGGACTCTCATGCAGCAGCCGGTGTTCACAGAACTGGCTGCAAGGTATGGCAAGAGCAACGCCCAGATCATCCTGCGCTGGCATGTACAGAGCGGCAATGTGATATTCCCTGGATCCAGGAATCCTGATCACATCCGTGATAACTTCGACATCTTCGACTTTGAACTGACTGATGAAGACATGGCAAAGATCGCAGAAGTCGACAACGGAACGCGTTACTACAATGCTGATCCGGCGCTTCTTGCACAGTATAAGACGATGGAACTCGGACCGGATCTGTAAAAAAGGAGAACTTACAAAATGACAAAAGAACTGGTCATATATTTCTCGGTCTATGGGACTGCGAAGATCGTAGCAGAAGAAATAGCAAAGCAGACAGGAGCGGATATCCGTGAGATCGTTCCGGCAGAGCCATATGACGGCAACCGAGATCACTACAGCTCGCTACTCAGAAGAGCCCAGAAAGAGCATGACACCAATGCCCGCCCTGAGATCGCGGAGAGCCTGCCGGTAGTGGACTACGACCGCATATACATCGGCTACCCTATGTGGTGCTACACCTTCCCGATGATAATCTACACGCTGTTTGATGAGTACGACTTCAGCGGCAAGACCATCATCCCGTTCAATACCCACATGGGATCGAGAGACGGCGGTACATACAGTGCCATCCAAGAACTCGCACCGGAAGCAGAGGTGCTCGCAGGACTCCCTGTGGAGATGAGAGATTCTGAAAGAGGGCCTGCAGCACCAGTAGAAAAGTGGCTAAGCAGCCTGCCTGTATGATAAATGCAGGCATCATTAATAAGACAAAACTTGAAGCAGAATGATGGCTATTTGTGACAAACAGATAGTCATTTTTTTATTGGAGGGAGACAGCATCATTATGCAAATGACACATATAAGAAGCCCATCTTAAACTCTTCAGTTGACAAGGTGGCAGAGAATTAATGCTTCCGGAGGAAGTGCGTATGCTGGACAACAGATACGCGCTTCTTTTTATAAGAGGCGAGAGACCGGTCATGGATCTCAAATATGACATTCTGAAGCACCCGGATGTTAGGTTGACGACAGACGGTCAGGCAGATCCATATATACACGGAGAACCGTGGGATGCCGGTCAATCCATAGAACTGGTATATGATCCGGAGCTCATCAAAGAGGCAGCTGAGTCTTCAAAACTGATCGAACTGTCAGATACGGACTATGTGCTTCTGTCGGAAGCGGATGTCGAAAAAGAGGTAGCCGAATAGGCAAAGAAAAGAATAACGGAGGAAACAGATAAATGACAAAGAAGGAAAACAAGTTGATCAATCTTAAAGGTGCGAACAGCACAATGAAATTAGGGCTGGTGCTTTATTCTGTAATGGTAGTTGCATTCATACTGTGCGCGTGCGTTGCATACGCTGCAGGTGATCCGATCAGTACAGTGAACAAGCTGAGTGAATTCATATTCAGTCTTATCCGAGCTATCGGGCTCATACTGCTCGGTCTCGGCATCATGCAGGTAGGACTTTCACTGAAGTCGCATGATCCGAGTCAGAGGGCCAACGGGTTCCTGACTGTAGCGGGCGGAATCATAATAACTTTTACTAAAGAGATACTGACTATGATAACAGGCTAATAAATGGAAGGAGAAACGATATGCAGCAGGAATCCAAGTTTTATCAGTGCTACGATCTGCACATGAAAAATGGGAAAGTGCTTAGTTATGCGGAGGATTATGACACCCCTGCCAGTAAAGGCATAGTTGGGGACTTCAAAAGAGGAACAAAGAAGTTCCTTGAATACGGAGATATGTTTCACGGCTATACGATCCCATTTGATCAGATCTCATTTATTGTTGCAACTGACGTGCAGAAGGTGATGTGATCCGAGGCAGCAGCAATGCTGCCCTGTACATGACATAGGCTGATGCCTGATATATACTTATAAACGGAAAGATGGTGACTTTATGACACGAAGAACAAAAGGATTTATAGCAATAATGATGAGTCTGGTTCTTGTATTCGGGATAACGGCATGTGGCTCAAAGATTGAATCTGAGCCTGAAGAAGAGACACAGACAGAAGAGCAGGCTGAGACCCAAGCAGATGAACCCGCAGATTATGACATAGCATCGAATCTGCAGATAGCAAATGGTGTCGACGGAGAAGGCGGAAACACACAGGTTATCGACACAGATCACTTCACGTTGACACTCTCGCATGGTGGCACGTGGGATTACACGGTAGACAGCAAGACATCGATAACGATCTACAACATCGCATCCAGAGAAGCAGACTGCGGAGGCAGACTTGTTTCCATAATCGCTTATGATGCCGGTGACAAGGATTATGAGATGTTGCCAAGCTATGGCGTTATAGGTGAAAAGGACGGCAAGGTGTATATCGCTGAATACCCGTCAGATGTGCAGTTCAATTTCGAGGACGAGCAGGCGACAGCTGACTACCAGGCGGTATATGATGAGCTCAACAAGATAAGGGACGGATCAGGCGATAGCCCGATCGTGCTCAAGTAGAAAAACAGAGTAGAAAGAATTACGATGGCCGGTGCGAAAGTGCCGGCTATTATTGTGCGCAGAAACGGAGGTCATATGAATAACAATAAGGTAAAGAATGTGGATGGCATGGTCGGTGAGGGCGTCGGGTTCGAGCGTATCCGAAGAATCACCGGATACCTCGTAGGCACTCTCGACAGATTCAATGACGGGAAGAGAGCCGAAGTTGAAGACAGAGTTCAGCATGGCTTTGGCGGTGGCTCGGCACAGACCCGAAAAGAAAAGAAACAAGACGAACCTGAGCGTTAGGTGCCGAGGATGTGGAGATCATTCTTCCGCATCCTCAGTTACATCATAGTCTTTAGGTGGCTCAACATCATCGAATATGGTCGGCTGAGTATCTTCAGAGTACTCACTGCCGGTAATGCTTACAACAGGAGCGGAGGCAGTTTTTCTTTTGACCGGAGCTTTATGAGTGTACAGCTTCTCGTAAGTCAGCGGATACTTTTTGTTCTTGTTATAGAAAACGAGTAGCGTTTCCGCATAGCCAAGAGATCCGGAGTGGCGCTCCTTTGCGGAGCGGCTTATGTCCTTCGCTGAGATCTTGCTGAGCTTCTCTTTGAAAATGTCTTCTTTCAGCTGATCTTCATACGCAAAAACCAGCCTGGCAGTCCCATTAAGCATGTTGGCGCTTAGTGAAATTGAATCGCCTTCCCATGTGCCGATCAGGAGCCTGAGTGTTTTGTCGAGGATCTGGAAGCCATACCTGTCGTAGATGCTTTCCAGCGTAGCTACGGCACATATGCCTCCCGGAGTATTGTTGTTTGTGATAGACAGATCATAGGATTCAACAAGATCCCGTATTAGCAGGTGCTTATCACTTCCAGCCTCGATATGCGCCATGAATGTCTCATATGGCAGAAGCGGCTTCACATATTTCATCTGATTAGCGAATATGTCTGCTTCGTGCTCATACACAAGATCATCGTATATCATGCACCATACCGGGGTCTCACGGGAGCCTGAAACAAGAGCGATGATTTCAACGGTATGCTGACCGTTGAACACATAATTGATGCCGTTACGGCGGCTGACTTTGACCGGATTGACCTGGTACAGATCGAAGTTCTTGGCAGCCTTCTGCACATGTTTTATGGACAGATGCCGCTGATATTCCTGGTTGGAAACCAGATTCTTTATAGGGATCTGTTCGAAATACACATTAGGTACGTACTGATTGAGATCGAGTTCCATTTCATTGGTCCTTTCTGAGCGATTCTTCCATCGATGCTATAGCTTGGCTGAGCCTATTCAGTTGACTCAGGGTCCTGTCTCTGGCTGAGGGAGTGATCTTCTGAAAGTCTGTGTTCTTCTGCGAACGGCAGATCGAACTGATCCACGTCGGTATCGTATAAATCAGATTGGATATCTCCGAATCAGGATCGTATTGCGGGAGTTTGCGTATAGGCAGCTCCGAATCAACAACAGGTTTTCCTTTTGTCACTGAGAGCGATTTAGATGATGGTCTGCGCCTGATCACATCATTGATATCCGCATTTGCGATATGGCTGACTCTGCCCGGGGTTATATTGTTTTTGAAGAGTTTCAGTTCCCAGGAGGAGAACTTTTCAAGTTCAAGAAGATTCCTGTGAGATATCTTGATCTGACCTTCAAGTATGCCCTGAGCAATGGAAGGATCCTTCTTTCGTATGTTATCCACGCACTTAGCGAATACCGTATATTTCTGCACAGTCGAAACACAGACTCCAAGAAATGAAGAAACCTCCTGAACGATATCCTGCTTTCGGGAGACTGTCCCTGAAATGTATTGTTCCCTGATCTTATTGGAGTTGAAGGAATTGCTTGCTTTCAGATTGACTTCTGCAAGATAAAGCCGCCCGATAAGGTATTTGTACATTTCATTGGTGAGATCATCGCGAAGCAGTTGCTTCTTGCAGACAAAAGAGTATGCTTCATCCTTTGATTTGAATGGCGCATTCACGGTATGGAACATGATGTTGTTGCTCTTGCAGATCTCGTAACTGTTATCTCCGTCAATGATGACTCCGTCCCATACAGTGACCGGGTCTACACATCCGAATCTGAGAAGCTTTTGCCTCAGGCTCATCAGATCCAGTCTGGACAGAGGCTGCTTCAGACGCTGGATATCCTCATCTTTTTTCAGCTCGTGGGAAAGACTGTAATTACCTATCATATGTATTCCTATCCTCCACGAGCACGATATCTTTCATTCGGAAAAATGCTACCTGCGACTGGCGGCTACATTCACCATAGATGCGATATGATTTGTTGTTTTCCCAGTCTGAACGGATAGACTTCAATGCCCTGAACAGATCCTTAGAGTAGATCTCATAGCAGTTCCCGTCAGTAAGCATCTCTTTTCGTATTTTAAGCGCAAGATGGTCCGTTGGAACAGTTTCCTTGATCGCCAGGACTCCTGTTTCCGGATTGATGAGAAGAAGTATGTAGTCAGGATCGTTCAAAGCATGAAGAGTGACCTTGTGTACACGGATCCGGTTCTTTTTAAGATCTATGCAGACTATAGGGGTGACAGATGTTTCATTAGTGTTCATAGCCATAAGTGCTCTCCTGATTGTCGGATGATTCTGAGGTCTGCTGCTTAGGAGCCGTGTCCCGGACCCCGAAGATCGTATAATCGCTGAATGTATTTATTGACAGGCTGCGCTTATGCTCTTCGACAGAAACACCGAACTGATTCTTCCACTCATCCGGGTATACGGGAGTTCTGGACACGCGAGGTTTCTCTCCTTCGCGATAGAAGCGCTCATATATCTCAGGATTATTGAGATTGAAGACAAAGAGAAGTTCCCCATTGGATCTGACCAGCTTTCCGAGTAGCTTATAACGATAATCAAGGTTCCATCCCATCAGAGTGAAGATCTTGGCAAAGAATATCTTGCAGGTCACTTGCTTCGGAGACAGTTTCTTACCTGCAGAGCGCCACCTGAAGGAGTCCTTCTCTTCTTCATGACATGGTCTGATTATCAGCATCTTCTCTTCCGGGTGGACGAGAGCCTGGACATATTCGACATCCGGCAGTTTGCGGACACATGCCATGTTGACCGAGATCTTGTTCTGGTTGAGAGTAAAGGATGGTTCATATATGTGAGAGAAGAATTCTCCGCGTACTACCTGAAATCCGTCATAGCTGAACGAATCATCTTCGATTATCTCTATGTCAGGCGTTCTCCTTGTAGTGGTTTCAGATTCTGTCATATGCTGCATCCTCCTTCATGGCTGCTATCATGGTTTCTATCTCGGATCTCAGTGTTGCCTGATCCGTTACTTTGATGTCCGGCTCCTTATATGGCGCGCTGGCGGGAACTTCAGGCATTTTCTCAAAATCGTCTTTGCCTTTGCGTGTGTCATACTCCTGGCTGTAGAACGAGTTGCCAAATCTATCGCCCCATTCATTTGGATATGCGAGGATCTGCTTGGAAGAGCCGTCCTTGAAAGGGGTGACATCACTCGTGTCTTCGGCCTGCGCACCGGATTGATCTATTACATGCTGAGGAATGAGAACTTCTATCTCCTTCATGTCAAACAGGAGAATGGAGCTGCTGTCCTTCCGGTAAAGTGAGCCAAGCAGCCTGTATCTGCATTCCTCCTGCCAGTTGAGCAGCTTGAATATGGTAGGCAGACATGCTGTGCCACTGATCTTTCGGGGAATGACTTTACCGTTGCTCTTCTTGGCCCAGGCAACTGCATTTACGGCATCGGCACTGACAGCCCTGACGGCAAGAAGCTTCCTGACAGGATGTATCAGCAGCTCTACGGTCATCGTACCGACAAACCGTCTGATAGCGGCCTGTGAAAAGGTGATGCCGTTATGAGCAATAGTGACGCAGCATCGGTCAGTGGCTTCGAAGAACTGGCCGTGCGCGATCTCGTAGCCGCGCAGATCAAAATCGCCTTCGTTGGCAGCATGTTCTTCGTGAAATATCTCAAGACTGTCGTTATCATAGTCTGCGCTGTAACATGCGTCATAATAGTCTTCGACTTTGAATCCGGCCCAGCGCGGATTGATGGAAACGAATCCGGAAAGGAGACCGTCATTTACCACATGCAGAGCAGGGAGAATGCTCTTGTTGCCGTACTTGGCGTTGCTGATAAGCCGCTGTACAGCGATGAAGTCATCACGCGAGACGATACTTTCATGATGATCCTTCATTCTGTACTGATTGCGGTCATGACGGTTCTTTTTCGACTTGTGCGTAAGGTAGTCCGGAGTGAATGTCTTGCGTGCCAGAACATCTCCGCAATGTCGCTCATTCTGAAGGATCTCGAGAATGCTTCCGGGAGACCAGACGATATTGCCGCGTTTTGTGGATCTGCCTAATTCGGTCATCGTATCGGCGATCTCCTTTGTCGTATAACCGTACAGATACAGGAAGAATATAAGACGGACTGTCTTTGCCTCTTCCTCGTTGATGACAAGATTACCTTCACTGTCCTGGTCATAGCCAAGAAGCACCGGAGTCAGGAAAATACCACGCTTGAATCGCATCTCTATGGAGGCATTCATGATCTCACTTTTGGTATGACTTTCTTCCTGAGCCAGAGTAGCCATCAATGAGAGAGTCATTTCACTATTGGCATCCAAGGTATACAGGTGCTCAGTTTCAAAAAACACGCCTACGGGAGGAGCCATTGCCCTGAGTTTCCTGATGTAACCAACGCAGTCCATAAGGTTTCTTGCGAATCGGGATATGCTCTTTGTAACGATGAGATCAAGTTTTCCGGCTTCACAGTCAGCGATCATACGCTTGAACTCGTCACGATGTGCGAGTGAAGTACCGGAGATCCCCTCGTCTGCATATATATCTACCAGATCCCAGTCCGGTCTTCGGCTGACCAGGTCATTATAATAATTCTTCTGGAGCTCATATGAGGAGGTCTGACGCGGGTCGTCGGTGGAGACTCTTGCATAGACTCCTACGCGTTTGATTTTATCTTCATCATAGAAACCATCCCGCTTGATAGCAGGAATAACATCCAGAAGTTCTTCATCTATGCCTTTATATCTTTCTCTGATTCTGATCTTTCTTTCCTGTGAAGAAAGACGCTCTTCGGTTTCTTTCATAGTAAGAGACCCTTTCGTTTAGATATGATTATCATATTGTTTTGAACTACTTAGTCCATAAACCAGAGGTCAGATGCTTGACCGCTGGTTTATGAAATGATCAAAATTTTTTTCTTATGTAGTCGATTTCTTCAGGAGTGATCAGTTCCCACTCGTTTTTTCTGATGATACTAAGCAGCGCATACATCAGCTCATATATGAGTCTTTTCTCAGTCGCAGAAGTGCCTTTCATGATCATTGCTACATCCGTCTGATAATCAAAACTACTGTGCTTTTGATTCCCGGCAAGCAGATCATCCACAGTTATACCGAGCACATTGCATATCGAGACCAGCGACTCAAGACTGGGTTTCTTGGTCCCGCTTTCTATGTAGGAAATATATGTTGCCGACAGGTCTGCCTCCCATGCAAGCTGTTCCTGCGAATAATTTGCAAGCAGGCGACGTTCCTTTATGCGGCGTCCGATCAGTTTGTAGTCAATAGTTGCCATAGCTTTACCTCCTTGTACACAGCAGTGATGCTTTACAGAACTGTTATGCAATGGCGACCAACGTGAATCCATGACGCGAAAACTGTGATCACAGAGTTGACATTTACATGCACTATGCAAATAAAAGCGCAGGCTGCTTATGCAGGAGGGAGGTGAAAACCGGAATGTGCAATAAACGAAGTAGGAAGGGAGGTCCTTTATGGATAGTGATAACTGGGTAGTACAAAACCTTGAAAATGCACTCAATACGTGGAATACAAAGATGGCTGAAGTATGGTCGCTTCTGACCATGTCGCCGCAGAACTTCAAGGGAGGAGGCATATGGCATGTCATCGTGCAGATCAACGGGGCAGTGAAAGGTATTGGGCTTGCACTGCTCGTTTTGTTTTTTCTGGTAGGCGTGGTCAAAACAAGCGGCAGCCTGACTGATGTGAAACGGCCTGAGCACGCACTGAAACTGTTCATCAGGTTCGCCATAGCAAAGGGCGTGGTCACATACGGACTTGACCTGATGCTGGCTCTTTTCGACATAGCGCAGGGCATCATGCGTACGATCATGAATGCATCGGGCGTGGGATCGGCGACAAAGACCACCTTGCCGAGTGAGATGGTTTCCGCAATAGAGGACTGCGGTTTCTTCGAGAGCATACCGCTCTGGGCGGTGACACTTATAGGCAGCCTATTCATAACCGTGATGTCATTCATCATCATACTCACGGTGTACGGCAGGTTCTTCCGCCTGTATATGTATACAGCTATATCACCGGTGCCGCTTTCGACCTTTGCAGGGCAGCCTACTCAGAACATCGGAGTCAGCTTCCTGAAGAGCTACGCCGGAGTCTGCCTTGAAGGAGCGATCATAGTGCTTGCCTGCATTATATTCAGCAAGTTCGCTGCGACACCGCCTGTTGTGGATAAGGATGCAGCTGCAGCGACCATGGTGTGGAAATATGTCGGAGAGATCGCGTTCAACATGCTCGTGCTCGTGGGAATGGTAAAGATGAGCGACCATGTGGCAAAGGAGATACTCGGATTGTAAGGAAGGAGGACTAAGTATGGAAGTTATTACTAAAGAAGTGATCCACCTGGACAAAGACCGCCAGGCAAAGAGGATCGAAGGATATCGTTTCAAACTGTGGATGATAGAAAGGATGAGAAGAGAGAATGGAAGTAAAGGACTTTATTAAGACTATCAAAGAAGAACTGCCGGAGTTCCTGCCGGATGAGATCTACCAGGACATCATTATAGATGACGTTGAAGTTTCCAAGATGAACGATCAGAAACTGCATGGCCTGACGTTCAGACCGAAGGGCAGTGATGCAGCGCCTACGCTGTATATAGACGATCTGTATGAACGTTATAAAAACGGAGAGGATATGGGGTTTCTTATGATCGACCTCGCAAACAGGTATGAGCAAACAAGGCACGCCCCGACTCCACCTCAGGTAGACCTTGACTGGGAGAGCGTCAGAGATAACCTGACTGTACGTCTGCTTGAGAAGAGCCGCAACAGAGAGTTCCTTGCAAATATGCCATATGCAGATGTAGGCAATGGGCTTGCCATCATTGCGGATATCAACATGGGCGAAGACAAAGGCGGTGACTGGAGGATCGCGGTCAATCACGGGGTGATGGAGCAGCTGGGTGTAGATAAGGAAACTCTCTTCATCACGGCGATGGATGATTCTCTTGTAAATGATCCGCCAGTGCTTACAGATATGAGCCAGGCGCTCTTCAGCAGTGAGAGGGAGAACCTGCTTGACAGGGACGTTCCCATAGATCCTGCAGATGTCGGCGGCATGTATGTGCTGACCACAGAAAGCTCGACTCTCGGTGCATGCGCTATGTACTACCCGGATGTCAAGGAGAAAGCAGGCGAACTCATAGGCTCTGACTACTATATCCTCCCAAGCAGTGTGCATGAGGTCATCCTTGTTCCTGATACTGCAGGCATCAATGCGAAGGAGCTCTGCGATATGGTAAAGCAGGCCAACAAGACTGTGGTTGAACCACAGGATGTGCTCTCGGATAATGTTTATCACTACAGCAGAGATGAGCGCAGGTTGGACAAGGTGAATGCGGAGCCTAATCGTGCTGACAAAGTCGCTGAAGTAAGGTGACCGAGTTGAAAATCTTGGGAGGAGATGACTGAAAAATCATGGAAGTAAGAATCAATCGCGAGATCCGTGATTACACGGAGTCTATGTTCTTCGGACTGTCGCTGAGGCAGTTCTTTTTTTCTGTCCTGGCATGCGGCGTAGCAGTCGGCATCTACCTTGGTCTCAATCCCATTCTTGGGACTGAGACCACCAGCTGGCTCTGCATAGTGGCAGCGTTCCCATTCGCAGTGATGGGATTCCTGAAGTACAACGGCATGACCGCAGAGAAGTTCATCGCAGCATGGATCAAATCGACATTCATGATCCCGAAGGTACTGCTGTTCGGCAACACGAACTTCTATTACACAGCGCTTGTGGAAGAACAGCCAAAAACTGCCAAAAATCGCCAGTACCACAGACGCGGAGGAAGGAAAAAGAGGTATCCGATCAAAAGACAGGGAATCAGGGGCGAGGTAAAAGGCGCCCGTGAGAAGTGATCATTAACATTGGAGGCAAATGCCTCCAAATTACATCGCTGCTTCTGTGAACAGCTCTGTCATTTTTTCGAGGACGTTCACAATAATATCCGAGAGTTCTTCAGCACTCTCTTTCTGTCCGGTCCTTGCCCAGGTGAGGAGGGAGGATGAAATAAGTGAGACTGCTATGGACACGGCATATTCGCTGCCTGCACCGGGGACCTGATCTGCTTCAGGAAAGCAATATGACAGTATAAGAGGATAGTGCCTTGAAAATGATTCCATTAGTATGTTCTGATACCCTGCCTTATCTATCACTTCCAGCAGCCTCTTGTGCTGCATCCAGTATTCTCCGGTAAGCAGCATAACGCTGCGGATCCCTTCGTTAAGATGCAGAGCATGTATCCCTGTCAGTTCATCAAATGTACGGTCACACAGATATGCCAGGACGTCGGTCGTGTTGTCGAATAGCCGGTAGAATGTCGATCTGGCGACGGTCGAAGCCTTCTCTATGTCTGTGATGGTTATATCTGCATAACTCTTCCTTGATGCCAGCTTCATAACAGCATCTGCAATGAGCTCCGCAGACTTCTTTGCCCGCTTATCGTTCCTGATGTGATACATAATTCCGCCTTTCGTTGTACAAGTTCCGAAACTATTGTAGCACAACTCGCCGGAATGATACAATCCAGCCAACGTAAGTCAGCAACATATAATGATGCAAAACAGGAGGATATACATATGGGTAACAGAGTATGCGAAGTGTTGGGTATAGAGAAGCCGGTCATCCAGGGACCGATGGCATGGTGTGCCTTCGCTCCACTGGTAGCAGCGGTATCAAATGCAGGCGGATTTGGAGTGCTCGGAGTAGCATCAGCACCTAACGAACTGGTCAGAGAGCAGATCCATAAGACAAGAGAACTCACAGATAAGCCGTTCGGAGTAAATGTATTCATGATCCCGCCGCTTGTAGAAGCAGTGCTCCCGGTACTGATTGAGGAGAGGCCGGCAGCAGTATATGCGGACATACTGTTTGATCTTGATCCGGAGCTGTGCAAGGTGTTCTTTACACCCCTCAAGGCAGCAGGGATCAAGGTGATAGTCAAGGCAAGCACACTCAAAGACGCTATGGTAGCAGAAGAAGCCGGAGCAGACCTTGTCATCGCAAAGGGCTGGGAAGGCGGCGGTCATGTAACACCTGAAGCAACGATGGCGCTTCTTCCGCAGGTCACGCAGGCACTGTCGATTCCTGTGGTGGGAAGCGGCGGCATCGCGGACGGAAGAGGCATGGCGGCAGCTATCGCGCTCGGTGCCGATGGCATAGAGATGGGGACCAGGTTCCTTTGTTCTGAAGAGTGCCCGATCCACCAGAATGCCAAGGATGCCATCCTCGCGCAGCAGGACAATCAGTCTGTGATAATACTTTCAAGCATAATGGAGCCTTGCAGGCAGATCCCTAACGCATTCTCAGATGAGCTTCTTGCTCTTGAAGCAAATAATCCTGTCAAGGATGTCGAAGGCATTCTCAGAGAGAAATTCGGACCTTGCCTCAAGAATGGCATGCACGACGGGGACACAGAAGGCGGCTCGGTAATGTCCGGCATGATAGCACCACTCGTAACGGAGATAAAGCCGGCAGCTGAGATCATCGATACAGTGATCGCAGAGTGCAAGGAAGTAATAGCCAGGAGCAACAGCTTCGAGTTCTGATTCCCTGTAAAGCGGCGTACATAAATTCAGCTAAGAGAGCGGCTGACCTGAAGTATTACTTCGGATCAGCCGTTTTGTAATGGAAGGAGATGTACGCCTATG
>JAFRJV010000015.1 GCA_017432075.1 Mogibacterium sp. | reverse complement strand
GAGCTCCTGCGAGTCTCTTGTGCTTTGAACCGTGAGTCATAGGTCCTCTGCGGTGGCCGTGTCTCTTGATGTTACCCTGAGTTCCTTTACCCTTGGAAGTTCCGGTAACGTCGAGCTTCATGCCTTCTTCGAAATCCGCTACTGTGATGACCTGACCTACTTCGTAAGCTTCTCCCTCGCCCGGCTTGAACTCAGCGAGGTGCTTCTTTGTGTCAACGCCTGCCTTAGCGAAGTGTCCGCTCATCGGCTTGTTGACTCTCTGCGGCTTCTGATCTTCGTAGCCCACCTGGACTGCATCATAGCCGTCATTCTCGACAGTCTTGATCTGTACGACTGTCTCCGGGCCTGCCTCAACGACAGTAACCGGGATGACTGTTCCGTCTTCTGCGAAGATCTGTGTCATTCCGATCTTCTTTCCCAGCAATGTTTTCATATGTGTTTCCTCCTGTTCTTACAGCGGATCACTCCGGTTTGGCTCTGCCGGTGCTTGGGTCCGGCGTCCCTCTCGTGTGATCTTACTAATACTTGGATTAGAGCTTGACGTAGATATCTACTCCTGCAGGTGCGTCGAGTTTCTGAAGAGCCTCAACTGTCTTGTTGGTTGCGTTTGTAACGTCGATGAGTCTCTTGTGTGTTCTCTGCTCGAACTGCTCTCTGCTGTCTTTGTACTTATGGACCGCTCTGATGATTGTAACGACTTCCTTCTCTGTCGGCAGCGGAATAGGTCCGCTTACATCAGCACCTGTCTTCTTGACTGTCTCAACGATCTTTGCCGCATACTTGTCGAGAAGAGCGTGGTCATAAGCTTTCATTCTGATCCTGATTTTCTGTAATTCGCTCATTGCTTCCTCCTGTTTGGTTTGTACTAATTGTCGCTATGCTTGTACAGGACCCCGCTTTTTCGTTTTGCAGCGTTGCCCGGCCGGTCATGCAACTCATATGATCTGCCTGCAACCCTTGAAACTACAGCGTTTTGCTGTCCTAGTCCCTTTTGCTGAAGTGCCTTACACTCTTTCGCGCGTTTCCTACTGGATGGCACACAA
This sequence comes from Mogibacterium sp., assembly GCA_017432075.1. GTDB lineage: Bacteria > Bacillota > Clostridia > Peptostreptococcales > Anaerovoracaceae > Crickella. The sequence continues at coordinate 3,392 of JAFRJV010000015.1, read as the reverse complement.
CAAAAAAGCGAAACCCTTCGCCCCCATCTCGTGAGGACTTCTCGGCAGAAATTATCCGCTAGCACGGTAACTTCCTGCTTCTTCGCGTTTAACAAGCCTTTGAATTATATACATACTGCATATGGAATGCAAGCTATTTTTTGAAACTTTTTTGAGTATTTTTTGCGGTTCACAAAGTGCGAAAACCTTGAAATTTCGGGGCTTTCAGCCCAAAACGCCTAACACTGTGTTCCGCGTTTCCCGCGACACCACAGTTTGTGCTCCCGGACCCTTCCGAACCACTATATATAGACACGCAAATAAAAAAGATTCCCATAACGGGAATCTTCTTTGCGTATTGATCCGTTTTAGCCCGGTGGCCACTGCATGGCGCGCTTGCCCAGGATGTGGATATGCAGATGCTTTACGGTCTGCTGGCCGTCCTCGCCGGTGTTGATTACGCAGCGGTAGCCGTTCTCAAGCCCTTCCTGTGCACATACGTCCTTGATCTTCAGCATCATGTGAGCCATGAGCTCAGCATGATCTGCAGTAAGGTCGTCGAGCGATGCCACGTGGATCTTCGGTACCATCAGCATATGGACCGGAGCCTGAGGAGCTGCATCGCGGAACACCGCTATGAGCTCGTCTTCATAAACCATGTCGGTCGGGATGTCGCCGTTCGCGAGTTTGCAGAAAATGCAGTCATCCATGTCTGCCAACCTCCTTTTAAGTTTTACGTATATACGCTGTATTGCCGCTTTCATTTTACCATATCGGTGCCTGTATCGTTCACACTTTTCATTTCAGGCCTGTTCAGATACCTCTTTCAGCGTTTGACCGACGCTGTTACCCCGTCTCTGAAGAGGCCCTCCGGGATCACTTCGCAGAACTCTCCCGGAGCCAGTGTAAATGCTGACGCTGAGTCTCCGGATTCCTTTTTATCTGTGCTTTCGCCGGGCACTTTGATATATGCCTTTATATAGTTGCCGGTATAGCCGGTCATGTAGCCGTCTTCTTCCTCCTCGATCAGTACGGTATGTTCTTTGCCGATGATCGAGAACCTGAAATCGCGGGCAACTTCTTCGGCTGCTTCCTCAAGGATCGCCGACCGCTCCTTCTTGACACTTTCCGGCACCGCTCCCTTAAGCCTTGCTCCGGCAGTGCCGCGCCTCGGCGAGTAACGGAACACATGGGTCTTCCCGAAGAACGCCTCCCTGACTATATCCAGCGTATCTTTGAAGTCCTCTTCTGTCTCTCCCGGGAATCCGACTATTATGTCTGTCGTGATGCCGAAGTCGGGATCATAGTCACGCAGTGCCTTTACGATCTCGAGGTACTCCGCACGTGTATAATGACGGTTCATTGATTTCAACACCGCATCGCTGCCGTTCTGCACTGAAAGGTGCAGATGATGGCACAGCCTCCTGTGCCGTATGATCTCCTCGACATTGTCTTTGTCGACTACCGTCGGTTCCAGCGAGCTGAGTCTGATCCTGAAGTCCTTCCCTTCCGGCGCATCGAGCGCATCCAGCATGGTCAGCAGCTGCGACAGCGAGCACTCAGCACCGGCTTCTGTTCCGTAAAGCGCTGTGTTGATGCCCGTCAGCACTATCTCTCTGTGACCCGCTTCAACAAGCGAACGCACTTCTTCGACGATGTCCTCTGCACTCCTGCTTCTGACCGGTCCTCTCGCATATGGTATCAGGCAGTAAGAACAGAACCTGTCACATCCTTCCTGGATCTTGATATAGGCTCTCGTCATGCCATCGCTTCCCGCTTCTATGCGGCCCATGTCCTCATAAAAAGTAAGCTCCTCGCGCGGAAGCACGAGCACGTCTGCTTTCTCTTCATCCCGCTTCGCATCCGTCTTCATTTCCGCAGATGCTTCCTGCAGCTTCTGCATCACCAGACCGCAGATCTCGGACTTGCGACCGTTTCCTACAATGAGATCCACCTCTGGCATCTCTGCGATCTCGTCCGCTGCAACCTGTGCGTAGCAGCCTGTGACAGCGACCAGCGCATCCTGGTTGACCCTTTTGGCCCTGCGGATGAACTGTCTGGACTTCCTGTCAGCTATATTTGTAACTGTGCATGTGTTGATGATATACACATCCGCGAATTCTTCTTCGCCGACCACTTCAGCACCACGGGAAACGAAGGCCTCTTTTATGGCCTCCGTCTCGTAGTGATTCACTTTGCAGCCCAATGTGTGAAATGCGATTTTCATGTGTGTGTATTATATTCCGGTGTGCTCCGTTGAATGCTGTTGTTATGATCAAAACCTTTTGATTCCAGTTGAGTCTATCACTCATTGCGCATTTCGGTCAACATCGCAGACTGCAGGTGCGGCTATGGTATTGCCGGTACGTCTATAGCATTGCCGGCATTTCAGGTGCAATGGATTCTCCGCCAGCTGCCTCAGCTGCTTCATCATCAGCAGCATCGGATCTTTCCGCGAACACCTCTGCGGCTTCGTCCGCAGGAACCGCGGCTGCCATCGTATCGTAAGATGGTCCTGATTGCATATCCGCTACTCTCTCCGGTGGCGTCTCCTCCGGCACCGCAGATTCCGGCAGTGTATCTCCCGGCGGCCTGCTCACGGGTTCTGCATAGGAGCGGGAGCCTCTTTCTGACAGCCTGAGTCCGTATCTCCTCGCAAGCACTTTCGTGAGCCTTTCTGCCTCATCCTCGAACAGCGTCACACCTCTTGTCATCCTTTTATGATCGGGATCCCACTCGCGGATATCCACCTTTCCCGGTCCGTCGTTCCAGGAAACGATATTTACCTCTCTCGTCCAGCCGTTATCCTTTCTGCTGAGCACGCCGATACGTTCCATAAGATCATAGCGGACCCGGTCGTTCCTGCCCTGAGAATCATTTTGTCTGTAAGCCATTTTGTTCTCCTTCCATATGAAGATCTCCTTTTAGGTTCCTATCGATCGCGCTTTCGATGTGTCCAAATATTAAATTGTTTAATAAAAAAAGTCGAACGGGGAACGCCCCCGATCCGACATCCAGCGCACTATTTCCGGTACCGCGCACTTTTTTCGCGTACCGGTTCCGAAGTACGAAAAAAAGGCACCGCCGAAGCGATGCCTTGATACGCGTTTGTATTACATCTGTAAAACGCAGGATTTTTTTGTTCGCAGCGAGGCGGCAAGCACTCGAGGAGCGGAGCTTACTGAAGTAAGTGAGCACCGCAGAAGTGTGCAGCCAACGATGCTGCGGGCAAAAAAGACAAGTTTTACTCGATAACTTCAGTTACAACGCCGGAACCTACTGTTCTGCCGCCTTCTCTGATAGCGAATCTCAGTCCTTCCTCGATAGCGATCGGTGTGATCAGCTCGATCTCCATGACGACGTTGTCGCCAGGCATGCACATCTCTGTGCCTTCTGGAAGATGCAGGTCACCT
>JAFRJV010000117.1 GCA_017432075.1 Mogibacterium sp. | reverse complement strand
GCCTCGTAATGGGCAAGGGTATGATCTGCACAAGAAAAGATGACTTCGCAGCTCTCTATGAAAAGATGGTAGAGGCAGACGGAGTATTCATCGTAGACCCTATCTATGAATCCGGCGGATCCGGACTCTTCCACATCTGCTGCGACAGAATGGGTCCTGGACATGACACAGGAATGCTCTTCGGTCTCAACGAAAAACTGATCGAGCAGGGCAAGGAGCCTCTCAGCGAGAGATACTTCATGCAGAAAGCTATTTCGTTCCTCGCTATCGGCGGTTCAGACTGGGCAGTAAGATGCGAAACAGACCATGCAATGATCGCTATGAGCCCTGGCTGGAAGGTGATCGACAACGATTATTTCTCATGGTGCAAGGATGTAATCATGCAGGACGACAAGATCGAAAGAACAAAAGAGATGGCCAGAAACCTTGTTGAAGCCGCTCAGTACATCATCGACAATCATCTGATGATCCCTGGATCGGAAAAGGTTGACCTCTGGAAGGGCAAGAAGGGTGCATGCCCTCACTGCCACGGCAACAACTTCTACATCTTCCCTGGCACAACACAGGCTGAGTGTGAACTCTGCGGACTCCGTGGTGAGCTCGTAGTTGAGGACGGCGCAATGGTCTTCAAGTTCGATCCTGCTACAGAGCATCATGCACATGATATCCTCTCCGGCAAGGCACTGCACGGTCAGGACATCTTCGAGAACGAGGGCAGACTGATGAACCTCTTCAAGGATCCTGAGTTCAAGGCTCGCAAAGAGCATTACACAAATGTGATCGCTCCTACACCATCACCATCGAAGGCAAAGTAATTAACCAGTAAATGGAGTCGCTTAACGCGGCTCCATATTTATAGAGAAAGGAGTTCAAAAATGAACAGACCTGAATTTTATCCTGTAAGAAGTATCATTCTTGTAGACCTCGCACATGAGGATTACAGGATCAAACTCGAGAACTGGCTGTACAGATATCATGTTCCGGACAGCATCTCGCAGTTCGGACCATATGTAAGCAAGTATGCTTTTTATCCTGCACTTCCGACACCTCCGGGCGGAGCAAGATTCGGAACAGTAAGAATGCAGATGACAGAGCACTACTGGCTCGCAAATCCTAACGATGTAGGCTTTGCAAAAGACCATCACAAGATCCTTACCGAGTACTTCCCGACAGACGTACTCGTATGGCAGAACAACATTCCTGACATGGGACATTCACACGGAATCGACAAATCCCAGGAAGTCAACATCGAAGGCGATGATGCACGTTCGACAAAGGGAGATGAGACTGCAGGAACAGTTCCTTTCATATTCGCTTTCGTACCAGTCTGGTGGGAAGAGGACTTCAAGGGCGAAGGACGTACTGTTGAAGACGGCCCTAACTACAGATGGATGTTCATGGTCAAGTATCCGGAAGGCGTAAGCGCAGAAGAAGGCGACAAGTGGCTCAAGGAAGAGTTCATCCCTGCATGGACTTCACATGACGGATGCACCCGCTGCGTATCCAGCAAGATCAAGAAAGAAGTCAATGGCTGTGATTTCGACCGAATCGTAGAGATGTGGTTCGAATGTCAGTCAGCATGGTGCGATGCAGCAGCTGCAGCAGCTGAGAAATGCGCTAAGCCTGCATGGGCAGAGACAGAGGACTTCCCGTATCTCAAGAAGTCCTACGGCATCAGCGGTATCTTCCTGTCAGACTATGCAAGAAGCGATAATCTGACCCAGTACCGCGGTTACATCACAATGAGGTAACTTTACCTATTAAAAGGAGAAAACAATGTCAGAAGGCAAATATTTCTACTCAAAAGGCGAGGGGAATGACGGCTATATAAAGAATCTCGAAGTCCTCTCGTACTGCGACATGGACGGCACATGCGGAATGTTCCAGATGGCTCTCTACAGGACTGAATCCGGAAGATATCTGCTGTACGGAGCATGCTTTGCTGCAGGTCCTGACGGAGTAGGCATCATGATAAGTGATGTCACAGATCCGAGGAACCCTGTGTTCATCAAAAAGTGGCTGCCGTTCAATATCGATGAGTATCCGACAACATCGATTCCTAAACTTCAGATAGCAGATGACAAGCTGATTTTCGCTCTTACTTCGGGATCCGGTCCGAGCGTGCTCGTAGGAGACCGCGCTAAGATGAAGAGCCTCCAGGGCATAATGATCTACGATCTTAAGAACGATCCTGAGAACCCTGAATATCTCGGATACTGGGACTGCGGAGTTCCGTATTCCATGGGCGTACACAGATTCATGTACAACGGCGGTGACTATGTTCATCTGTCATCGGAAGCAGATGAGTTCGAAGGACTGATCTACAGGATAGTCAGCATCGCTGACCCTAAGAATCCTGTTGAAGTCGGCCGCTGGTGGGCACCGCATCAGTACATTTACGGAGTACCTGGAAGAGAAGTCGACCACTCAGCACCACATAATCCTGACTTTATGGATAAGGGATGGCTGCACGGACCTCCGTTCGTAGTAGGGGACAAGGTATACTGCGGATACTGCGGAGACGGTCTCTATGTACTGGATATCTCGGATATACACCATCCTAAGGCACTCGGTAACCTGAAGTTCATGCCTGCATTCTCAAGCAGACTGGCAGGTGCAAGAACTCACACAGCACTTCCTCTTGTTGGCAGGGATCTTGTAGTAGTTACTAACGAAGGCGAAAGATTCGGCTTTATCAAGGACGGAGTCGTAAAACAGGCGCAGGCAATGAATAACCTGCATATGGTCGACGTAAGTGATCCGACCAATCCTGTTCTCATAGCCGAGTTCCCGTATCCGGAAGTTCCTGAGGATTTCCCTGCACCGAACTTCAACACTTACATGCTCGCGGAAGGCTCGAAGGGCGGACCTTTCGGCCCTCACAATGTCCATGAACCAATGAGCAACAAGCCATGGCTCGAGCAGAGAACAGACGTCGTTTATGACTGCTACTTTGCTGCAGGCCTCAGAGTATATGATGTATCCGATCCTTTCTATATCAAGGAAAAGGCATATTTCATACCTCCGAATCCTACAAAGAAGTGCTTCCCGTTCCCGGGACCTATGATGGCAATGACCGAAGATGTCGTAGTAGATGACAGAGGCAACATCATAATCGACGCGAACAGCGACGGCTTCTACATTCTTCGCAAAACATACGAGGATTAATGCTTGTTATATAAGCTGAAAAGAGAGGATACACAGCCTGTTTGCAAAGCGGGCTGTGTATTTTGTTGAATTATTAACAAAATTGACGAATGTTGTATAATGTTTTTGTAGCACTCAAATGGTAAACGATATAATGTTATAGTTAATTATTAACAGCCATTATGAGTGAATGGAAAAGGTATAAATGAACAGAAAAGAAACACTTACATTAGCGCTCCTGATTGCGTTAATGCCTCCTGCATGGGCTGTCATAAGTCCATATCTCGGTAACACCGTAGGACCTGTAGCCCTTATATGTGCAGGTATTTACGCAACAAACGGAAATAAGTTCAAGGATGCACACAAGATCGCTCTTGGATATCTTGCTGGTGATATATGGGCACTGATAGCATTCGAGATCATGGCTCATACGCCTTTAAATCCTGATCTGACGCTGTTTTTAACACTTGCCGTATTCGGATTCATTCTTGTAATAATATCGAATAAATTCAGTAATATCATTCATATGCCTTCATGGCTGACCGGTTGGGCGATAGGGATGCTTACCATGAATCTTGATAAGACGACCCCTGTCATGAGTCTTACCGTACAGATAGCAGTTGCAATGCTTGTCGGAGTATATTACGTGGGAGCACTGCTGGACAAGGTACACAGGATACTTAATAAATGAAGAAGCCGCGGCGAAAAAGATGCAAAGCGAAGACCTATAATATGATACTCAGTCTTTACATCGTTGTTATGATACTGGCCAATGCAAATCTGGTATACGGTATCAGCGATATTCATGAAGACAGGGTAGAAGAAGCGGAGCTTTTTAAGACAGCTTCACTGAAGTCTCTTTCAACGACTTTCATTACTTCTGCTGCAGAGTCTTTCTCAATGGATAAAATGGGTTTTACTGAGAAGGCCGCCTCTTATTTTGAAGAACACATATACAGGGGCCCGTCTCTGTCAAAGGGAAGGGGAACTATTCAGGGGCCTTCAGGCAAAGAGACATATTACAATCTGAACATGAGCGGCGTAGTCCGCATCATGAGAAGAATGGGATATGATTATGAATACTGGGTGCGTGATGACGGCGTAAAGATGTTCGGTAATTATGTCATGGTGGCAGCAAATCTGAATCTGCGTCCGAGAGGATCGCTTGTACAGACTTCGCTCGGCATGGGAATTGTATGTGATACAGGTGGATTCGCAAAAAGAAACCCGAGACAGATCGATATTGCCACGACATGGTAAAAGGAGTCATTCATGGTATTATCCAATTCGGGCATTGCTCAGGCTATCGAAGAGGTGGATGCTTTTTTTGGAAGCTCCGGGATCTCGAAAAAAGACCGGATACGTTTGAAGCTTCTTATAGATAATGCCTTGCTCACATATCAATCAAGTCTGGGTGAAGATGCTGATAGTGTTCATACTGGTAGTTCAGCTGAGCGTGGCTTCTCCTAAAGTGCCGGGAGGTATAATGGCGACATTTACATTGCTGCTAAATCAGCTCGGATTACCGCTCGATGCGGTAGGCATGCTTATGGTAGCAAATGTATTCTGCGTAAATCTGGACGCAGCGCTTGGGATGGTGATACGCGATCTTGATCTGATGGATATTGCTTTATAAGAAGAGGGCTCTGTTGAGAGCCCGTTTTCGCTTTATTCAACTATTCCTAAAATCATAATTTTCGGAATAGTTATACACATAGCACAGCACTTAGAACATGGATACTGTCTCCATACACCAAACATACATACAGCCACTTCTCTCAATTAAATAATATAGTTTAATTATTTATCTTATTAATTATGATGCAGTACCTGTCACCCCGCTTTAACTGTTAATTATTAATACTATAGTATTTTTTATTGCTTTTTCTTCGACAGAAGTACTTGTAGATTATTCTGAAAAATCTTTAAAAAAACGCTGTTTTTTTGAGGCTTTTATTTTCGATTTAAGCGATTTTTTTACGCCCTTTGGATTGCAGTACCTTGTGATTTTTCCTGTTTTCCGGTGCTTCCAGGCATCATCCCGGAATCGGCGCAATTGAAGATCCGAAGCATGACCGCCGGGATACAAATGCCGCCAATACTTCGGATCCGTCAATAAAACACACTTCTAGACATACGTCGGAGCGACATATGCTGCTAGCTATTTAATATATAGGGATAAATAGTTTATCTCCCGGCTGGATGTCAGCTGCATCGATGTCGTTTATCTCATACACATCGTATATGGCGCTCTGTACATCGATATGGGCATCCTTATTACATCTTTCCACGATGCTCCAGAGGCTGTCGCCTTCATCAATAGTGACCTGGACATAAGTCCTTACAGCGGCAGCTTCGGCATTGCCGGCACCGATCACAGTGTATCCGGCAAAGATTATTATCATGATGCTTATAACAACGAACAGGAAGAACCTGAACGGTTTTACTATTCTATAATGATGTCTTGTATTCTCTTTCATGTCGTTCACCATTTTCATCTGTCAATAAAAGAAATTGAACCTTTGTTCGGTATATTTGGATTATAAACATATGTTCGTTTTATGTCAATACTTTTCCGAACAAAAGTTCTAAAAATATTATCACAATAAAAACGGCCTTTCGCAAAATGCGAAAAGCCTTGAAATTTAAAGGAATTCAGCTTTTATTTTGTAAGATCGCAGAACTCGGCATTGCTTACTTCGGCAAGTATTTCCGGATCCAGGATTATCTGTACTCCCCTCTTCCCCGCTGAGAAATAGATCTTTTCACTCAGAATGGCAGTCTCATCGATGAACGTCGGATAGGCCTTTTTCATCCCTATAGGTGAGCAGCCTCCGCGTATGTATCCGGTAATATCAAGTATCTCTTTGACATGGATCATTTCGATGCTCTTGTTTCCCGATGCTCTTGCAGCCTTCTTGAGATCCAGCGATTCTGCCACAGGTATGACAAATACAAAGATGGCATTGCCGTCACCCCTTGTGACGAGGGTCTTGAAAACTATATCTTCGGATACGCCAAGCTCCTGTGCAGCATGTACCCCGGACAGATCCGACTCGTCATAGTCATAGCTTGCCATGGAATAATCTATCCCGGCTGAATCAAGCAGCCTCATTGCATTTGTTTTCTGTATTTTTTCTTTAGCCATTGTTTTTACCTTTTGATTCTGACTCAATGTCTTTCATTTCGATCCTGTCCAGAAGTTCTATGAGTTTATTACGTTCTATGAAGCATACCAGAAGCAAGAGTACGATCACTGCTGTAATAATTATCATTGCAGTGTAATTCTGCTTCCCGAAGAAATGACCGACCATAAGGCTGCCAAGCATAGCAGGAGATCTTCCTACTGTTGCTGTCAGGACGAACGGTCTGAAGCGCATTTCAGAGATCCCCGCGGCGTAAGACACGAGGTCCTTAGGAACGCCTGGTATAAGATAGATAAGGAACGTCATCATCAGTCCTCTGCCGGAGTTCAGTCTGCGCTGGTATTCCCTTACCTTCTCTTCTCCGAAGATGAAATGCATTGCCTCGCTTCCCAGCGCTTTTGCGAGGAAGAAAGATATAGTCGTACCTATGACAGCTCCGATGACAGACAGAATGAATCCGATACCGACCCCGAACATGTAGCTTGCAGCAAACTGTATGGGCTGACCCGGAAGTATACAGACTACGACCTGTATGATCTGAAGACCGATTATGAGCAGAAATGCTGTTCTGCTGTTTTGGCGAAGGTAGTCTACCACCTGGGATGCCGTATCTTTGCTGAACACACCGCTTCCGAATTTAAGATAAAGAAAAGCCGGTATGCCCGCAACGATTATAACGAGCAATATCAGCTTTAATATAGCAATGATTTTTCTGCGTGACGGGTCACTGCTCATAATGTGATAAGTCCCTTTTTATAGAGCGCATCAAGGCTCTTAATGACTCCGAACCTTGAGTGCCAGTATGACAGACCTCCCTGGAAATACGCGATATAAGGCTCTCTGAGCGGAGCATCTGCGCTGAGTTCTATCGACGAACCCTGAACGAAGGCGCCTGCTGCCATCACGACCTGATCGTCATAGCCCGGCATATCCCAAGGCATAGGCAAAACGTATGAATCTATCGGAGAAGCTGACTGTACTGCCTGGCAGAATGCAACCGTGCGCTCCGCTGTAAGGAATTTGATTGCCTGAATGATGTCACTTCTGTCGGCATCTGCTGCAGGAACTACTTCAAATCCGAGTTTGTCATATACTGTACCGGCCAGAACAGCGCCTTTGAGAGCTGCATTTACGACTCCGGGAGCGATGAAGAGGCCCTGCATGACATTACGGTTCTGGCCGAATGTAAGGCCGCATTCCGCACCGATACCCGGGCATGTGAGTCTGTATGAGATCTGCTCTATAAGATCCGCTCTGCCAACGATATATCCGCCTGAAAGAGCCAGTCCGCCGCCGGGATTCTTGATAAGCGAGCCCGCCATGACATCAACTCCGAATTCAGTCGGCTCAACGGAATCGACGAATTCTCCGTAGCAGTTGTCGAGCATGACTATAATGCCCGGATCTATCCCGTGAACAAGTTCTGTAACAGCTTTGAGGCTTTTCAGAGATATTGCCGGTCTCCAGTCATATCCCGTGGAACGCTGCATCGCCACGACTTTTGTTTTGGGAGTGACAGCATTGCTGATAGCGTCGAGATCGACATCCATGTCGGCACCAAGCGCTACCTCTTTATATATTATACCATAATCTTTTATTGTTCCCTTGAAGTCAGAAGGGCCAAGCAGGCTTCCTTCTCCCCTCTGCTTAGTGCTTCCGTCATCCCGGCCTATTACAGTCTGCAGAGTATCGTACGGTTTTCCGGTGACTTCTATCAGTTCGTCTCCCGGGCGAAGCATGCCAAGCAGGGTTGATGCTATCGCATGGGTCCCGTTTACTATATTTGGCCTTACAAGAGCTGCTTCAGTCCCGAAAACCGAAGCATATACCCTTTCTACTGCCTCACGGCCGGCATCGTCATAGCCGTATCCCGTGCTCCAGTCAAAATGAGTCGCGTTGATATGATTTTCCTGAAATGCCTTGAGGACCTTCATCTGGCATATTGCCGTGATATCATCGATCCCTGCAAAGCGTTCTGCGAGAGCAGTTTCAGCTTCATCAACCAGCGCGAGCACCTTTTCATCTATATTGAATTGTTCTTTGATATATTCGTTGTATTTGTCCATTATCAGTCTTCGTCTGTTCTTTCAAGTTCCCATTCCATGCCACTCACGAGATCGCGTTTCACGTTCATCTTGTGCTGTGCATAAAGCTGAGTCGTTGTTACCTGCTCATGATCAAGAAGTGCGGCAACATCATAAATGGAATTGCCCCTTCCTATAAGCGATGTCGCTGCAGTAGCCCTGAGCTTATGAGGACTGTATCCCGCGCGCCTGCTTGTGTTGAGCGCTATCGAAGTATATTTCTTGACCAGCTCTCTTATTGCCCGTTCGGTTATCCTTTTTCCCTGAAGGGACAGAAAGAGCGCATCCTCTGAGGCCGAATTTTCAGGTATGACGGTATTTCTTTCGCTGCTGATGTAATCGCTCAGAACCATCTCAACAGAGCGGTTGAGCGGCATTATGGATTCCTTTCCTCTCTTTCGGTAGATCTTGAACTCCCCTCTTGAGAAGTTGAAAGAAGAAAGATTCAGCTGTTGGAGTTCGCTCAGCCGGAGACCGTAAGTTACGAACATCACCAGTATTGCTTTATCACGCAGTCTGGTCTTCTCCCAGTAAGTACGCTCGTGGTTCGTAAGACCTGTGCCGTTGGTAACGGCATCGAGCATTATCATCACCTCGTCGTCCTGAAGAGCTTTGATCTCGCGCTCACCCGGCTTGGCAACTCTGATCGGATCAAATCCGTCAGTTATATTACTGTCAACTATGCCGTCTCTGTAAAGCTGCTTGAAAAGCACTGAGACTGAGGATTTCTTACGTGCAAGAGACTTATTGTTGTTCTCATAGACTGTTACTGTATCACCGTTATCCACCATGTATTTCCGGCAGTAATCGATGTAAAGATTGATATCTGCCGCAACTATCTCATTGAGCTCTTCCGACTTTATTTCCTTAGGTACAGAGGCTTTGGTCAGGTCAGTCTCATTGATAAGGTAGTTCATGAAAAATCTCACGTCATGGAGATAAGCGAGCCTGGTCATCGGAAGCACATTGCCTTTCAGATAGGCAAAATAAGGGCGCAAAAAATTCGGAAGCTCTTTCTGTATGGCTTCGCACTCCATGTAGATATCGTTCTCTTTCTTGACGATATTATCAGGTTTATCGCTCTTGTTATGCGATCTGAATTCCTTGCTGTCGTGTGTGGTCTTCGCCATGCGCTGAATCTGTCTATAAATACTCTTCTTTATGATCTTCGTTCAGAATGCGGTCTACGACCTCGCCGACAGTATCGCCCTTCTTTACCTCGACCCAGTCAACAAAGTCGTATCTCTTGAGCCATGTATACTGCCTTTTAGCGTAATGCCTTGTGTTCTTCATTATGAGTTCCTTGGCATCAAAAAGATCATACTCACCATTCAGGAATCCGATGATCTCCTTGTATCCGATAGCCTTCATGGACGGAAGATCAGCAGTGTATCCTTTATTCAAAAGGCCGCACACTTCATCTACAAGACCGTCGGAGATCAGTCTGGATACTCTGCGGTTTATTCTGTCGTACAGCCATTCTCTTTCCATGGTAAGAGCGTAAAACCTGAAGTCATAATCCGGATTCAGTTCGCACTCGGAAAGATCCTTGATACCTTTTCCGTGTTCATATGCTTCTATCGCACGGATTATCTTGCGCGTGTTGTTAGGATGTATCCTTGAAGCGGCTTCAGGATCCAGGCCCTGGAGATACTCATGCATGTACATTGTGCCGCGTTCAGCAGCAAGTTCCTCGAGCTCCTGCCTGCGCTCTTCATCGTCAGGTGCAGCACCGAAATCCATATCATAAAGTATGGCATTAAGATAAAGGCCTGTGCCGCCGCAGACTATAGGAGTCTTGCCGCGTGCAAGGATGTCGTCAATGGTTTCGATCGCCAGTTTTCTGTAATCGGCAACAGTCATGTTGACTGATGGATCCTCGATCGAATAAAGGTGATGCCTGATTTCAGACATTGCCTTTTCGGAAGGTTTTGCGCTTCCGATATCCATGTATTTATACAGCTGGATCGAATCGCAGTTGACTATCTCACCGCGGATGCGCTTGGCGAGATAGTAAGCAATCAGGCTCTTGCCCGAAGCGGTTGGACCCGAAATTATATATACGGTTTTGTTCATTAGTCTTTTATTTCTCCGAAATTTATCTGCGTCTGAACGATCTTTCGATGTCATAGCTGCTTATCTTTATGAATGTAGGACGTCCGTGAGGACATGAGTACGGATTGCCGCACTTTGCCAGCTCTGCCATCAGACCGGTAATTTCATGTTCTGAAAGTACATCGTGTGCCTTTACGGCTGACTTGCACGATTTAGTGATCAGCTTGTCGATGACTATCTTATTGGAGCCGCCGGCCTCCCCCGCCGCTTCAGCAAAGCCTCTTGCAAAACCTTCAGCTTCGTCAAGGCTCATATACGGAGGTATACCTCTTACTATAAATGTGCAGTCACCGAAGTCTTCAATATCATAGCCCATGCGAATAAGATCGCCGAGCCAGTCTCCGCTCATTGAGTATACATCATTGCTCACATTGATTGTGAAGGCTGTGAGAACGGGCTGTGGTGAGTGTGCGGAGTTATTGTATCCACGCATGAACTTCTCATAGAAGATGCGTTCGTGTGCCGCATGCTGATCGAATATATAAAGTTCATCTTTGCCCTGCATAATAATGTATGTGTTGAATACGTAACCCTTGAGGGTAAGATCTGCAAAATCAAAAGGCGCAGGAACAGAAACAGGAGCATATGATACGTCCTCTTTTTCTGCAACAGTGTCAGGCTCTGTTATCTCAGGGATTTCCGCAGCCTCCGGCTCCTCATGAGAGTCGTGACTTTCGAGGCTTTTCAGGAACTCCCTTATGGATGTCTGTTCTGTGTCCTCTTTTTTAGGGATATCAAAATTAAACTGTTTTTCCGGAGCACTTTCAATAATATTAACAAAACCTTTAGGAACTCCTGCTCCTGTCATTACGGCTTTGCTTACAGCTTCGGCTATATCATTTTTAACTTCGTCCTGTCTGAGGAATCTTATCTCCTGCTTGCCCGGATGAATGTTGACATCGATATCACATGGTTCAGCTTCTATGAAGAGGACTGCAGCCGGAAAGCCGCTGAACACTCTTCCCTGATATCCTTCCTCAAGACCTTTTTCAATAACAGCACTAGAAACGAGTCTTCCGTTGACAAAGAAGAGCTGGCCTTTTCTTGTGCTCATTGTGCTTCCAGGGTCTGAAACAAAGCCTTTTACATTTCCGTTTTCAACAGGAAGCAGACCGTTCCTTGCAAGTGAAGGATAAAGCGATCTGACTACAGAGATCGTATCGCCGTCGCCGCTCGTGGTAAACAGCGTCATGCCGTTATTGATCATCATGAAACGGATACCTGAATAGCAGACTGCATACTGCTGTATAAGCTCTACTATGGCCGAAGATTCACGGGCATCGGTCTTCATGAACTTGCGTCTGGCGGGAGTGTTGTAGAAAAGGTCTTCCACAATGACTGTAGTTCCCGTGTTGCATCCTGTGCGTTCCTTTGAGACGACCCTGCCTCCGTGAAGCACGAGTTTGACACCCGAAATTTCTTCAGCAGTTCGCGTTACCATCGTAAGTCTTGAAACTGCTGAAATGCTTGCCAGCGCCTCACCCCTGAATCCAAGCGAAACAATGTTGTCCAGGTCTGTGATACCGCTTATCTTGCTCGTAGCGTGTCTGAGAAATGCGGTTTCGGCCTCATCAAAAGATATGCCGCAGCCGTCATCAGTGACGCGGATATACGACTTGCCTCCGCCGCGGATCTCGACGATTATGGATCCCGCCCCGGCATCTATTGAGTTTTCAACGAGTTCTTTCACTGCAGATACAGGCCTTTCGATAACCTCTCCGGCCGCTATCTTATCTGCAACGAAGCTGTCCAGTACTTTTATCATATCAGTCGTTGAATTCCTCGATGATCTCCTGCAGCTTCACAAGAGCCGAAACAGGTGTCATCGTATTTATATCTATCTCACTTATTTTTGACGCCAGATGCCTGTATTTGGCTGCGTCGGTGTTGATTCCTTCTTCGGCGAGCTCATCTGACATGAACGATATCTGTTCAGTTCTTCCTGATGTGTCACCGCGGACTTCTGCAGAAAGCGTCTCGAGCTCGTTCAGCTTAAGTCTCGCGTCTCTCCTTATAACTTCCGGGATACCTGCGATCCTCGCTACATGTATACCATAGCTCTTGCTTGCAGGACCTTCGATGATGTTGTGAAGGAACACAACGTCGTTTCCGTCCTCAGCTATCGCTACCGAAAGATTATGTATGCCCTCTTTCTCATCTTCGAGCTCTGTAAGCTCATGGTAATGCGTAGCGAACATCGTTCTCACCCTGTGATCAGGGTCGGCAAGATATGAAGCTGTTGCCCATGCTATCGACAGTCCGTCGAAAGTGCTTGTGCCTCTGCCTATCTCATCAAGGATGATAAGACTTCTGGATGTAGCATTCCTGAGTATTCCCGCCAGCTCACTCATCTCTATGTAAAATGTTGACTGTCCGTATGCAAGATTGTCGGATGCACCTATTCTTGTGAATATACGGTCGGTCACACCGATGACAGCACTGTCGGCAGGTACGAAACATCCGATCTGTGCCATCAGCACTATGATAGCCGTCTGCCGCATGTATGTTGATTTACCGGACATGTTAGGACCGGTGATTATAAGCATGCTGCGTTTGTCCATGTCGATGAAAGTGTCATTCGAAACAAACATGCCTGCTCCGAGAAGCTGCTCAACAGCAGGATGCCTTCCCCTCTTTATGTCGATGACATAGCCGTCATTGACTTCCGGTTTTACATACCCGTTTGAGGAAGCCGTCTTTGCAAACGAAATGAGAACGTCAAGTGTCGCAACGGCAGCAGATGCGTTCTGGAGTCTTGTTATATATGGTTCTATCGCAGATCTTATCCTGCGGAATTCTTCGTATTCGATCTTGTTTATTCTGGCCTCTGCAGTAAGGACCAGATCTTCTTTCTCCTTTAATTCAGGAGTAATGTATCTCTCGTTGTTTACGAGAGTCTGTTTTCTTATGTAGTCTTCAGGGACTTTGTCGATCATGCCTTTGCTTACATCGATGTAGTAGCCGAAGACCTTGTTGTATCCGACTCTGAGAGTCTTGATTCCGGTCCTTTCCTTCTCGGTGTTCTCAAGATTTGCGATCCATTCCTTTGCGCCGGAAATGGATTCCTTGAGTTTGTCGAGATCTCTGGAATAACCCGATTTGATTATGCCTCCTTCGGTTATGCCCATAGGAGGTTCTTCACAGATAGAGTGATCGATGAGCCTGTAAAGATCATCAAAATCCTCCATTGCTTCGTTCAGACCTCTCAGAAGAGAGGCTGATACGTCTGAAAGCTCATACTTTATATCCGGAAGCTGAGCCAGAGTCTTTTTGAGTGCAATAAGATCGCGTGCATCAGCACGTCCCGTAGCAACTCTCGCAGTCAGCCTCTGGAAGTCGTAGATGTACTTCAGGCTGTTCGATATGTTGTTGGTCTTGATCGGATCGTTTCTCAGTTCTTCAACGGCATCCAGTCTGCTGCGAATCTCAGATACGTCAGTAAGAGGCTCTCTGAGCCATGCTCTGAGAAGTCTTCCTCCCATTGCAGTTCTTGTTTTCCCTATTACTCCCAGCAAAGATCCTTTTACGTCACCGTCATATATCGTTTCAAGAAGTTCAAGGTTGCGGAGAGTTGATCTGTCAAGATGCATCACTCCGTCATGCTGCCTGATGGTAACATCCCTGAACTGATCGAGATCACCCTTCTGTGTTTCTCTGAGATACATCAGAAGAGCTCCGATGGCTGATGTCATTTCCTCTCTTCCTTCAAGGTCAAGCGGTATGAGCGAAGAAACTCCGAACTGATCCATCAGCACATCTCTTGCCGTCTGATATCTGAAATATGAGTCGTCGATCCGGTCAAGATAAACATTGAGCATGTGCTCAGAAAGCGATATTTCCACCTCTGAGGCGATCTCATCGCTTATCACGAGTTCTTTTACATCGAGTATGGAAATATCGTTCAGAAGCCGCTCAAATGACAGCTTCCTGCCCTCTTTCTCGGTTTCATACTCATAAGCGCTGAGTTCTCCCGTGCTGATATCAGCGAGTGCAACAGCTGTGAGCTCATCGGATATGCATGCTGAAGCAATGAAAACATTGCTCTCGCTTCTTCCAGCATCGCTTATATCCAGAGTTCCCGGAGTGTATATGCGGGTTATCTCGCGTTTTACTATCCCTTTAGCTTCGG
The DNA here is from genome assembly GCA_017432075.1 of Mogibacterium sp. Taxonomy (GTDB): domain Bacteria; phylum Bacillota; class Clostridia; order Peptostreptococcales; family Anaerovoracaceae; genus Crickella. Next base: position 6,196 of record JAFRJV010000117.1, on the reverse strand, counting down.
CTGGATCTTCAACCTGCTCGCAAATCGCAACTTTATGGCCGTTGTTGACCAGCCGTACTATGTACTGATCGACCGAATGGAATGGCACGCCGCACATCGGTGCTCTCTCCTCAAGGCCGCAGTTACGTCCTGTCAGTGTCAGCTCAAGCTCACGTGAAGCAAGAATGGCATCATCAAAGAACATCTCGTAGAAATCTCCGAGACGGTACATGAGGATGGCGTCTTTATAGTCATCCTTGATTGCCGTATATTGCTGCATCATTGGGGAAAGTTTTGTTTCTGCCATATGGTCCTCAAAAAAGTTGTAGAGGGAACCGAAATTCCCCCTACGTCAGTTCAAGTGAATTGTTCGGTGTTTTACTACTTTGCGTTGTAAGCGGCAACACCCATCTTGATGAGCTCGCAGGCTCTTCTCATCTTGTCCGGTGTCAGAACGTATGCAATACGCATCTCGTTTCCGCCGAGACCCTTTGTTGCATAGAATCCAGGAGCTGGTGCGAACATTGCTGTTTCACCGTTGTCATCGAACTCCTTGAGCATGAACATCAGGAAGGACTCGATGTCGTCAACCGGAAGTTTGCATGTCATGTAGAATGCACCTGCAGGCTTCTGGCAAACGATTCCAGGAATCTTCGAGAGCTCTTCATAAGCAGCATCTCTTCTTGCTTCGTACTCAGCCTTAGCCTCGTCATAGTAGCTCTTGTCCATTCTGTAGAGAGCTGCAGCACCTACCTGCTCGAGTGTAGGTACGCAGAGTCTGCCCTGAGCGAGCTTGAGGAGTGCGCTCATGAACTCTTCGTTCTTGGAGATCGCAGCACCAATTCTTGCTCCGCAAGCAGACCATCTCTTGGATACGGAGTCAACGATGATAACTCTGTCAGCAATGTCATCAAGCTGTCCGAATGAGTGAGCCTCTGCTCCGTCATATACGAATTCTCTGTATACTTCGTCGGAGATGATCCAGAGGTCGTGCTCCTTAGCGATGTCGCCGATGAGCTTCATGTCTTCGAGTGTGAGAACTCTTCCTGTCGGGTTGCCAGGCGAGAGGCAGCAGATAGCTTTTGTCTTAGGTGTGATTGCAGCCTCGATGAGGTCTCTCTTTGCCCAGTTGTAGCCGTCCTCTGCGGAAGTTGTCAGCGGTACGAGAACGCCGGAAACCTCGTTGCAGAATGTGTTGTAGTTTGTGTAGAAAGGCTCAGCGATCAGAGCTTCATCTCCAGGATTAAGAAGAGCTGTGAAAGCGAGGATGAGAGCCTCGGATCCGCCGTTTGTGATGAGGATGTCCTTTCTCTCATACTCCATGTTGAAGTCTCTCTTCATGTAGTAGATCATTGCGTCGCGCAGTTCGTCGATACCCTGAGACTCAGCATATGCGATGACCTTCTTGTCGAAATTTCTGATTGCTTCCATGAAGCAAGGAGGAGTCTCGATATCAGGCTGTCCGATGTTGAGACGATAGACCTTTTTGCCATGTTCTCTCTCGGCTTCAAAAGCGAATACGTTGAATCTTCTGATAGGCGAGAACTGCATTGCTGCACATCTTTTTGAAACTTCCATTTGAATCTCCTTACGTTGTTTCTGTGATAGCTTTTGGGTTAATTTATAACTTTAAATTGTTATTTATTTAAGCCGGAATGAGCTTCATTTACAACTGTGCTCACACCTGTCTTATTATCGCACTTTTTACGTGAAAGTAAAAGTAAATATTCTATATTTCCTTTAGTTCCTTTTATAGGAGAATACGACAGTTCCTGAGCGTAAAGACCGTTTTCTTCCGCATATCCGATGACATTGTTTATCACGTCTTCGTGAACAGACGGTTCTCTTACAATACCGCCCTTTCCTACCTGTTCCCTGCCTGCCTCAAACTGAGGTTTTACAAGGCACAGGATAAGTCCGTCTTCTGACAGGACCCGGGCTGCGACCGGAAACATGTGTTTAACGGAGATGAAACTGACATCTATAGATATAAGATCTATCGGCTCCTCAATAAGTGATGTGTCCAGATAGCGTATATTGGTCTTTTCCATGTTGACCACGCGCTCATCGGTTCTGAGTTTATAGTCAAGCTGACCGTAACCCACATCTATTGCATATACCTTGCGGGCTCCGTGCTGCAGCATGCAGTCCGTAAAGCCTCCGGTAGATGCTCCCATGTCTATGCACACTGCATTTTCACATGACACCCCCCACTCGTTTATAGCCTTTTCGAGTTTAAGTCCGCCGCGGCTCACGTAAGGGCATTCCTGCCCCTTTACCTGAACGTCGGAATCAATATCAAAACGGGTCCCGGGTTTGTCTTCAAGCCTTCCGTCAACAGTCACAAGGCCTGCCATTATTGTGCGCTTGGCTTTCTCACGGGTTTCTGCAAGACCGTTATTCACAAGCAGTACATCAAGTCGCTCTTTCATTTTCTCAGTACTTCCTTATTTCGAGTGAGTCGGCAAGATCCGTGAAGAACGAGGCTTCATGTCCGTATGGAGCAAGCGCCTCCTTCGCCTCGGATGTAAGCCTGTGAAGCTCTGTTCTGGCAGCTTCAGGGCCGTGTACGAATGCGTAATTGCACTTTCCCTGTTCGGCATCTTTTCCGAGAGTCTTTCCCAGAAGAGCCTGATCTCCCTCTATATCCAATATATCATCCAGTATCTGGAAAGCCACGCCTACGTCTCTTGCATAGACCGTGAACCTTTCAAGCATGTCTTCATCAGCACCGGCAAGCATCAGACCTGCCCTTACAGGAGCTGTAATGAGATCGGCAGTTTTATGAAGCTCGATGAATCTTATGAGTTCAGCTGTAGGTTCAAGCTTCTCGCCTTTTATGTCTGCAGTCTGTCCTGCTATCATACCGCTTGCCCCGGCACGTGACATAATCTCATGAGCAGCCCTGATGTGATCTCTCAGCTTAACAGGGTCACCGGAATGATCAAGAGGACTTCCGGTAACGATCTCAGCAGCAGTGGACAGAAGTCCGTCACCTGCAAGTATGGCCATGGCTTCGCCGAAGACCTTGTGATTTGTAGGCTTGCCCCGCCTCAGATCATCGTTGTCCATGGCAGGAAGATCATCATGGATCAGGGAGTATGTATGGATGTATTCCAGCGCAAGTGCGTATGGAAGCGCTTCATCGATGCTGCCGCCTGCAAACTCACACGATGCAAGCAGAAGTGACGGTCTGAGCCTTTTCCCGCCTACTTCGAGGCTGTATCGCATGGCGTCAGCGAGCTCAGAAGCTTCGTCACCTGTATCGGGAATAAGGTCCGTCAGGTGAGCATTTACAATGTCCTTATATTCATCAAAGCTGTGCATCTTTCAGTTCTCCGTTCTCATAGAGCTGTATCTTCTGCTCAGCACTTTCAAGTATCTTTCTGCAGTATTCAGCCTCTTTCATTCCTTCGTCAAACAGCTTCAGGGAATCCTCGAGAGTCGTTGCCTGTCTGCCTATCTCAGCAGCAGCATTCTGCAGATCCTTCAGTGCTTCTGTAAAAGTTTTTTCTGCCATGACTGACCTTTCTGTCAATTAAGATCAACATCCGTGACTTCAGCGCTGAAGCGTCCGTCACTCATAACGATATCATATTCTTTGCCTATGGTGATCCCGGCTGCATTCGGAACTATCTTTCCGTTCCTGTCAATAACAGCAGCGTATCCTTTTGAGAATACCCGGCGGGGATCGTTCTCTCTCAGCATTATCACAGCCTTATCTACAGCACTAGACGCTTCTGAGAGTTTAGAGCGGATGTTTGCTTTCAGAAGAGCCCCGGTGCTGTCCAGCACCCTTCTTTCAGAAGCTATTTTCTGCTCTATCGATGAAAGCAGTGTCTTTGAGCTTCTCTCAATATCTTCTTTGAGTTTATAAGTGTCCATAACAGCCATATCTGCGGCTGCTGTCGGAGTCTCTGCTCTTGCGTCTGCAACGAAGTCACTGATCGAAAAATCGATCTCATGACCTACGGCGCTTATCACAGGTATCTCGGATGCAAATATCGCTCTTGCAACTTCTTCGTCATTGAACGCAGCAAGATCTTCCGGTGAACCTCCGCCCCTGCCGACAATAAGTGTGTCGATCCGTATGCCGTTCCTGTTTAAGCTGTTTGCGGCCTTAATGTTTTCACAGATGCTGTTAACGGCTCCTATACCCTGTACGGCTGTAGGGAAAACAAGGATATCTGTAAAGTCGTTCTTTGCCGTAATGATCTTGCGGATATCCTCTATTGCTGCTCCTGTCGCCGAAGTGACGACCCCCACCCTGTACGGGAACTCAGGAATAGGCTTCTTGAATTTCTTATCAAAGAGACCTTCCTTATCAAGTTTTTCTTTGATGCGTTTGAATTCAGCTGCAAGATCCCCTTCTCCGAGAGCTTCAACATACCTGATGCTGAGTGAATATGTACCGTTCTTCGGATAAGGGCTGATATCGCATACAGCTACTATCTTTTTACCGTTTTCGACCAGGGACATATCGATCCTTGCAGCATTCTGGCCCCATATGGCGCAGCGTATCTGGCTTGATGCGTCCTTGAGTGTAAGATAGTAATGCTGCCCGCTTCTGCTCAGTCCGGAGACTTCACCTTCGACGGCAAGACCGCGCAGATTGAGATCATCCCGCAGCTTTTTCGCTATATATTCATTTACCTGAGATACTGTTACCGGTTTCATATATCCTTTTCGCAAGCAATGCTGTACCGACGGCGTTGTCACCGGACAATTCCGGCAGGCCGAACCGAATGTCTTTCAGACTGCTTCTTTGTGCAATAGCACGGAATGTTCGGCTCGATGCAACTCCGCCTGCCATATATATCTTTCCCGCATCGTATCGCTCGCTGAGGTACTGTGCGGTATCGATCAGTAATTTGCATACAGCTGTAAAGAGTTCGGCTGTAACATCATGTGCGGAAATTTCATCCTGTTTCTCAGCATACCTGAGCAATCGTGTCTCAGCTCCCGAAAGATTAAAATATCCATCGTCTGATCTGAGTCTGGGCATCACGCCTGTCTTTACGATCATTCCGGAATCAAAGTCTGCTTTTTCAAGCTCTTCATATGCAATGTCATCAAGATATCTCCCGGACGGAAAAGGCATTCCCAGAGCAACTCCGAATCTGTCAAGCAGCTGTCCTACGGAAATATCCCGTGATCCGCCGATTATGTCCATTCTGTATCCTTTATTATCCGGACTGCATATCAACGCTTCTGTAGTGCCTCCGCTCAGGTGAAAAAACAGCGAACCGGAAGATGGCTTGCCATTATTGCTTTCAATGACTGCAGCTGCATGTCCTTCCTGATGGGAAAAGCCGTATACGGGGATCCTGAGTGCGGATGCTATTTCTCTTGCTGCATTGACCCCTGCAAGAAAGCAAGGCATGTATGAGCCTTCGACCCTCCTTGGTCTTTCTGAGACTCCTACTGCCTTGATACATGCCGGATCTGCTGATCCGAATAATTCTTCTATATATTCCGGGAGTCTGTTGCTGTGAATAAAGAAAGCTTCTGACTGCCTCAGTCCCCTTTTGCCTTCAGGCACATCCAGAAGCACGGCCTTTTGTGACAGTACCAGGCCTTCTTCATCAACGACTGCTGCAGACGTTCTGTAATTCGAAGTATCGATCCCCAGATAAAGATTGCTCATACTGTTCAGATGCTGCGTGAAATCTTGCCGAGAACGGAGTTGATAAACGCGTAAGATCTGTCATCACCGTACTTCTTTGCAAGGTTTACAGCTTCATTGATCGAGACACTCACAGGAATACTGTCTACATAAAGCATTTCTGCGACAGCTGTTCTGAGTATGGCCAGATCTGTTTTTGCTATTCTGTCGATCGACCATTTATCAAGATTTTCGCTTATCTTTGCGTCGATTTCTTCGTGATGATCCTGGACAGCGGCCAGAGTCTCCACAGCCTGCTTTTTACTTGCTGCTTTTACACTTTCGTCTACAATGGAAAGATCTGCGACCTTGAAATCGTCAGTCATATCCATCTGATAAACAAGCTGCATCGTTTTTTCTCTTATATCTTCTCTTTTCAATTTGTCTCCTTCTTGTCCAGGCCTTCAACCCGTATATTTACCGCTTTAACGGTATAGTCTGTCTTGTTCTCTATGTCACGCTTTACTTTTGACTGTATGTCATAGCAAAGCTGAGGTATATTCACCCCGAAATAAACGATTATATCGCAGTTGATCGTCAGTACTGTGTCAT
>JAFRJV010000116.1 GCA_017432075.1 Mogibacterium sp. | reverse complement strand
AAGTTAAAAACAAACTCGCTGAGCTGGGGCTTTCACTCAAGCCGAGCGAAGAAGAGTAATTTGAAAGGAGCCATCAATGAAAGGTTATAAGAAGCTGGGCAGAAATTCTGCACACAGAAAATCCATGCTGAGAAACCTGGTGACCGATCTTTTCAGAGAAGGCAGAATCACAACAACAGATATGAGAGCTAAGGAAGCAAGCCGTCAGGCTGAGAAGCTGATCACGATTGCAAAGAAGGGCGACCTTCACGCAAGAAGACAGTGCCTCGAGTATCTGTTTGATGAAGACGTTGTGACTAAACTCTTCGATGAGATCGCTCCGGGCTATGAGAACAGAAACGGCGGATACACACGTATCCTCAAGCTGGGACCTAGGCAGGGAGATAACGCTGAGGTAGTATTCCTCGAGCTCGTCTAATAAAGACGATAATAGCGAACGACATTGTCAACGCAGAAGGGTGGTGCGAAAGCACCGCCCTTTTTTAAGTTTTATTTACCGGTTCTCTGATTCGGATCCATATCCATTATTTCGAATACAAAGTCAATATATCTTTCTACTATTTCTGCTTTGTGCTTCGGAAGGCGCTGGAATTTTTCGATAAGTGTTGAGTTGGCGGTATCTGTGTCTCTGCTGCTTCCAAACAGTATGAAGTCAGAGCTCACATTCAGTTCGGTACAGATCTTTATAAGTGTTGATATCGATGTACCGACCAGACCCCTCTCCAAGTCAGACAGATACTGCGGTGTTACACCGAGTCTTTCAGACAGCTCCTCCTGTGTAAGATCGGCTCTCTTTCGTGCAGTCCGGATGTTCGATCCGATATTGTACATGTTGTCGTCGACCCTTTTTCTCATAATGCCTTCCCTGATCCTGTTTGCCGTTCTTTATATAAATGATAGTTCAAAGCAGTACATTTGGTTTACAATGTAAAAACGCTAATATATAAAAGCACTGCATTGAATACGGCTAAATGTTTTGCTATTATCTCAAAGGGAACGTTCGCAGGAGGCGTTTCTTTTCATGTTTTTGTACAGGAAGTGTGGATCGCCGGAGTGATCCTTGCGGAAAATGAAATCTATAAGAATAAACAGTCATGTTATTAACGGGGCGCTGCTTGTGGACGACCCTGATGTAAAAAGATCATTTACGGATGCTTCAGGACAGCTTCGCCATGTGCGGTCCTTTTCCCAGCCCGGGAAGCTGAAAAGCTATGTGCGAAGACACCCGAAAGGGATAATAATCGCAGGCGTGGGGGCCTTCTTTTTTATTGAACCTATCCCTGTGTCCTGTGCCATGATCGGATTCGATGAAGCAGGAAATGCGGATATACAGGTACGGGATAACGCTGAAAGTGTCGAAAAACAGCTTTCTGCGATGGCGGTGATACGAACTGCAGCAGAAGAGGAGCTGGGACATATCAGGTGATACCTGATCGGATCCCGGCGCTCAGCTTCGTTGAATCACTGGACCGGATTTGCTATCATTCTATGCACAGGCAAAACTCTACCGCAGGTATACATGTACCTTCTACCGGGTTCAGCATACTGCATCTACAATATAGATACAGGGTGATTATGTTGAATATGAAGGGAGATGTAAATGAACAATACAACACGTTTCATTACGCTGAACGGTATGGGGATCGCACTCTTCGCAGTGCTGACACTGTGTCTGCAGGTGCCGGTGTTTGAGAATTACTATCTGTGCCTGGGGTACGTGGTGATGATGGTCTACTGCTACAAATACGGCGCGGCATCAGGAGCGATAGCCGGAAGTCTGGGTGTTATACTCTATTGCGTGCTGACCTCAGGATTGAGGGGAATGCCGGGATGGACGCTTGGAAATCTGGCGATTGGTATCGTATGCGGCATTGTGTTCACGAGAGTAAAGGAAATCAAGTCATCCTGGGCGAGAAGAGGCATTATGGCTCTTACGATCATAGTGATGACAGCAGTCGGCATCCTGGGCATCAAGTCCCTGACGGAATGCCTGCTGTATGCTCAGCCTATGCTGGTCCGTGCAGCAAAGAACAGCTGCGCTTTCGTGGCTGATGTGGTTGTGATGATAGTCAGCATCCCGGTCTGCGAGATGCTGGATAAAAGGGTGTATGATGAATGATTACAGATTCGGGAACTTTCTGACAGGACTCAGGAAGCAGTCAGGTATGACACAGCAGCTGCTGGCTCATAAACTGGGAGTGACAGACAAAGCTGTATCCAAATGGGAAAACGGCAGGTCCAGGCCTGCACTGGCACAGCTGCGCAGACTGGCAGAGATATATAAAATATCCCTTGACGAGATCATAGGGATGATCGAGGAGAACAAAGTGGAGCTGATCAAGATAGTTATCACCGGCGGTCCCTGCGCGGGCAAAACCACCGCAATGACGTGGATACAGAAGGAGTTTGAAAAGAAGGGCTACAGGGTGCTGTTTGTACCCGAGACTGCAACTGAACTGATCACTGGGGGAGTCGCCCCGTGGACATGTGGAAGCAATCTGGATTATCAGAAATGTCAGGTCAGACTTCAGAAAGAAAAGGAATCGGTGTTTGAACAGGCAGCGCGCACAATGGATACTGACAAAGTGCTGATAGTCTGCGACCGCGGTGTGCTGGACAACAAAGCGTATATGTCACAGGAGGAATTCGATGCCGTGATGAGAGCGCTCGGCACCAATGAGGTCGCTGAGCGTGATCAGTATGATGCGGTGATCCACATGGTGACGGCCGCAAACGGAGCGCTTGAAGCGTATACGCTGTCGAACAATGCAGCAAGAACAGAGACTCCGGAGCAGGCCAGGGCCCTTGATGACAAGCTCATATCAGCATGGACAGGCCACCCTCATCTCAGGGTCATAGACAATTCGACATCTTTTGAAGAAAAGCTGCACAGGGTCGTTGCAGAGATCGCTTCGATCCTCGGAGAACCTGAGCCGATGGAGACAGAGCGCAAGTTCCTCATCAGATATCCGGATGTCCTGAGGCTGGAGGATCATCCGTACTGCAGCAAAGTGGACATGATACAGACATATCTTAAAGCACGCCCTGATGGCACGGAAGTCAGGGTAAGACAGCGCGGTCAGAACGGCAACTTCATATGCTACAGGACAGAGAAGCGGCGCATATCCGAAATAACACGCGTTGAGGTGGACCGCAGGATCGACATAAAGGAATATGTGTCCCTGCTGGCTGAAGCGGATCCTGAACGCAGACCGATCCGTAAGACACGCTACTGTCTGACAGAAAACAGCCGGTATTACGAGATAGATATATATCCGGAGTGGCACAGACAGGCGATACTGGAAATCGAACTGAACGATGAGAATGAAGATATAGTGCTTCCTGCAGATATAAAAGTCATAAAAGAGGTGACTGACGACCCGGCATATTCAAACTTTGAAATGGCAAAGCACATGCCGGAAGAATAAACCGTAAAAGAGACCTTGCCGCCGGACAGGGTCTTTTTTTATTCATACACCGGAAGGGTTTGAATTGTATTTATAAAGTGGTAAAATTTAACAGTTAAGGAAAACTGCCGTCACGGCTGGTCATTACGGTCAGATGTGATGGTGTTATTTGAAGGAGTATACGCTTATGACCAAAAAAGAGCGTAAAAAAGCAATATTGATCTTCTCAGCCATAGCGCTGGTGTTCATGATCGGATCGATCCTTACCGGCGGCGGAGGCGGAGAAGAAGAGAGCATTCAGACCGTTATGCGTGACGCCGTAATGCACGACGTCAACAAGGTCAGTCTGTTCGGACTCAAGGATGTCAATCCGGCGATGATATCAGGCTTCATCGTGTCGGGACTCATGATCCTCTTTGCACTCATCTGCAGGATCTTCGTGATACCGCGCTTCAAGCTTGTTCCGGGCAAGTTTCAGCTTGTGCTTGAGACTGTAGTCGGCATCTTTGACGGAATGGCGAAGGGAAATTCGCACATCAACGGTTTTCTGGGAGCATACATATTCGCTGCCGGATCATACATCTTTACCGGCACGCTGTTTGAGCTTCTGGGAGTACAGGTGATGACCACAGGCGGCCACCCTATATCGCTTCCTGCGCCGATGGCAGATGTAAACGGAGCCATTATGATGGGCTGCCTGTCGTATCTCGTGATCATGTCAGGAGGTATCGTAGGTAACGGAGTAAAGGGAATCGGAAAGACTCTCAAGGATTTCTCGCTCCCACTCTCGCTCAGCTTCCGACTTTTCGGAGCCCTGATCTCGGGAGCACTTGTCACCGAGCTCGTATATTACTACACGGCGATGAGCTACGTGGTGCCTGTTATAGTAGGAGTTCTGTTCACACTGCTTCACGCACTGATCCAGGCATACGTACTTACAATGCTGACCTCACTCTTCTACGGCGAAGTTTCCGAGAAAGTCGTAAAGCCGCCTAAGGAAAAGAAGAAACGCGGTAAAAAACGTGTAACTGTTGTCAAAGAGAGCGCATAATGAGCGCTGCATCAATATAACTAAAAGGAGAGACTAAAATGCTTAACCTCAATGCAAAGAAACTGAGAAGAATCGCGATCGTTCTCGCAATGGTCGCTGCTGCAATGATGACGATTCTGTCTGTCGCAGTATTTGCTGACACCGGTGATACAGCAGCTGCCGGAGAAGCAGCCGCAGCAGCAGCAGCCACTACTACAGGCCTCAAGGCCATAGCTGCAGGAATCGCAATCGGGCTTGCTGCCTGCGGAGGCGCGATCGGCATGGGTATTTTCGGTGCTAAGACTTCCGAAGGTATTTCAAGACAGCCTGAGGCTGATGGTAAGATCCGTACAAGCTTCATGCTCGGACTCGTATTTATCGAAACAGTAGTCATCTACGCACTGCTCACGGTCATCCTGATCATATTCGTTCTTTAACGGATGCATCAGCAGACCGGTACATTTGAAAGACAGGGAGTAATCAGATGACAGGAGTACCACTTAATATAGACTGGCAGCAGATTTTGCTGCACCTGTTCAACTTCACTATACTCTTCGGAGCTCTTTACATACTTCTCTACAAGCCGGTGAAGAATTTCATGGAAGGCAGAGAAGCTCATTATGCTGACATGGACAGCAGGGCAGAGCAGGCCCTTGCTGATGCCGAGAACAGCAAGGCTTCTTATGAGAAGAAAGAAAAAGAATTCGACGAAGAAATCAGGACAGAGAAGAACAGGCTGAGCAAGGAGATCGAAGCGGAAAGAGAACGCAGACTTGCGGCGGCGCGCGGCGAGGCCGAGAAGATCATTTCGGATGCCCGCGGTGAGGCCGAAAGAGAGAAGAACGAGATCATCGAATCCGCGCAGAAGGAGATCACCGGAATGGTCACCGACGCGATGGAAAAACTCACTCTCGAGCAGACTGCTTCGGATGCTTTCGATCAGTTCCTTGATGCTGCGGAGGAGGCAGAATAATGAGTAATGAAGAAATGATCCTCACCGCAGTAATTTACTCGGCTGCAGAGCCGAGCGAATCGCAAAAGGCGAGGTTCGGACAATTCTTAAAGAAAAAATACGGCGCTGAAGTTCCTCTCAAATGGGAGAAATCCGACGCGTTCCCGGGAGGCTTCAGACTTGAAGTCGGTTCCGATATCTACGACTGGTCGGTCGGCGGAAGGTTCCGCCAGCTGAGAGACACTCTCGTAAAAGTACCTACCAACAACGGCAATATCATCCCTCTGCTCAAGGAGAGTATTTCATCCTGGACGCCGGAAGCCATGGCGGAGCAGGTCGGAGAGGTCATCACAGTCGGAGACGGTATCGCAACAGTCGCAGGTCTTCCGCATGCAACATTCGGAGAGATCCTTCTGTTTGCTGACGGAGTCAGGGGCATGGTGCAGGACATCCGCAGGGACACGATCGGCTGCGTACTTTTCAGCAGCGATGAGAGCGTCACTCAGGGATCCTCGGTAAAGAGGACCGGCAAGACAGCAGGAACACCTGTTGGCGAAGGATTCCTCGGCAGAGTTGTAGACTCGCTGGGTTCGCCGGTTGACGGACTCGGAGACATCACTGCATCGGGCTACATGCCTGTAGAAGCGCAGGCTCCGGCTATCATCGACAGACAGCCTGTAGACACCCCGCTCGAGACGGGCATCTTCTCTATCGACTCGATGTTCCCTATCGGCAGGGGTCAGAGAGAGCTGATCATCGGCGACAGACAGACGGGCAAGACCGCCATCGCAGTCGACGCAATGATCAACCAGAAGGGCAAGGACTGTATTTGCATTTACGTGGCCATCGGACAGAAGACTTCATCGGTAGTCCAGATACAGCAGACTCTGAAGAAGCACGGCGCGATGGATCACTCCATCATAGTAACAGCTTCGGCGAGCGACCCGGCACCGCTTCAGTACATCGCGCCATACGCAGGATGCGCAATGGCCGAGTACTTCATGCATCAGGGCAAGGACGTGCTCATCGTTTACGATGACCTTTCGAAGCACGCTGTTGCATATCGTGCGCTTTCGCTGCTGCTCGACAGATCGCCGGGCCGCGAGGCGTACCCGGGCGACGTATTCTACCTGCATTCAAGACTGCTCGAGAGAGCTGCAAGGCTTTCGGACGAGATAGGCGGAGGTTCCATAACTGCTCTGCCTGTAGTCGAGACGCAGGCCGGCGATGTATCCGCATACATCCCTACAAATATCATTTCGATCACAGACGGCCAGATATTCCTGGAGTCAGACCTCTTCTTCTCAGGCCAGAGACCTGCTGTAAACGTAGGACTTTCGGTATCCCGTGTAGGAGGCGATGCCCAGACAAAGGCCATGAAGAAGGCAGCCGGTACGCTGAGGATCGACCTCGCGCAGTATCGCGAGATGGAAGTGTTCACACAGTTTGCTTCAGATCTCGACGATCAGACGAGATCACAGCTCGAGTACGGCCAGGGCCTCATGCGTATGCTGAGACAGAAGCAGTATAAGCCTAAGTCGCAGCACGAGCAGGTCATAACCCTCGTTATGGCTCTCGCTCACACGATGCAGGGTGTTCCTGTGAACGAAGTACCGAGGTTCATCGAAGGCCTGATCGAACTGTTCGAGTCGGATCACAGAGATGTCTGCGACCGCATCGACCAGACAGGCAAGCTCGATGACGATCTTAAGAAGGAGATCCTGGACATCTCCGCAAAATACAAAGAGAAATTCAGAGCGGCGTAAAAAATGCCATCAACCAAAGAGATAAAAAACCGAATAAAGAGCGTCAGCGATACTCAGAAGATCACCAACGCGATGTATCTGATCTCTTCGACCAAGATGCGGCGTGCCCGCAAGGAGGCAGAGGAGACGAAGCCGTACTTCGATCTTCTGAGAAAGGAGATCCGCAGGATGTTTGCTATCGAAGGCGACATCACCAGCAGGTACTACGACTCAGCAGTCGACGAGAACGTAGCAGGAGGCCGGAACGGCATCCTGATCATAACGGGAGACAAGGGACTTGCAGGAGCTTACAACCAGAACGTGCTGAAAGAGGCACTTGCGCTGATGGACAGAAGCGATGAGTACAGGCTGTATGTCGTCGGAGATTTCGGATGGAGATTTTTCAGGACGCACGGGACTCCTGTCATTGAGGAATTTGCGCATTCAATGAACCAGCCGTCCCTTGCAATGGCCAGAGACATCACCCGCGAGCTCCTTGACGACTTTGATGACGGCCTCTTCGACAGGCTCTACGTATGCTACACGGAGTTCTCCGGAGGAATGAGCGCGGGCAATGCGATGCATGACAGACTCATACCTTTTGACAGAGATGACTTTGTACCGGAAGGCGAAGAAACGGATGTGAACGCTTCAACAGTATTCGAGTATGAGCCTGATGTGAAGACAGTACTCGAAAGGATAATGCAGTCGTACCTTGTAGGATACGTTTATTCGGCGCTGGTCAACAGCTATTCGTCCGAGCAGAGTGCGAGGATGATGGCCATGGATTCGGCCAACGACAACGCGAGCGAGCTGCTCGACCAGCTCACACTTGAATTCAACCACCTGAGGCAGAACGCGATCACACAGGAGATCACAGAGATCTCATCCGGAGCGCGAAGTCTCAGGAGCAAAAACAGATAACAGAGGAGAGGAATTATGACCGGACGTATAGTACAGGTCTCGGGATCTGTAATAAACGTAGAATTCGATGAAGGCCAGATGCCTAGGATCAACGAAGCCCTGACAGTGGAGCTGAACGGCAAGACACTTGTCATGGAGGTAGCGCAGCACATCGGCAACAACACCGTAAAGTGCATCATGCTCTCGGGCTCCGAAGGAATGAGCAGCGGCATGGAAGTCACCGCAACCGGCGACTCTATAAGGGTTCCTGTAGGTGACAGGGTACTTGGCCGCATGTTCAACGTACTGGGCGAGCCTATCGACGACGGAGAGCCTATCCCTGAGGACACCGAAAGGATGTCGATCCACAGGAAGGCGCCGGGCTTCGATGAGATAAGCCCTTCCGTAGAAATACTTGAGACAGGCATCAAGGTCATCGACCTTCTTGAGCCTTACTCGAAGGGCGGAAAGATCGGCCTCTTCGGAGGCGCCGGAGTAGGCAAGACAGTACTCATACAGGAGCTGATCCACAACGTAGCCATGGAGCACGGCGGATACTCCATATTTACAGGAGTAGGCGAGCGCTCCAGAGAAGGAAACGACCTCTGGAAAGAGATGAAGGAAGCCGGCGTCATGGACAAGACCGCGATGGTCTTCGGACAGATGAACGAGGCTCCGGGAGTCCGTATGAGAGTAGGTCTCAGCGGCCTCACAATGGCAGAGTATTTCCGTGACAAGCAGAACAAGGACGTGCTGCTGTTCATCGATAATATTTTCAGATTCGTACAGGCAGGCTCTGAGGTATCCACGCTGCTCGGGCGTATGCCGTCAGCTGTAGGTTACCAGCCGACGCTTGCATCCGAGATGGGTGCTCTGCAGGAGCGTATCACATCCACAAAGGCAGGATCCATCACATCGGTACAGGCGGTATATGTGCCGGCCGACGACCTCACGGACCCGGCTCCTGCAACAACATTCGCACACCTCGACGCGACGACAGTTCTTTCGCGTAAGATCGCTGAGATGGGACTTTACCCGGCTGTCGATCCGCTTAACTCTACATCCCGTATCCTCGAGGCGGACATCGTCGGCGACCAGCACTACGATGTAGCAAGAAAGGTGCAGGAGATCCTGCAGAAATACGCAGAACTCCAGGATATCATCGCGATCCTCGGTATGGACGAGCTCTCCGACGAAGACAAACTGACAGTTTACAGAGCCCGTAAGATCCAGAGGTTCCTGTCGCAGCCGACTCACGTAGCCGAGAAGTTCACCGGACTGCCGGGCGTCTATGTACAGCTGGCAGACACGATCAAAGGCTTCGGCGCTATCGTAAGCGGCGAAATGGACGCATATCCTGAGCAGGCATTCTTCAACGTCGGCACTATCGACGACGTTATTGCAAAGGCAAAGACACTGTAAAAATAAATGGAAAGCTTCAAATTACACTTCATGGCCAGCGAACATATGGTATATGACGGTGATGCCGAGTCCGTGTCACTCATGACTACGGAGGGCAGCATCGGTATTTTGGCGCACCATTCAAACCTGATCATGGCTGTCGTACCGGGTATCGTTGAGTATGTACCAGTCGGCGAAGAAGCAAAAGCTGCCGGACTGTCCGGCAAACAGGTCTCTGTCGTATCGGACGGGCTCCTGAAGGTGGAGAACAACGAGGTGATGATACTCGTAGACACCGCTGAGCATCCGCATGAGATCGATGAGGCCAGAGCGAGGAGAGCGGAAGAGCAGGCCAGGGAGGCTCTGAAGAGAGCCAACACCAACCGCGATGTCGCACTCGCGAGCGCGGAGCTTTCAAGGGCGATGAGCCGTATCAAAGCTTCGAAGCATAAACATCATCTGTAAATGAACGCGGCGCTGCACAGCGCCGCGTCTGAATACGTATAGAGAGGAAAAAACAATTGAGGACAGTACTGTCCATTTTCAGGAACGACATAATGTCATTATGCCGGCGCTTTTTTGCGCTGGCTATTATAGTGGCGATTTCTGTGCTTCCGGCACTTTATGCGTGGGTAAACATCTATGCCAACGGCAACCCGTACGCTAATACCGGAGAGATACAGATCGCTGTCGCTTCGCTTGACCCGGGCCTCGACCTTGAAGACGGGACCCATATAAATATGGCGGAGGAGGTTTCCGAAGACCTCAAAACGAGTGACAAAATAGGATGGCAGTTCCCTGACAGCGCCAAGGATGCAGTCGAGGGAGTGAGATCCGGAAAATACTACGCGGCGGTCGTATTCGAAGACAACTTCACGTACAACATGTATCACTTCGAGCAGGCACTGCTCGATGACAAAGCACCGCTTACTTATTACGAGAACCAGAAGAGGAACGCGATCGCTCCGAAGATCACCGAGACCGCGGCGACGACTCTGCAGCAGTCGATCAAGACAAAATACCTTGAGAGAGTGTTTGGCTTTATCTTCGATGAAACGAATGAGATAGCTGACGAACTGTCTGAAGGTGAGAACGTCGACGATGTGATCGCACGTCTTGAGGACCTCAGGGACACTCTGAGGGCATACGACTCAGCGATAAGCGAATTTACAGGCAAGAGCGACAGCATACATTCCGGCATAAAGGACGCAAAGAGCAGACTGTCAAAGGCAAGCAAGTCTGCAGGCAGCTCAGCTTCGAGTGCGGGAAGCGACCTCCGGAAGGCGAGAAACACTCTTGAGGTATTAAAGAAGATCCTTAGTAACAGAGAGAACCGCATAGAGAAGGAAAGGGCAGAACTCGAGAAGATCACCGACAGGATCAACGCAGACGGCATATCTGATGAGGAAAGAGAAGCTCTCAAAGAGGAAGCCGGTGAAATGGCGAACACGCTGAAGTCCGATCTTGAGGGCCTGCTTGCTCTGTTCCCGGAATCCAAGGGTTCGGCATCGATAATGGCTGTCAGGGCGGTGCTCTCTTCGATGATAAGCGATGTAGACACACTGACGAATGCGTTCTCGGATCCGACGGCTCTGCCGGCGATCACGGAAGAACTGAAAAAGCTGAGTCAGGAGTCGCTCAGTGATTCCGTGGATTCGCTGATTGCCACTCTCGACAGGACCGTTGACCTCATGGAGCCTCTGATGAAAAGCATGTCATCGATGCTGAGCGGCATCGATCCGGTCCTCGACAGTGCAGACAAGACAGTCAGTGAACTAAACAGCTCGTTGCTCGAGATGCAGGCGGTGTTCAGCGCTGCCGCAGACAAAATAGATGACATCATCGCAAGAGTCGATGAGGTCTCAGAGGGTGATAAGCTCGATCTTCTGATAGACCTGCTGGGCGGTGATCCGGAGGCGTACGCGAAATTCTTCTCGTCTCTCGTAGATGTAGAAGTTGAAGAGGTATATTCAGTCGCATCATACGGAGCGGCCATGGCACCTTTCTATTCGGTGCTCGCTATATGGGTCGGAGGGGTAATACTCGTATCCATTCTTAAGACTCACATAGACAAAAAGAAATTCCCCGGCGCAACTGAGACACAGGAGTTCTTCGGACGATTCATACTGTTCTTCCTCATAGGACAGCTTCAGGCCGCGGTCATAGTTGCAGGAGATATATTCCTGCTGGGCTGCCAGCCGGTACATCCGTGGATGATGTGGTTCTCGGCAGCGGTCACGAGCTTTGTATTCGTACTGCTCATATACGCGCTGACGATCTCCTTCGGAGACGTCGGCAAGGCGATAGTAGTCGTGGTAATGGTGCTCCAGATCGCGGGCTCCAGCGGTTCGTATCCTATAGAGATACTCCCGCCTGTATTCGGCAAGATCTACAAGTTCTTCCCGTTCCCGCACGCTATCAATGCTATGAGAGAGGCTCTCTGCGGCACATACAGGCATGACTTCGCGCTCTATCTTGCATATCTGCTCATATTCGCGGTCGTGGCTCTTGCCATCGGACTTCTTATCAGAAGACCTTTCCTCGGCATGAACCGATTTGTATCTGAGAAGATCGAAGAAACGGAGGTGCTGTGATGGACAGAAACAAGCAGGACATCCGTTATGAAGAGCTCTACAACAGGCTGCTCGAGCGCGGTATGGCATTGCATGAAAACAATAAGAAGAGGATAAGGGCCGGACTGATCTTCCTGGCCGTGTTTACCGTCCTCATGATACTCATCCGCCTGATCACAGACAGCGACAGGGTCGTCTTCCTGATACTCTGGGTGGTTGGCATGTTTGCCGCATCCATATATCTGATAAGCGTGGAATACATCGATAATTCCATTCAGAAGACCCTCGAGGAAGTGAGCGACAGAGAGGCAGACTTCGGAGAGCTTCTGCCTGATTCCGGTGAGGTGAGAGAGAAGGTGCAGAGCCGCATCCAGGAAAAACAGGAGGAGATACAGACGCGCTACAAAAAACATCTGCGCGGAAAAGCTCCGGAAAGCGAGGGTGAGAAATGAAGAACATCCTCAGCATAATAAGACATGATCTCAGGAAAATAACAGGCAGCGTGGTGGCGATCATAACGATAATGGGCTTGTGCCTTGTTCCGTGCTGCTACGCCTGGTTCAACATACTCTCAAACTGGGCTCCTTATGAATCGGAAGCAACCGGACGAATCTCCGTTGCGGTCGCGAACATGGACGAGGGAGCATCCGCAGCAGGGCTCACGGTCAATGTGGGAGACAAGATCGAGGAGGCACTTGCGGCGAACGAAGACATAGGATGGGTCTTCGAGGAGAGCGACACAAAGGCCATTGAAGGAGTTTATTCCGGCGATTATTACGCAGCGCTTGTCATTCCGGAGGACTTCAGCACCAACGTTCTCAGCTTTGTGAACGGCGATCTTACCAATCCTAAACTGGAGTACTATGAAAACGAGAAAAAGAATGCAGTCGCTCCTAAGATAACCGGCAAGGCTAAGACGGCCGTGCAGGAGGAGGTAAACGCGGCATTCGTTGAAACTCTCGCAGGTTATGTGTCCGACGCTGCATCCGTGGCTGAAGCGAGCGGTATCGATCCGCAGCAGATGCTTGCAGACCTGGCTGACAGGATAGATGACCTAAGCGGTGATCTGACGAGCTGCATAGCACTTGCTGATTCGGCAGCCGGCCTCACGGACGCATCAGGAAATCTACTGAATGTATCCGAAGAATTCATCGGAAGCACTCATGATGTGTTCAAGGCGAACGACAAGCTGCTGGCTGATGCCCAGAAAGAGCTTTCAAAAGTAAAGAAGGCAGATACCAAAAAGCTGGATGACGCTGCCAAAAAGATAGATGATACTGCTGATTCACTCAAGACGTTCAAGACCGTGCCTGTAGAACTGCTCAGCGCGAGCGATATCGCCTATAAAACGTTCCTGAAGGTCAACAGAGACAAATGGGTGAGCAGGATGAATAAGCTGAAGAGCCAGGCTGATGAGCAGGCCAAATTCCTGAAACAGGAAGAATTCACGGCCCTGAGCGAGAAGTTCACCGAGCTTTCAGATACGCTCAGCGATATATCGACCGGACTTGAGCAGCTGAATGAAGACATGGATTATTCAGAGCGCGAGCCAATAATCAAGAAGATCCAGGAAGACAACGACAAGGCGATCGAGCTGACAGAAGAGATAAGCAAGCAGATCAGGACAGACATAGATGAGAACCTTGAGAATGCGCTGATGAACGCGAGGACATCGCTGTCGGGCTTCCGCAAGACCATGTCAGGCGCAGACAAGGGGCTCTCGTCACTCAGCAAAAATCTCGGTTCATACGGAGGAGCGCTTTCGAAGCTTAAGTCCAGCATCGGTCAGACTTCTTCAAGTCTGGAGTCACTGCAGGATGGAGCCGGTTCACTGAGCGATATCCTCATGAACGCTTCAGGAAACGATCTCCTGCAGGAGCTGAGCAACCTGATGGCGAATGACGAGGCCGCTGTGGCTGAGTATCTCGCTAATCCTGTCGATATGGATAAAGAAGTGTTCTGGCCGATAGAAAACTACGGTTCCGCCATGGCACCGTTCTACACAGTGCTTGCCCAGTGGGTAGGAGCTCTGCTGACGGCAGTTCTCATAAAGGTGAGAGTAAAGAAAAGAGACGGACTTGAAGACCTCAGACTTCATGAGTGGTACTTCGGAAGGCTGGGACTCTATCTGCTCATAGGCATTGCACAGGCGCTCGTGGTCTCCGCAGGCGACCTGCTCTACGTGCGCATACAGTGTCTGTCGCCTCTGAGATTCGTGCTGCTGACATGCATCACCAGCATAGTCTTCATGATGATAAATTACGCGCTGGTGTTTGCGCTCGACAACATAGGACTCGGCGCAGGCGTCATTATCCTGGTGCTCCAGGTAGCAGGCTCAGGCGGAACATATCCGGTAGAGGTGCTTCCGGGCATCTTCAGGACCCTGTTCCCGTTCATGCCATTCCGTTATGCGATGGATGCGATGCGTGAGTGCATCGGCGGCATGTACGGCAACACCTATTGGACATGCATCGGAATACTTCTGCTGTTTGCAGTGATCTCCGTAGCATTCGGCCTGGCATTCTACAGGCCGGCTAAAAAGCTCAACGACATGATCGCATCGAGCAAAGCCAAGAGTGAAATCATGTTGTAGATAAGAATACTTTTGTGTTAGAATGTAGAGCGAAATCGGGCGGGCGGCCTGCTGTGCGCGGGGGCCCTGCGCAACGGGGCTCCGTGAACCATGTCAGGACCGAGAGGTAGCAGCATTAAGCGATCTGTCCTGTGTGCCGCAGATCAGCCTCTGCGTACAGCAGACCGCCCGCTTCTTTTTAATAGAAAGGAAACCGATGCAGCCCGCATTATACAGAGCCGAGAGGCCGGAAGTATTTGATGAAGTAATAGGCCAGAAGCACATCGTACGTATCCTGCAGAACCAGATCAGGACAGGCACGGTGAGCCAGGCTTATTTATTTGCCGGAACTCACGGCACAGGCAAGACGAGCACCGCACGCATACTCGCAAAAGCCGTAAACTGCATGGAGGGCGAACCGGGAGATCCGGGCGTGGATCTTCCCTGCGGAAAGTGCGCAAACTGCGAAGCGATACGCGAAGGAAGGTTCGTTGATGTAATAGAACTCGACGCGGCCTCCAACAACGGCGTGGACGACCTCAGGGCCATCATCGAGATGGTGAAGTATCCTCCGGCAGTAGGAAGATACAAGGTATACATCATCGACGAGGTGCACATGCTCAGCACAGCTGCAGAGAATGCCTTCCTCAAGACTCTCGAGGAACCGCCTGAGCACGCTATCTTCATCCTCGCGACGACAGATCCTCAGAAGGTAAGATCCACCATAAGATCCCGCTGCATGCAGCTCAACTTCAGGAGGGTCACCGAAGAGGAGCTTATCGAGGGCATGAAGAGGATATGCTCCAGAAGAGGCATCCGGGCGACAGACGATGCGCTTTCGACCATAGCTTCGAGAGCGGACGGTTCAGTCAGGGATGCGCTCAGCATACTCGAACAGTGCACTGCAGCAGGTGATAAGGAGCTCAGCAGAGCGGCAGTTCTTGAGTACACAGGAGCTGCGGGAACGGACTTCTTCCTTGCGCTGACCGGCGCGGTGATCGCGGGTGACGCAGGCAAGGCGCTCGTATATATAGATGAAATAATCAGGCGCGGCAAGGACCCGAGACAGATCATGAAGGACTGGCTCAAGCACATGCGCGACCTCATGATAGTCAAATATGTCGGAAAGGCTGAGCGCATCGTGGGCTCATCAGGAGAGAACATCTCGAGGCTCAGGGCGCAGGCGGATCAGACAGACGCTGCATTCATAGAGAAAGCTATCCGCCTGATCTCAGAATACATCAATCTCGGAAGATATTCCGAGAGACCCCGCATACTCCTGGAGACAGCATCTGTAAGACTCGCTTCTCCGGATGATGCCGCGGAGGCTCCGGCAAGAAGACCGCTGAGACCTGCTCCGAAGAGAGAGACAGCTGCTGCAAGACCGGCTGAAACACTGGCGCGCGCGAAAGCTCCGGAAGACGATGAGCCGGCGGCTGATGTTCTCGCAGATATGATAGCTTCTGTTCAGAGGGAGCAGCCGGGAAGCCCGGAAGAGATGTGGGACAGAATAGTCAGAGCAGTATCCGCAAGCGACAGAACTTTCATGAGCCTTGTGGGACGATACTCTGCAGGCGCTGAATTCGATGCAGGAAGACTGCTGGTCATCGTGAGTCCGGGCAAGCTGAGACTCGCCGAAGACAAATCAGCGGAGATAGCTCAGGTGGCTAAGAGCATTTACGGCAGCGATGTCTATGTTACGATGAGAGCCGGCACCATATCCAAGTCAGGTGCGGCAGCAGACAGCGCCGGGATCTCCGAGGAGGAGACAGCCAGGATAATCGACGATGATATAAATAAGAACGAAGTGATCGGAGACATAATGGACCTCTTCGGTCTGGAACCGGTCATGGAAGACTGACATATACAGGAGGATAATATGGGTAAAGGAATGAAAGCCGGCAAGAAGCCTAAAGTCAGAAACGGCGGCGGCGCAAAGGATATGCAGAAGCAGCTGAAACAGCTCCAGGCCATGCAGGCTGAAATGGAGCAGAAGCAGGCTGAGCTCGAGAAAAAGGAGCTCACCACTACAGCAGGCGGCGGTGCTATCGAAGTAACGATGAACGGCAAGAAACAGATCACCAGTCTGAACATCGATAAGGACGTCGTTGATCCTGATGATGTTGAAATGCTTCAGGATCTCGTCATGGCTGCTGTGAATGAGGCGATCAGACAGATCGAAGACCTCGAGGAGACCGAGATGAACAGCATCACGGGCGGCCTCGGCGGTATGGGCGGCGGATTCGGAGGCTTCGGCTTCTGATGAAGCAGTATCCGCGTTCCCTCAACAAGCTGATAAACGAGCTGGGAAAGCTTCCGGGCATCGGCGGAAAGACCGCTCAGAGGCTCGCTTTTCATGTGCTCAGTCTGACCGACCGTGAGGCAGAGGCACTGGCTGAGTCGATCGTGGAAGCCAAAAGGTCACTGCACTACTGCAGCATCTGCGGCAACCTGACCGACAAGGATGTGTGCAGCATCTGCTCCGACAGATCCAGAGACAAGACGGTCATCTGTGTCGTTGAGACACCTCAGGATGTAATGGCGATGGAACGCATACGCGAATACAAAGGTACATACCACGTGCTCCACGGAGCGATATCTCCTGCCGAGGGGATAGGTCCGGCTGACATCAACCTGAAGAGCCTTATCGAAAGGCTGCAGGGCAACAGCGATGTTGATGAAGTCATCATTGCCACGAACCCTAACATAGAGGGCGAGGCCACCGCGATGTATATTGCAAGGCTGCTGAAACCGGCAGGCATAAAGGTGACAAGGATCGCACACGGTATCCCGGTGGGAGGAGACCTTGAATATGCCGACGAAGTCACACTTCTGAAGGCTGTAGAAGGGAGAAGAGAATTATGAAAAAGAAACTGACGATGAAAGAAACCATCGTCGTGGCGAGTACGCTGTTCGGAATGTTCTTCGGAGCAGGCAACCTGATATTCCCGGTCCACCTGGGACAGATGGCAGGCAGCAATTCGTGGCCGGCGATAATCGGATTCTGCATCACGGCTGTGACTGTCCCTATCCTCGCGGTAGCGGCTATCGGAAACACACACAGTGACAACCTGATGGAACTTTCGAACAAGGTGTCAGGCTGGTACGGCAGGGTGTTCACCGCCGTGCTTTACCTCACGATCGGACCGTTTTTCGCTATACCGAGATGCGCTTCCGTATCGTTCACCACAGGTGTCGCACCAATAGTAGGCGAGTCGCACTTCAAGCTCTGGCAGCTCATCTTCACATTCATATTCTTCGCGTTCGTAATGTACTTCTCGCTCAGACCGGGCAAGATCACCACATGGATCGGACGCGTGATCAATCCGCTCTTCCTGGTATTCCTCGGCATCCTCGTACTGGTGGCTCTCATAAATCCGGGAGCGCCGATGTCTGAGGTCACACCGGTCGATGCTTATCAGAATGGTGCGCTTTTCAACGGACTCATCGAAGGATACGGCACGATGGATGCTATCGCAGGACTTGCGTTCGGTATCGTTATAATCAATGTCGTAAGAGACCTGGGCGTTGACAGGGACAGCGATGTCGCAAGAGAAACGCTGAAGGCAGGCGTGTTTACGGGCATACTGATGTTCGTCATCTACATGCTTACCATCATCATGGGCGCACAGTCCAGAGGCCTCTTCGAAGTTTCAGATAACGGCGGCATTGCACTCACACAGATCGCAAACCACTACCTCGGAGGCATCGGCAGCATCGTGCTCGCACTTACGATCACATTCGCCTGCCTCAAGACAGCGATCGGACTCGTTACCAGCTGCGGCGAGATGTTCGTAAAGCTGGTACCGGGCAAGCTCAACTACAGAGGATGGGCGATGTTCTTCACGCTGTTCTCGTTCATAGTTTCGAATGTAGGCCTCACCGCGATCATCAACTATGCAGTTCCTGTGCTGATGCTTCTCTATCCGCTTGTTACTGTACTCATTATCATGGCGCTCTGCGAGAAAGCTTTCGGCAAGAGCAAATACGTTTACGGTTGGGTAACTCTCGGAGCTTTCATCCCGGCAGTCTTCGATTTCTTCAAGACCCTGCCTGAAGGCATCCAGAACGCGCTGCACATCTCTGCAATGACAGAGCTCGGACGCAAAGTATTCCCGTTCTTCGATCTCGGACTCGGCTGGGTGGTACCGGCTCTGATAGGTCTGGTGATCGGACTCGTGCTGACAGTCGCCATGCGCGGCAAGGACAAAAAAGCAGCTGCTTAACTAAAGGAAACAGTAAAAAATGACACAGCCGCGGTGCTGCTGCGGAAGCGGCACCGCGTTTCGTTTATGGGTAAATGGGCATTACGCCCGGACAGGAGATAATATGTCAATAGAAATCGCACGCGCATATCTTGAACAGTTCGGAATGGCCGACCGCATCATGGAATTTGAAGTCTCGAGTGCAACGGTCGAACTGGCCGCAAAAGCAGTCGGAGTAGAGCCTGCCCGCATTTGCAAAACTCTGAGCTTCAAGCTCAAGGACGGCACAGGAATCCTCGTGCAGGTGGCCGGCGATGCCAGAGTCGACAACAAGAAATACAAGGACTGCTTCGGAGAAAAGGCGAAAATGCTCTCGCCGGAAGAAGTACCTGAATACACGAACCACGAGATCGGCGGCGTCTGTGCTTTCGGCGTCACGCGCGACGATGTCAGGATATACTGCGATGAATCGATGAAGAGGTTCGAAACGGTATTTCCGGCCTGCGGCTCCTCCAACTCCGCCGCAGAATTCACACCGGACGAGCTGTTTGAAGTGTCGCGCTCCCTCGCATGGGTCGACATCAGCAAATTACCGGAAGCATAGAGCTCATTTGAGTGATTATCCCGGATTGTGTATATATATTCCGACGGGCAGAGCCGCTCAAAAGCCGTCCACAGGACTTTCAGAAAAATTGGTACATATATGGAGATTTTTCTTCGTATATGTATCTTTTTTGTTGTGGCTGCGGATCGCTGAAAACGATGTATTTGTAAGAAAACAGTAATAATGCTTGACCATGGGATGTGTGGATGCTATTATTGCTTTGTCAATTTAGCGCTTTAGCACACTAAAGCAGAAAAGACGTGTTAAAACCACGAAAAAAAGCAAATCGTTACAATCAGAAAAGGAAAATCGTTACTATCGGAAAGGACTAAAGATTATGAAAAAGAGATTAACAGTACTCATGCTTGCATTCGCGATGATCTTCACGATGGCAGCTTTGACTGCATGCGGCGGTGGCAGCGACAGCGCTGACAGCGCTGACAGCGCAGCAGCTGAAGAGGCATTCACATTCAAGCACGGTTATGACAAGGACTTCCCTCCATATTCATATATCGGAGACGATGGACAGACAACCGGATTCGACGTAGAGCTGGCTCAGGCAGTATGCGAACTGAACGGCTGGACATATGAGGGCGTTCCTATCAACTGGGATGCAAAGGATGCAGAACTTGAATCCGGCAGCATCGACTGCATATGGTCGGGATTCACAAAGAGCCCTGACAGAGAGCCTAAGTTCGCATGGAGCGATCCATATTCAGTAAATACCATCAAGATCATGGTACTCGAAGGATCTGACATCAAGTCGACAGCAGACCTCGCAGGCAAGAAGGTAGGCGTACAGGGAAGCACATCCGCTCAGGAAATGCTCGAGACTCCGAACGCTGAAGGCGGAGCAGAGGATCTGATGAAGACATTCGCTTCTTTCGACAAGTATGATACTTACACTGTCGCTGTAAACGACCTCAAGGCAGGAGCTATCGATGCTATCGCCATCGACGTTACAACAGGTGACTATCAGATGACAAAGGTGGAGGGCCTTGCATATCTGGATGAAGACGTATGCCAGGAAGTATATGCTATCGGCTTCAGAACAGATGACACAGAACTCCGCGATCAGGTGAATGCGGCACTCAAGACTCTGGCAGAGAACGGCAAGATGGACGAGATCGGCCAGAAGTACCCTGAGATCTACGAGAACCTGTCGATGATCAACAACTAATGTAAACGCGGTGTTTGTTCAGACTGCAAATTATAAATGACGGACAGACAGTGCTGCGGGACTGATCCTGCAGCACTGCTCTTGTCTGAAGAAAACAGAAACTGAGGATATATAATGACATTTTCAACCATGCTTTCTACGATGGGCTCCGGAATGTGGAAGACCTTCCTTATCTTCTCGCTTACGCTCATCGGTTCCCTCCCTATAGGCATGATAGTCGCGCTTCTGCGCAGGTCAAAATTTGCACCGGTGCGCGGCTTCATCAAAGCCTATATATCGATCATGCGCGGCACACCTCTGATGCTGCAGCTCCTGGTGTGGTACTTCGGACCATATTATCTTTTCGGCTGGAATATCGGCAACTGGAGATTCCCGGCGATAATTCTGGGGTTTGTTCTGAACTATGCAGCTTATTTCGCGGAGATCTACCGCGGCGGCATAGAGTCGATCCCGGTCGGCCAGTATGAGGCTGCAGAGGTGCTCGGCTACACAAAGACACAGACCTTCATGAAGATAATCCTGCCGCAGGTGGTGAAAATCATAATGCCGTCTGTGACGAATGAGGTCATAACGCTGGTAAAGGATACATCGCTCGCGTTTACGCTTGCGTATGCTGAGGTGTTCTCACTTGCCAAGCAGATATCCGCGTCGCAGTCGTCCTTTATGCCGTTCCTGATAGCGGGCGTCTTCTACTTCGTGGCCAATTATCTGGTGGAATTCGTGATGGCACGCATCGAGAAATCGATGGATTATTACAAGTAGGAGGGCAGCGCAATGATACTTGAAATGAAAAACATCGAAAAGAGATTTGACGGACTCGAGGTGCTCAAGGACATCAGCTTCGGAGTTGACCATGGCGAGGTCGTGAGCATAATCGGACCGTCGGGATCCGGCAAGTCGACGCTGCTCAGATGCGCAACTTTCCTTGAGACCATCGATGGCGGTGAGATCATATATATGGGAGAAAAGGCTGCTCACACTGACGAGCACGGCAACGCGGTATATGCAGGCCCTCATGATATGAAGAAATTCCGCAAATACTGCGGCCTCGTGTTCCAGCAGTTCAATCTGTTCCCGCACTACAGCATCCTGAAGAACATAACAGATGCGCCGATCCACGTGCAGGGAATCAGCAGAGAAGAAGCCGAAGATAACGCAATGGCGCTTCTTAAAAAGATGGGTATCGAAGACAAGGCGAATGCCTATCCTTACCAGCTGTCCGGCGGACAGCAGCAGAGAGTTGCGATCGCACGCGCGATGGCGATGAAGCCGGAGATCCTCTTCTTTGACGAGCCTACTTCGGCGCTCGACCCTGAGCTGACCGGAGAGGTACTGAAGGTAATCCGCCAGCTTGCTGAAGAGAAGATGACGATGGTGGTCGTAACGCACGAGATGCCTTTCGCGAAGGCAGTAAGCAACCGCGTCATATTCATGGACGGCGGCGTGATCGTTGAGCAGGGCGATCCGCGTGATGTGTTCGATGATCCGCAGGAGGAGAGGACGAAACAGTTCCTGCGCGTATTTGAAAGATAGGAAAGAGCAGATATCAATGAACGGGGTCCCGGAAGATCTGAAATATTACATATTTGATCCGACAGGCAATATAACGGCGCTCGTTGAGAGCGAAGTGACTATAGCGGACCAGCCGGCAGCTGCGGCAAGGATAATGGAGCTGGAGCCTGATGTTGAACAGGTCGGCTTCGTTACCTATGCAGAAGATGCAGCGGCCGCTGAAGGCAGCGTGCCGGTCAGCCTTCGAATGGCCGGCGGAGAGTTCTGCGGCAACGCCACGATGTGCGCGGCCGCGCTTTTTGCGATCCGCAGAGGCCTGCAGGGCGGCGCGGTGCCGGTAAAAGTTTCCGGGGCGACCGCGCCTATCAAGGTCCTGCTGGAGAGGCAGGCCGAAAACACCTTCAGCGCGGCCGTTTCCATGCCGCCGGCCGTCAGCATCGATGAACTCAGGCTGGCCGACGGGATGCTCCCGGACAGCGATTCCCTGAACCTCCCTATAGTATGGATGGAGGGCATATCACACGTCATCATAGAACCTGACTCGGGATTTTTCGGACTGAAGGATGATCCGGCGCTGGCAGAAACGCTGCTAAGAAGCTGGTGCAGTGTGCTCGGAGCGGACTGCCTCGGCATGATGTTCCTGGGCGAGGGCGCCGCGCTCCGTCCTATGATACCCCTGGTCTACGTGCCGGGAGCTGACACGATGTTCTGGGAAAACTCCTGCGCGAGCGGGAGCGCGGCAGCAGGGATGTACCTCGCCGCGAAGGCCGGATCGCCTGTCGACGTCACCTTCTACGAGCCTGCCGGCAGAATGAGAGTGGAGAGCGATCCGGCGACAGGCCGAACGGTCCTCCACGGCTCGGTAAGACTGATTCTCTGACCCTTGCATTCATTGACATTTGAGGCTGTAAAATGGTAAAATATTCGGCGCTACTGTGATATGACAGCTGGCTTTTACCATTTTTTTTATACGTAAAAAAGGAAGTACAGAATTGACTAATTACAAAGAAGTTATCGAAAAATACAGGGATGCAGACCTCGAAAGTCTGACAGAAGAAGAATATAAAGAGCTGAAAGCTGCCGAGATGGCAGACATGCAATATTACGTAGACGGCATAACTGCAAGCAAAGTGCCGGAGGTTATGTACCGTATAGGCAGACCGATCACCGATCTCAAAATGATGATGGAATCCGGCGTCGAAGCTTTCGGCGACAAGGTGCTCTATCACCAGATCATGCCGGGTGATGATCATTTCACCGAATTCACTTACGGAGGAGTAAGGGACGACGTCAGAGGACTCGGTACAGCTCTCCTCGGACTCGGTCTCAAGGGAAAGCATATCGGCGTCATCGGCTCCAACTGCTATGAGTGGGCAGAATCCTACTTCGCAGTCACAGGCGGAGTCGGAGTAGTCGTTCCGCTCGATAAGGAGCTTTCGAAGGAAGAACTCACCACTCTCTGCGACATGGGAGAGATCGACGCAGTGATCTGCTGCCAGGATAAATTCTACAAGCTTTTCAAGGAAATCAAAGCAGAAGGCAGGACGGGCCTGAAGATGGTCATCGGAGTCAACAGGGATGCCCACGAGGATCCTGCAGACGGACTCTATTCATGGAACCTTCTCAGGGAAGAGGGCAAGGTCAAAGTCACAGCAGGCGACAGAAGCTACCTCGATGCCAGAGTAAGAGCATCCGACCTCGTGTCGATCATCTTTACATCCGGCACCACCGGAGTGAGCAAGGGTGTAATGCTCTCGCACAGGAACCTCTGCACGGACGTACTTATCGCACAGACCTACCTCGAAGTGCGCCCGAGCGACATCTTCTTCAGCGTGCTTCCTATACATCATACATACGAGTGCACCTGCACCATGATCGAAGGACTGTTCATGGGAGCGTCGATGGCGTTCTGCAGGGGCCTCAAATACATAACAAAGGACATGCAGATGGTGCACCCGACATTCCTGCTCGCGGTGCCTCTCATCTACGAGAAGTTCTACAACACCATCCAGAAGACCCTGAAGAAGCAGGGTCAGGACAAGCTGGTCAACACGCTGTTTGCCGCAAACAACTTTACGAGCAAGTTCGGTCTCAACATTGCGAAACCGATAGCAAACAAGATCATGGCTCAGTTCGGCGGCAATATAGACATGTTCATCGCAGGCGGAGCGAGAGTCGACCCTAAGGTGCTCGCATTCTTCCGCAGCATGGGCATACCGTGCCTCCAGGGCTACGGCCTCACGGAAACATCGCCTATGGTGGCGCTCAACCCTGACCAGTGGAAATACATGAGAAACGATTCAGCCGGAAAGCTGTTCCAGTTCACAGAGTGCAAGATCATCGACAAGGATGAGGACGGCAACGGTGAGATCTGCTTCCGCGGACCTATGGTCATGATGGGCTACTACAAGAACCCTGAAGCTACTGCGGCAAGCATGGAGAACGGCTGGTTCCATACCGGCGATATCGGCCACCTCGACGCGGACAACTATGTATACATCACGGGACGCAAAAAGAACGTTATCATCGCCGCAAACGGCAAGAACGTCTTCCCTGAGGAGCTCGAGGAGCTCATCGCACGCAGCCCGTATATCGAGGAATGCATGGTCTGGGCCGATGAAGACAACGAAGACAGGATGCAGAGGGGCATCTATGTGACCCTGCGTCCTGACAGAGAAAACGTCAGGGAAGCCCTCGGCGACAGGGCAGACGACGAGAGCGCAGTGATGTCGCTCGTAAGCAGCGAGATCGACAGGCTCAACGCAAACTGGCCTGACTGGAAGAGAGTCAAGCACATCGTCATCAAGAGAGGCGAGTTCAACAAGACGACCGGCATGAAGATCCGCAGATTCGTCGAGGAGAATAAGCTCGCAGATTAAGAGGAAACATGATGAAAAAAAGACCAACGCTTATAGTCGATCACAGAAATCTCAGACACAACATGAACACTGTGGTTGGCTGGTGCCGCGATGCGGGCATAGACGTTGCGGGCGTCATCAAGGTGACGACGGGTCTGGCTTCGGCGGCACTCGACTACGAGAGCTGCGGAGCTAAGTGGATCGCATCATCGAGGCTTGAGCAGCTTGCAAGGGCAAAGGAAGCAGGAGTAAAGATCCCGCTCCTCATGATAAGAGTCCCTATGCTGTCAGAGCTTGACGAGATGGTGAAGATCTGCGATTACAGCCTGCAGAGCAGCGTCGATACTCTCAAGGCTCTCCAGGAAGCAGCAGCCAATAATGGCAAGGTGCATAATGTCATCCTGATGGCAGACCTCGGGGACCTCAGAGAAGGCTTCTTCGAAAAGGAAGAGCTCGCTGATGTAGCGGTGTTTGTTGAAAACGAGCTCGACTGCATCCTTCTCGCAGGTATAGGCACTAACCTCGGCTGCGTAGGCTCCGTAAAGCCTACCAAAGAGAAGATGGACATGCTTGCCGACTGGGCAGAGGCAGTAGAAGAGGCGATAGGCAGACCGCTCGAGATAGTCTCCGGCGGAGCAACATCGAGCCTCATGCCGCTGTTCGACGGTGTGATGAATCCTAAGATCAACATGCTGAGGATAGGCGCGGTCACATTCATCGGACCGCTAGAGGATCTCCGCACATGCTATGGCAGAAAGGAAGTGGACATCCTGAGCGACGAGTGCTTCATACTCGAGACTGAAGTCATCGAGACAAACACCAAGCCGACTCATCCTATAGGAGAGCTCGGTGTGGACGCATCCGGCAAGGTCGTAAAATACGTCGACAGAGGACGCCGCAGACGCGCGATAGTGGCGATAGGCAGAGCCGATTACGGCGACATAGACGATATAGTGCCGGTGCTCGAAGGCGCAGAGGTGGCGATGGCCTCAGGTGACCACACCATAGTCGACATAGAAGACTGCAGGGAACAGCTCCGCGTCGGAGATATCGTGAGATTCAAGGTGAAATATTCCGCTCTGATGAGACTCACGACAAGCGAAAATGTAACTATTGAAGAGATCAACAGACAGTAAGGTCTGAGATATACAAAAGAAAGGGAAGGAAGATAAAATGGCAGCTTTAAAGTCAAATGAAATGACCAGAGAAGGTTATGAGAGCCTGAACGCGGAACTGGAACATCTTATTACCGTAGTCCGTAAAGAGAACGCTGAAAGACTCAAGGAAGCCATCTCACTCGGAGATATCAGCGAGAACGCCGAGTATGACGCTGCGAAGGACGCACAGGCTGAGACCGAAGAGAGGATCAGCAACATCGAGGAGATCCTCCGCACAGCCGTAATCGTGGAAGAGACAGATGAGAGCGACGATTCGGTACAGACAGGCCGTACAGTCACCATCGAGGATCTTAACACAAGCGAAAAGATGACATATAAGATCGTAGGTACAACTGAGGCAGATCCGCTGAACGGAAAGCTCTCGAACGTGTCACTGGTAGGACAGCACCTTCTGGGCCTGAAGGCCGGCGACAAAGTCGAGTTCATGGTTCCGGACGGCATGGCAAGATACAAAGTCGTGGAGGTCAAGAGATAATGGCTGACATCAAAAATGAAATCAAAGCTGCTGTTGAAGCCGTGGAGCGCGAGCTCACCGAAAAGGAGATCGGCGAACAGAGGCAGATCAAGAGAAAGAAACTCGAAGAGCTCCGTGCCATGGGCAGAGACCCGTATCTTGAGGAGACTTTCGATGTGACCGCATGGTCGAAAGACATCAGGGGAAACTTTGATGCGATGGAAGATGAGGAAGTCAGAGTGGCAGGCCGAATCATGGCGTTCCGCCGCATGGGCAAGGTCGCTTTCGTTGACATGCAGGACAAGCAGGGCCGCATCCAGATCTTCGTCGCAAGAGACAATATCGGACAGGACGAGTACAACATCTTCAAGACTTATGATACCGGTGACATCATCGGGATCACCGGCGAAGTCTTCAAGACAAAGACCGGCGAAGTCAGCGTAAGAGCCCATGAAGTGAAGCTGCTGTGCAAGTCTCTGCAGGTTCTTCCTAACAAGTGGCACGGCCTCAAGGATACAGACCTGAGATACCGCCAGAGATACGTAGACCTCATCATGAACGAGGATGTAAGAGAGACATTCATGAAGAGGGCTAAGATCATCAGCACCATGAGAAAGGTGCTCGAAGAGGACTATGACCTCATCGAAGTCGAAACTCCTGTACTCGGCAACATCGCGGGCGGCGCGGCTGCAAGACCGTTCCTGACCCACCACAACACCCTGGATATCGACATGACGCTCCGCATCTCACTCGAGCTTCACCTCAAGAGACTCATCGTCGGCGGACTCGACGGAGTTTACGAGATCGGCAAGGTGTTCAGAAACGAGGGAATGGACAGGAACCACAGCCCTGAGTTCACGTCGATGGAAGCATACAAAGCGTACGTCAACCTCGAGACCATGATGGATCTCATGGAGCAGGTAACATACAAGTGCGCAATGGCAGTCAACGGCACGCCTATCGTTAAGTATGGCGGCAAGGAGTTCGACGTTACTCCGCCATGGAGAAAGATCGATATGACTGAGGCTGTTATCAAGACTACAGGCATCCCGTTCGACAAGATCGACAGTGATGAAGAGGCTATCGAAGCTGCCAAGAAATACGGCATGAAGTTTGAGGACGAGTCTGAGTGGACGAGAGGAAAGATCATCGCCGAGATGTTTGAAGACTACTGCGAAGACATCCCGGGATTCCTGGACGGACCGTGCTTCGTCTGCGGACATCCGCTCGAAGTTTCACCGCTGGCAAAGAAGGATCCTAAGGACCCTCGCATCACAAGAAGATTCGAATCGTACATCAACGGATGGGAGATGTCGAACGCATTCAGCGAGCTGAATGATCCTATCGACCAGTACGAGAGATTTGCGGAGCAGCAGAGACAGCTCGATCTGGGAATCGATGACGAGGCTCATCCGATGGATACCGACTTTGTAAACGCTCTGGAAGTCGGAATGCCTCCGACAGGCGGAATCGGCATCGGAGTCGACAGACTCGTAATGCTGCTCACCGACAGCGCAACGATCAGAGACGTCCAGCTCTTCCCGACAATGAAGCCGGAAGGCAAGGGCGGCGCAAAGAAGGAGAGAGTCGAGATCGACTTCAGCAAGGTCAAGGTAGAACCGCTCTTCGAAGAGGAAGTGGACTTTGACACATTCAGCAAGAGTGACTTCAGAGCAGTGAAGATCAAGTCCTGCGAGGAGGTTAAGAAGTCCGACAAGCTGCTGAAATTCGTCCTGAACGACGGATCCGGCGAGGACAGAGTCATCCTCAGCGGCATCAAGAAGTACTACGATCCTGAAGAGCTCGTCGGAAAGACTGCGATCGCTATCGTGAACCTTCCGCCGAGAAAGATGATGGGCGAGTACAGCAACGGCATGCTGATCAGCGCAGTCAACGAGTACGACGGTGAGGAGATGCTCAACCTTCTGCTCGTAGATGATAGGATCCCGGCAGGAGCCAAGCTGTACTAGAGGAGAGACAAAAGGGATAAATAACCGATAAAAAAAGACGCAATTTACAGAAAACTGCAGATCGCGTCTTTTTTTATTTGTATAGGCTTGGTATGACTATCTTTGCCTGTTCGTCAAGTATGTACCGGACGTATTCGCGGACTTCATCTTCTGTATCCAGAAGGGCTATATACATCTGGTTGCCCATGGCTTCCGAGAAGATATCCGGCATGCGCTGGCACATCACTATCTTTCCGTCATAGCGCTGCAGTATCTCATCGTGAGTATGTACATGCGTGAACTTGTCCTTGCGGCTGGCGAAGACGCACCAGCGGTCCGGGCCGTTCTTTCTGCCCGTGCTCGTTCCGGTGCTGATCATATCCGCCCATATCTGATATGCATCGGTTGAATGTGAGAAGTTGATCATATCCGGGGTGAAACCTCCGGCCGGCCTCATATTGACCTCCAGTCCTACGAAATCTCCTACATCGCCAAGGCCTTTCTTTGCCTCAGTGAGCCTGAAGAATTCGAAATGGATGAATCTGCTCTTTACCTTGAACTCTTTCAGCGCCTTGCGGCCGTATCCTTTGAGCTGTTCCGGGACTTCCGGCAGTACGAAGTATACAGTCTCCGTACCGTTGTTTACCGCGTCGGCAACATTGATGCACATGAATGATGACTCAAAGAGGGGATCTCCGTTTTCATCACAGACTGCGTCATAAGAATAAATGTCTCCGGTGACGAACTCCTCCATGACATAATCAAAGCCGGATGTCTCCTCAAAGAATGCTGCGAGGTCATCATCGTTTTCGATCTTATAGGTGGCTTCAGCGCCGACCCCGACATTCGGTTTCGCAAAAACAGGATAACCGCCTATCTCGGCAAGAAAGGCATGTGCGGCTTCGATGGTGGACACATGGTGCTGGCGCGCGGAAGGGATTCCAGCAGACCAGTAAACCGGCTTCATGGCAGCCTTGCTCTTCCAGTGAGAAAGATCATCAGGCATGACACCTGTGGTGACGTTGAAGTCCTGACGCAGTTGTGCATCAAGCCCGAGCCAGTATTCGTTGTTGGATTCGATCCAGTCTATACGCCCGTATCTGAAAGCCAGGAACGCAACAGCGCGATAGACCTGTCCGTAGTCCTCGAGAGAATCCACTTTGTAGTATTCAGTCAGAGCATTTTTAACAGTTTCACTGAGCGAGTCGTAAGGAGCATCGCCAATGCCAAGAACGGTCACACCGTTGCGGTGCAGCCTGTCACAGAAGTGCCGGTAATTTTCGGGAAAATTCGGCGCAATAAAAATGAAGTTCATAAATAATCTCTTTCGTCTCTATACCCCAAGTAACGTTGGATTTGATAATACAATAATTATTTGTGAAAATCCACAAAATCAACTTTAAATGTTGTACTTTTTCACATAATTTGATCCGGCGGGGTGTGGCGTTGATTCCCGGGCTTTCAAATGCGGATAGGGTGAAATAATCTCACTCATAGATTGGAAGAAATGTATAGTATAATCAAATGTAAGCTGATATCGTCAGGTAAAAACAATGTAATAAGACAGCTCCTGATGATCAACCCTGCTGCGATCTATCTTTCAAGACGTGAGGACTGGGCGGATCTGCAGACCGGTGAGTACACATGGGTCTCGGAAGCCTCTTTTGTACCGGAAGATGTCACATTCAAAGAGGTCATCGAAGGCGATCACGGTGAAATGGAAGAAGCAGACTGCAATGGTGGAGTCGTCACGTATAAGCGGCTATCAGGTACAGCTTGCGACAAACAGGAAGTTCACCAGGAACAAAAGGACCGTGACGGTCAAGGGATATAAGAAAACATCGAAAAAGATCAAAAAGCTGAAAGGCGGGAAGAAATATTATGTCCGCGTCCGCACCTACAAGGTGTTCGGCGGGAAGAAATATTACTCATCCTGGTCGAAGAGCCGGTATGCAGTAACAAAAAAGTAACGGTAAAGATACAAGGAGGGATCATGGCTAATAATTACATAGGGCTTTTCGACGTGATAGGACCCGTTATGGTCGGGCCGTCAAGCTCACACACTTCAGGCGCTGCGACGATAGCCTGGATGGCCAGGCAGATATTCTCAGGCACCCCTGTAAAAGCCGAGTTCAGACTATACGGGTCATTTGCGGAGACTTACAAGGGGCATGGTACAGACAGAGCCCTGATAGGAGGCATGCTCGGCTACAGGTCTGATGACGTGAGGATAAGAAATGCATATATGTATGCGAGGAAAAACTGGCTTAGGGTAGAGTTTGTTGCCGATAAAGAGACGCCTGTGAGCCACCCGAACACCGTCGATATTGTAATAACAGGGGAGGACGGCCATACACTTCTTGTAAGAGGTGAATCCATCGGAGGCGGCCGCGTCCGTATCAGGCGCATCAATGAGATAGAAGTAGACTTCAACGGCGAATACAGCACCATGATCATCGGTCATCAGGATGTTACCGGCACGGTCGCTTATATTACCAAGTGTCTTGCAGAAGAGTCTGTAAACGTTGCGACACTCAAGCTTTTCAGGGAAGAAAAGGGAAAGAAAGCTTTCACCGTGATCGAGACTGACGGCTCCATTTCGGAGGAACTGAAAGAGAAGATCCTTCAGTATGAGACTATCACAAGTGTTGATCTGATAGAGATATAAGGAGGTATGCCGTGAACTGGGATTTCAAAAATGCAGAAGAGCTTCTCAGGCTTTGCAATAAAAAGGACATGCCTGTATCCGAGGTCATGATCAGGCGTGAGATGCAGCTGGGCGAGACAAGGAGAAAGGCAATAATGGATCGCATAGATGCGAATCTCCGTGTGATGAACACGGCTGTCGATAAGCCTATATCCGAACCGTCAAGATCGATGGGCGGTCTGCTTGGTGGAGAGGCGAAAAAGCTAAACAGTCTTGATGAGTCAAAAGCAATATGCGGACCAGCCATCCACAGGGCTATAATCAATGCGCTTGCGGTCGCGGAGACGAACGCGAGCATGGGAGTCATAGTCGCAGCTCCGACTGCCGGTTCGGCGGGAGTTCTGCCGGCTGTACTGCTGTCTATGTATGAATCTTATGATATAAGCATCGATGCTATGAGATGCGGGCTGATAAATGCCGGCGCGATAGGTTATATCATCACCAGAAACGGCTCTGTTGCCGGAGCAGAAGCAGGATGCCAGGCGGAGGTCGGATCCGCATCGGCTATGGCGGCAAGCGCGATTGTTGAGATGCTCGGGGGCACACCGGAACAATGCTGTCATGCAGCCAGTATCGCTCTGTCCAATCTGCTTGGCCTGGCGTGCGACCCTGTACGCGGACTCGTTGAGGTGCCGTGCCAGACCAGAAACGCCATAGGAGCAGTCGGTGCTTATACAGCGGCTGAACTGGCGCTGGCAGGTGTCGGACCGCGCATACCTCTGGATGAAATGATACAGATAACTTACGACGTAGGACGGGCGCTCCCTGAAAGCATCCGCGAAACAGCTAAAGGCGGCTGCGCAGTAGCTCCGTCTCTGTGCGCGGAATGCAGCAGGGAAGCGGCCTGGCAGAAGGCCCGCGCGCACCTGTAAAAAAGCCATGCACGATATCTGGAACCCGTGGCACGGATGTGTCAAATGCAGTGAAGGCTGCGAAAACTGCTATATGTATTATCTTGACGACATGAGAGATAAGGCAGGCTCTGAGATCTACCTTACCTCCAATGTCAGATATCCCCTGTCCAGAAACAGGAACGGAAGCTACAAGATACAGAGCGGTGAAAAGATCAGTGTATGCATGACATCCGACTTTTTCCTCGAGGAAGCAGATCAGTGGCGCGGCGAAGCGTGGAACATAATGCGCATGAGAAGCGACGTGATATTTATCCTCGTGACCAAAAGACCACAGCGTATAGCTGACTGTCTTCCTGCAGACTGGGGAGACGGATGGGACAACATCTTCCTGAATGTTACGACGGAGAACCAGAAGAGAGCCGATGAGCGGCTGCCGATACTGCTGGAGCTGCCGTTCAGGCACAAAGGCGTATACGTTGCGCCAATACTCGGGCCGGTGAAGCTCGGTAAATATCTTGACAGCGGTCAGATCGAACAGGTCGTCTGCGGAGGAGAAAACTACGGCGGCAGAAGGCCATGCAATTTCGACTGGGTGAAGTCGCTGAGAGAGGAATGCGAGTCAAGAGATATAACGTTCTGCTTCATGGAAACAGGATCGGTATTCATAAAGGATGGAAAGCAGTATACGCTTAAGGGCAAGCGACTGCAGACGAGCCAGGCACTGAAGTCCGGCATGAACTATCAGGGCAAGCCGATGGAATTCGATCTTGTCGACAGCTGGGGTTTGCCGGTACCCGAAGAAAATCTGTACGTGAAGCACTATTGCAGCAACTGCAGGGAGTGCGCGATGAAACTGATCTGCAACGGATGCAGTGACTGCGGAAAATGCGGAGAAAACAAATGGCGGGAATAACTGAAGGCTATATGCCTTTCATGGGACACGAAACATATTACAGAATAGTTGGCGAGCGTAAGGACAACGGCAAGGCGCCGCTCCTCTGCCTGCATGGCGGCCCGGGGTCTACGCACAATTACTTTGAGGTGCTGGACAACGTAGCTGATGAAGATGAGAGAATGATTGTCATGTATGATCAGATCGGCTGCGGCAATTCGTATCTTGACGGGCATCCCGAGCTGTGGACGAAAGAGACCTGGATGAGCGAACTCATTGCGCTCAGGGATTACCTCGGCCTCGATGAGTGCCATATAATCGGACAGTCGTGGGGAGGAATGATGATAGTCTGCTTTGGCATAGACTACAAAGAGCACACTAAAGGCGTCAGGAGCTTCATCATCTCAAGCGGCCACCCTTCGAGCAGCATGTGGGAGAGAGAAGGTATGCGCAGGATCAGGATGATGCCGCAGGATATGCAGGACGCCATATACACAGCTCTTGAAACAGGAAACTTCAGCGGAGAGGCCTACGACAGGGCGGTCGATGAGTATATGGCGAGATACTGCGATTTCTGGCTGGGCGATGATGTCCCTGAATGCTGCAAAAGGCCTAAGAAAAGGGGTGATGAGGCATATGTCGAGGGCTGGGGCCCTAACGAATTCGTTCCGTCAGGCTCTCTCAGAGACTTTGAATATGTTGACAGGCTTGGTGAGATACAGGTACCTTCGCTTATCATGAGCGGTATCTCGGATCTCTGCTCGCCGCTTATCGCCAAAACGATGCATGACGGAATAAAAGGATCGGAGTGGATCCTCTGGGAGAGAGCAAGACATACCTGCTACGTCGACAGGCATGACGATTACTGTAAAGAGCTCATCAGATGGATGAATGAGCACGACGGTGTGCTATAATTCTCTTTATGAATGGCGGCAAAAAAGACAAAGACTATCAATATTTTTTGTTTCTCCCGCTGTACCTTCTCGCGTATCTGATCGTCGAACGGGTCAACATTGGCGCTGAATATCATACCATCCACATGTTCATGGATGATCTGATACCTTTCAGCGAATTTTTTGTGATCCCGTATCTTTCCTGGCACGTCGTCTCACTGATAATGATCGTTTATCTGTTCAGAAATGACAGAACTGTTTTCCGGAAGATGATGCAGTTCTTCATCGTCGGAGCGATCCTGTCGTTCGCTGCATTTCTCATATATCCGAGCTGCCACTCGCTCAGGCCGGACAGCTTCGAACATGACAACATCTTCACCTGGATAGTATCGATGATCTACTTCGTCGATACGCCTACCAACGTTTGCCCATCCATGCATGTTATCGGTTCGATGGGACTGATGTTTGCAGCGATGTACGCCAATGAGCGGATGTCGATCGGAGTCAAGACGGCAATGGCAGTGACCGTATTCTTCATCTGCGTATCAACTCTCTTCGTGAAGCAGCATTCCATAGTGGATGCGGTGGTCGCGCTTCCGGTCAGCTTTGCCGCGTGGGGACTGTCCTTCAATGAGGCAAGCCCGGAGGTCGGAGACAAGCTAAGGGAGGTGATGAGCAGAAAGAACATCGTCAATCTTCCTAATGCGATAACCCTGCTCAGACTGCTTCTGATACCTGTGATCGTCCGCCTGTATCTCGGAGAAATGTACGCCGGCAGCTTCGCAGTGGTAGCTGCAGCAGTAGTGACCGACATGGTCGACGGTACGGTCGCAAGAAAGACCGGCTGCGTTACGGATTTTGGAAAGTTCTTCGACTCGGCGGTGAGCAAAGTGCTGATCGCTGTGCTCATCATATGTCTGGTGCCTAAGTACAGGTGGATGTGGCTGCTTCTGATGGTAATGATGTTCAGGGAGCTGTGCCAGATCATATACGGTTACATCCTGTTCTCG
Source organism: Mogibacterium sp. (assembly GCA_017432075.1). Lineage (GTDB taxonomy): Bacteria > Bacillota > Clostridia > Peptostreptococcales > Anaerovoracaceae > Crickella. Next base: position 29,177 of record JAFRJV010000116.1, on the reverse strand, counting down.
AGATATGACCGGGTGTACAGCTCAAAATGGTTCGGAAAGATCTGTAAGGCGTCAATGATCGCAGTCACAGCGACGTTGATACTGTGGCAGAACATCCCGAGGCCGCTGGCAAATCTGATGATCATCGCCTGCTCCGCCACTGTAATGCTGGCACTGCTGATGTATACCCGCATGTACCTGCAGGTCGTCTGGGGCGATGACTATCCTGCAAATGTTTCCGCAGTCTCAAGGACACTCATCATCTCGCTGTGGGTGATGGTCATGATAGTGGCGCTCTGCCTGCACGACAGGATATCTCTGAGTGCGATATTGTCGTATACGCCTTCGGAACCGTATCTGGCTGCAGCTGTGATGCTGATGATGTTTGCGCTCAAGACGCTGTCGGTTTTCTTTTACTCCGGGCTGCTGTTCCTGGCAAACGGAACCCTGTTCAGCCTTCCGGCAGCTATTGCGATGAACATCGCCGGTGCTCTGGTCATGATTTTCGAGGGATATTTCATCGGCAACAAGCTGGCCGGTGAGCAGCTGCAGGACATAGAAGGGAAGTATTCGAAACTCCGCGGGCTGGTCAGACTGAAGAACGAGAGGCCGTTCATCTTTGTGCTGCTGCTCAGGCTCCTGAAGATGATGAATTACGACATAGCGAGCATGTATCTGGGCGCTGCAAGGGTGAAACTGCCGCAGTACGTTGCCGGCAGCCTTCTGGGGATCCTGCCGGACATCATCCTTTATGCGATGATAGGAAGGGGGCTCGGAGACCTCAACATAAGCAGGACTGCCGCAGCCGCAATTGCCTACGTAGGGCTGTCCGTGGCGTCGATGGTGGTGATCAAGCTGCTGGCCGACAGGTACGATGAAGAGGAAGGTATAATAGAATAACGAGGGCATGGTCTGCGGTTTGAAGACCATGCTTTTTTAGTACTTCGTGCACACAAATTGTACACATATAAGAACAAAGCGAAGAGTATAATTATCTCAGAGAGGTTAACGGTCCGAATGTCTGACTTACAGGAGGTGGAGTATAATGTACGATAAACTATTTGAAAAAGGCCGGATCGGCAATGTCGAGATCAAGAACCGTCTGGTTATGACACCGATGGGGACCAATCTTGCTGAGCTCGACGGAACCGTCGGACCGGCTATGCTCGCATACTTTGAAGCGAGGGCAAAGGGCGGCTGCGGACTGATCATGCCTGAGATCTGCAAGGTAAATGAGAAGACCGGCGTCGGAATGTTCCGTCAGATCGCTGCCACAAGCGACCGCCACATCCCGGGACTGGCAAAGCTGGCAGAAACAGTGCATAAATACGGCAGTAAGATATTCATACAGCTGCATCATCCGGGCCGCGAAGGAATGTCTTCACTGATTGGAGGACAGCCATGCGTTTCGGCTTCAGACAGAATGTGCAAGGTCTCCATGCAGGAGACACGCCCGATGACTATCGACGAGATCCACGAGCTGGTAGGACAGTTCGGAGACGGTGCGCTGCGCTGCAAGAAGGCAGGCATCGACGGCGTCGAACTCCACTGCGCTCACGGATATCTGCTGCAGCAGTTCCTCTCGCCATACACCAATAAGAGGACAGACGAGTACGGCGGCAGCTTTGAGAACCGCATGCGCATCGTGCTTGAGATAATAGAAGACATACGCAAAAAGTGCGGTCCTGACTATGTTCTCGGATGCCGTGTGTCGGTAGAAGAATTCCTCGGCAATATCGGCGTCACGGAAGACTACATCCATATCCAGGACGGCGTTAAGATCTGCATGGCTCTCGAAAAAGCAGGAGTCGACTTCATCAACGTCAGCTGCGGACTCTATGAGACAGGCAGCACATGCGTAGAGCCGATCTCCTTCCCGCAGGGCTGGAGAAAAGACCTGATCAAGGCAGTAAAGGATCACGTATCCGTACCAATCATTGCAGTATCGTCCATCAGAGAGCCGGCTGTTGCCGAAGCATTCCTCGAGGGCGGACTGGTCGACTTCGTGGGCATGGGCAGATCGTGGATCGCTGACCCGGAGTGGGGTAAAAAGGTACAGGAAGGCAGAGAGAGCGAACTTAAAAAATGTATCAACTGCCTCAGATGTTTCGAGACTCTGCTCGGACTCAACGCAACAGGACTTCCGTTCGAGTGCGCTGTTAATCCGGTGACCTGCAATGAGCTGAAATACGGAGAGCTCGAGCCGGATACCGCAGGCCACAAGGTCGTCGTAGTCGGCGGAGGCCCTGGCGGAATGACTGCTGCTGAGACTCTGGCAAAGAGAGGTGTAAAGGTTACACTGATCGACCGCCAGGAAGAGCTCGGCGGTACAGTCAACCTGGCTAAGCTTCCTCCTCTCAAAGAGAGAATGCAATGGATCGCAGATTACTTTGATGACAGCTTCAGGAAACTCGGCGTCGATGTACAGCTCGGCAAAGAGGCGACTGCAGATGATATCGCAGCAATGGAGCCTGATGCAGTAGTTCTGGCTACAGGTTCCGCTCCTATATTCCCGGCATCGCTTCCGGGCGTGAATGGAGACAATGTTTACACAGTCGAAGAAGTTCTGACAGGAAAAAAGGACATCATAGGAAAGTCAGTCGCCATGATAGGCGCAGGACTCACAGGTCTTGAAGCCGGAGAGTATCTCGGAGACAAAGGATGCAAAGTCACATATGTCGACATGCTCAAGGCTGCAGGCACCAACGCATACAGGACGAATGTAGCGGATGTCATGGGCAGACTGGCCAAGATGGACATCCATTGGGAACTCGGACATGCTCTCAAGGAGATCCTGCCTGACGGAGTTATTGTAGAAAACGTAGATACAAAAGAAGAAAAGAAGATCGACGCAGAAGCTGTGGTGCTGTCGCTCGGATATCGCCCTGATCAGAGTCTCAAGGCTGCTCTGGAAGAGAAGGGCATATGCGTGAAGCTCGTAGGATCGGCTATACAGGACGGCACGATCGCTCCGGCAACAAAGACCGGTTTCGATGTTGGTGCAAATCTCTTCAGAAAGCCTGAACCAAGCTTCGTGCTCAGCGCTGAAGACATGAAGAAATTCGCACAGGTTTCAAGGATGGACAAACAGGAGGGTATCTATCTTGCTTACCTGACAGATCCTGCAGCTATCCGCAAGGTTCTGCCGAAGCCGCTCGAACCGTTCTCAGTCCCTGTAGTAACTGTATCGGCGTGCCACATCAAGGAACCTTCATTCGCGGACGATTACTATGAGACTATCCTCGGGATCTACTGCACATACAAGGGTCAGCTCGGAATGTATCCGATAAGCCTGCTCCTTGGCGGAAACGGTGCAGAGATGGCTACACAGCTCGGACGGGACAACTCCGCTATACCTAAGAAGCTCGGGTCGGAGTTCATGATCAGAAAGACAGATGACGGCAAGGTAAGTGTAAGCGTAGCAAGGCGCGGAGCTAAGATTCTAGATGTCGAGATGGAGCTCGGCTCATACAATCACCCGCTGACACACGTTCTCTACCAGGCGCCTGCAGCAGGCAAGGAGACAGCAGGAAGCGGTTATTACTTCCACTTTGACCGTCTGCCTGATGATGAAGGCAAGTGGGGATTCACCAACACATGCCTCATCCGCAACGTGGTCAAGTATCTGTATGATTCGTGGACACCTGGGTACATCACAAAGCTTGAGCTTAACTCGAGCACCGACGATCCATGGGGCTGCCTGCCGATCAACACGATCGTGGGAGGCGCGTATGCTGAGAACAATCTGCTTATCACCGCGCTTCAGAAGCTCGAAGATGTTGATGCAGACGAGCTGATGCCGATGATAATGCCTGCGTGGTATGACAGGACAACGTTCATGGAGACCGGACGCAGATAATGCGCAAGGGATAAGAAAAGAACGGCCCGCGTTTTCGCGGGCCGTTTTAGTGTTTGTCGTATCAGGTTCATCTGTTTTTATACAGCTCTACCGCATATGAAAAATCTGTATATGTGTTGAAGCCGAGGCTGTCGTTCGCAAGATATTCTGTATAAAGCTTGTCCGCAGTCACCGTTTCTACTGTTCCCTCGATCAGTTTTTCCTCGACATTGAGTTTCTCGGAATCCGGTGTTCCGATAATGTAGATATAGTAGAAATTTGATGTTCCGGCAAAGCTGCTTTTAAGTATACCGTCATACCAGTCGGTTGAGAGACTGTAAGCTTTTACACCGGCCGGCATGGTCGAAGCCAGAGTCTGATCGTTGCCGGCGAGCAGTAATGTGTGGTATGAGCCTTCCGGAAGCTTGCTGATATCCTTGAGGCTGTTGAATGAAAGATCCAGCTGAATCTCATTATTCTCTCCCGGTTTAAGTGATGCGAGCCCGCCGATATCATCGATCTTATTGAAACTGAGAAGAACGGTTTTGAGACCGCTGCTTCCCTTTAATCCCGAAATATCTTTCAGACCGCATCCCTGGGCGCTGAGAAATTCAAGCGCGCTATGGCCGTTCAGGAAGTTCAGATCTTCAAGAGCTGTTCCGTCGAGTCTTATCCATGTGAGACCCTTATAGTTTGAAATTCCGGCAAGAGCAGCTGAATCAAGTCCTGTTTCTGCGACATTTAGTTCCGTCAGTGTTGTGCTGTTCTGACTGTTGAGCCAGGACATGTCTTTGATCCCCGGATTCCTGCTGATGTTGAGCTTCACGAGTCTGGTGCAGTTCGAGAACGCACTGAGATCACTCATTCCGCAGCCCGAAACATACAGTTCCTCAAGCGCAAGAGCCTTGAAGCCGGTCTTGAGGTCGCCTGTTTTGCAATTGCTGATATTAAGTGTGGTGAGGCCTTCAAGAGGTGCGATCGGTGAAATGTCCGTCACAGCTGTATTGCTGATGTTCAGTTCATTCAGTTGTGATGCATCACTGAGGACTGAAATATCCTTTACACCGGTCCCGCTTATATTAAGGTTGTGCAGATCGGCCGTAGGAATAACGGACAGATCCGTGAAGTCGCTTACACCTTCAAGTGAGATATCGTATGCACTGGTATTGCCAAAGAATGAGAAGTCCTTGATACCGGTACATCCATCGAGCTTTATAACACTGTTGCTGTCAAGCTTCTCTATAAGTGGACTGATATCACATCCGCTGAGATCACAGTTTTTAAAATACAGATTTTCCGGATGCTTTAGCTTGCAGAGGTTATCAATGTCTGACTGCTGAACCGTCACATCCTCAGCTGTTATATTATACAAGTCCTTTTTATATGTCTCTCCCCAGGAGGTGCTCACTTTGCTGGTCAATGGAATAAGGATCAGTGCAAGGGCCAGAACAGCAGCTACACCTAATATGATAAGAGGTGTACGTTTGCCGCCTTTTTTTGCTGTTGCTTCCGGCGCGGTTTCTTCTGCTTTCTTTTCTGAAGCAGCCTTTTTCTTTAATGCAAATCCATTGGCAGGTTTAGTATCTTCTGCCTTGGCAGATGCTTTTTCCAGTTCGGCAGTTTCCTGTACCGGTGTAACAGTTTCTTCTGCCTGCACAGTTTCCTTTACCGGCGCTTCAATCTTCTCCGGTTCCGCCGGTGTTTCGGGCTTCTCCGGCTCCGCCGGCTCTTCGATGATCTCCTGTTTGCATGGAAGGATGAAAGGAGAATTCAGGATTTTTTTCATGAATGCTTCATGAGATGTGTAATTGTAGCGTATCACGCTCTGCTGCGAGGAAAGCTGCATCTCGAGACCGGCTGACATTTCAGTCTTCTCAAGAATAACCGAGAGGAAATGCTTGTTCTGTGCCAGAGCATAGTTGATCTCACGCTTGCAGTTCACTGAATTGACCGAGCGAGGCGTGATAATAGCCATGACAACATATGAGTTATTAAGGTGCTGGGCTATGTCTTCCGGCCACTCACTGCCCGGAGCTATCCCATCATCGTACCAGAAACGGTAGCCCTTCTCCTCAAACTCGGAAAGAAGCTTAAACACTTCTTCCCGGTCGGCGTGGGCATAACTTATGAAAATATAGTTTTCTTTCCCTTCGTATGCAGTCGGAACCATCACACTTTTCTCCTTTTATCCCGATAGTACTTTGATTATAGCAGAACCGTAACAAAATGTTACCCGGAGTCAGTGCGGGATTGCAGGCAAAGAAGCAAAAAAGTGAAAAAAGTATCCCCGGCGGGGGCTTGTGAGCCCCGGAAACTGCCCATATAATTTGAGTGTACAAATAGTAGGGAGGTACTTTTTATGCATATGGCAGATGCTCTGCTGGCCCCTGCGGTAGCCGCGACAATGTACGCTGCATCCGCAACTGCTGCCGGCGTTTCGATCCACAAACTCAAAAGAGATGACGAACCGCAGAAGCTTCCGGTGATGGCGGTAACATCCGCGCTGGTTTTCGCGGGACAGATGATAAACTACACAATACCGGGGACCGGATCTTCAGGCCATATGTGCGGAGGAATGATGCTGTCGGCCTTGCTTGGGCCGTACGCCGGTTTCCTGTCCATGATAGTGATACTGGCTATCCAATGCCTTTTCTTCGCCGACGGGGGGCTAATGGCCCTGGGAGCCAATTGCTGGAACATGGCTTTCTACGGGTGCTTCGTCGGCTACTTCCTGATCTGGCGGCCTATAATGAACGGCAAATGGTTCGGCGAGGGAAAGAGTGCCGAGCGTGCCCGCATCATAGCGGCCTCAATAATAGGGTGTATAGTTACCTTACAATTGGGAGCGTTCTCCGTAGTGCTTGAGACCAGCCTGTCCGGGATAACCGAGCTGCCGTTCGGCGCATTCTGCGCGCTGATGCAGCCTATCCACCTGGCTATCGGTCTCGTAGAAGGTCTGATCACAGCAGCAGTTCTCGTATTCGTACATGACTCGCGTCCTGAGCTTCTCTCGGGAGTCGAACTCAGCGAAGGTGAAAGCGCAAAACGTTCGCTCAAGACGGTCGTTGCCATCCTGGCAATAGTCGCGCTCGTAGTGGGAGGCGGACTGAGCCTCCTGGCAAGCTCCAACCCTGACGGACTGGAGTGGGCACTTTTCGGAAATGCAGATGGCGGATATTCAACAAACATGGGACTCGACGAAGAGAACTTCGGAGTCGAGAGCTCAGCGGCCGAAAAGGCAGGATCCATACAGGAGAAGACTTCATTCTTACCGGACTACGCTTTCCCGGGCAGTGAATCAGCTGCAGGAACAACAGTATCCGGCATAGTCGGATCCGCTATAGTAGCGGGAGTCGCGATCCTGATCTGTGTGATCGGCGGATTCTTCCGCAAAAGAAAAGTCAGAACAGAATAGACCATACTCTTTATCCCTCTCTCTCAAAGATATGGTATATTTTAAGGGGCATCGTATGATGCCCCTTGTTGATGAATAGGGCATTTAACGGAATGAACAAAATGCAGAAAGCTTTGGCCGAGCTTTCGGAGATGGATGAACTGGCTGCACGCCGTTCGCCGGTCCATTCTCTGCATCCGGCAGCAAAGCTGTTAACAACGATCGTATATATCCTTGTCACACTTTCTTTCGACAAGTATGACCTCAGCGGCATCGTACCGATGGTGCTGTGGCCTGTTTTGATGTTTACGGTCAGCGGTGTCAATGTTCGTACGTGCTTCTATAAACTGCGTATAGTGCTTCCGCTCGTGATGGCGGTAGGCCTGTTCAATCCGTTCTTCGACAGGGAGATCCTTGTGAATATAGGCGGCATCGGAGTATCAGGCGGAGTGATCTCGATGATAACCCTGATGCTCAAGGGGGTGTTCTGTCTCATGGCTTCGTTCCTGCTGATGGCGACCACGAAGATAGACAGTCTCTGTGCGGCTCTTCGAAAGCTGCATGTGCCGGCAATGATGGTATCGCTGCTGCAGCTGACATACCGCTATGTGGGAGTCATGACAGAGGAGCTTGCGGTCATGACGGACGCGTATCATCTGCGCGCGCCGGGTCAGAAAGGCATACATATTTCAGCGTGGGGATCGTTTCTGGGACAGCTGCTGCTCCGCAGCATGGACCGCGCGCAGGAGCTCTTCTCGAGCATGATGCTCCGCGGCTACCACGACCACTTCCACTATGCGGACATCGACCGCTTCAAAATGCGCGATGCGCTGTTCATGGCAGGATGCATTCTGTTTTTCCTGCTTCTGAGATACGGAAATATTGCTCTGCTCGTCGGCGGGCTGGTAGTGAGGTGATAAAGATGATCGAATTCCGGAATGTGAATTTCGCATATGAAAAAGGCAAGGACGTCCTGCATGACATGTCGTTCAGAATCGAAAAAGGAGAATCGGTCGGACTGATCGGTGCCAACGGAGCCGGCAAGTCCACGATAATGAAGCTCCTGCTGGGCCTTCTGTATGGCGAGGGCAAGGTGCTGATCGACGGCACCGAGGTGAAGAAGGAGACGCTCGGTGAGATCCGCGCCAAGCTCGGTTTTGTGTTGCAGAACTCAGACAACCAGATGTTCATGCCGACCGTCTACGAGGACATGATATTCGGACCGCTTAACTATGGCCTGAGCCGCGAGGTGGTCGACAAGCGCGTCGACGAAGTGCTTGAACGTCTTGGCCTTGAATACCTCAAGCATCGCTACAACCACAAGATCTCCGGCGGAGAGAAGCGAATGGGTGCGATCGCCACGATTCTCGCCATGGAGCCGGCGGCCATCCTCATGGACGAGCCGACGTCCGCCCTTGATCCATACAACCGACGCCTCGTTATCAATACGATACGAGAGCTTGAGCAGACCAAGCTGATCGCGTCCCACGATCTCGACATGATACTCGACACCTGCGACAGAGTGATACTGATCTCCGGCGGGCGTATCGCGGCAGACGGTCCGGCAAAGGAGATCCTGAGCAACAAAGAACTCCTCGAAGCCAACCGCATGGAGCTTCCGCTGAGAATGCAATAAAAAATGACAGGGGATTGAGCCCCCCTGTCATTTTTATTCCGGATTATTTGCGGCCGAACATCTCTTTGTATGTTGCGTGTTTGTCGACTTTCTCGCTGAGTTCTATCATGCGGTCTGTGTCGCCGATCAGGATGACGCCCTCAAGGCGGTTGTTGTGGAAGTAGTACTTCTCATAATTGCCTCTTTGGTCATCTCTGAACTCTACGGTACGGAACTTCTTATCAGGCTCCTTGCCGTTGGTGCCGAGTGCGAATATGCTGGTGTTCATCGCATTGATGACGAGAGAACTGCCGAGCGCCTTGTATTCAAGTGCTTCGCCAGCAGCGTTGGCACCTGCGATGCGGCCTGTCTCTATAGCCTGAGCCCAGAAGGCCTGCGGCTGTCCGTTGATGACGCAGCAGTCACCGGCTGCATACACATCCTTTACATTCGTCTCCATGCGGTCGTTCGCCTTGACCCACTTGTCGACTTCAATGCCGCTGTCTTCCGCGACCTTTGTGTAAGGCCTCATACCGGTCGACATGATCACAAGCTGGGCAGGGAACGCAGTGCCGTCATCGAGCACCACAGCATCCTCTGTGATCTCCACGATCTTCGCTCCGGTAACGATCTTCACACCTGCAGCATTGCAGATCTTCTCGAGCATCGCTGATGCAGGGTCGTCGAGCTGACGAGGAAGCAGTCCCGGTGCAGTCTCGAGTACTGTCACATCGTAGCCGCCGAGCTTCAGCTCCCACGCGCCTTCAAGTCCCATGACGCCTCCGCCGATGCACACGATCTCTTTGGCATCGCGCTCCTCGATCACCTTTTTGATCCGGACGGTATCCGAGATGTTCCTGACGGTCGCCACGTGTCCAAGATCAGCGCCCTTGATAGGCGGGACGAAGCAGAACGCGCCGAGCGTGTATATCAGCTTGTCGTAGATCAGAGCTCCGTTGCTGCCGTCCGGCAGAATGATCTCAACGCTCTTCCCGGCGGTGTCAATCTTTGTGACTGTCGTATCGGCCATGAAGTAGATGTTTCTCTCTTCATACCACTCCGGTCCTTCGATCGCAGCCTGATTGCCGGAGAAATCGGAGAGGAGAGCCTTGGTCAGCATCGGCCTGTTGTACGGCAGATCTGACTCCTGGGTCACGATCGTAATGACCGCGGTGCTGTTGCGGTCTCTGATCGCCTCGGCTGCACTCTTCGCTGCCGGGCCGCCTCCCAGAATGACGAACTTTTCGTCCGTATCCTTTCTGAAGCTTGTCGCCTTGGATTCGACCGGCACGAACTTGTCGCTGCCTACGCCGCAGACAGGACATGTATCTGTGCCTTCTTCAAACTCGGCTCCGCAGACGACACACTTGACCATCTTCTTTGCTCCGGCAGGCGTGTCAGCCTTTTTGACTTCCTTGTTCTGCAGCACACAGCCGAAGTTGTATCCGAAGTCGAATGCGTCGAGCTGCTCGGTCTCGCTCGGTTTGAACCTGATGCGGTAGCCGTCGAGTACTTTCATCTTGAGCTGCTTGAGTCTTTCGATAATATTAGGCACGCCTTCGCCGCTCCATCCGTAGCAGCCGAATGCGCTTGCGAGCTTGCCCTTCATGAGCGGAGGGAAGATGCTCGTCGTGAGATCCCAGATCGGCTTCAGAGCGTCTGCAACGATAGTCGGAGTTCCGAAGAGAATACCGTCTGCTGCGTTGAGGTCAGCGATGACTCCCGCGACGTCCTCCTCGAATACCATGTCGTACTTATGCACCTCGATAGGACCGCTCGCCTTGAGACCTTCCTCGATCTTATCGGCGAGGAGGCCGGTATATCCGTAGGCGCTTACGTAAGGGATGACCACGAGCTTTGTATCTTTCTTCTCAGGTCTCGCGCACCACTCGTGATATTTAGCCATGACCCAGTCGATGCCTGAATCAAGCACAGGGCCGTGGCCCGGACATATCATCTGAATGTCGAGATCCTTGATCCTCTCGAGCGCCATGTTCATGAACGGATTCTTGTAAGGTCCGATGATGATGTTGAAGTAATCCTGCATCGTGCGCATGTAGTTGGCTTCGTCCTGGCCTGTCAGCTTGCTGCGCCTTACGTCGCCCGACGGAGGGCAGTAGTGCGCGCCGAACACGTCGCAGGTGTAGAGCGTCTTGTCCTCTTCACAGTAGGTGAACATGGTGTCTGGCCAGTGCAGGTTCGGCACAGGCATGAAGTGCAGGGTCTTGTCTCCGAGCGAGAGCGTGTCGCCTTCCTTGACTGTCATGACGCGGAAGTCCGTGTTCATGATCTCCTTCAGGAAGCTCGCCGCCGTGCCCGTGCAGACCACCGTGATCTTCGGGTTGATCGCGAGGAGCTTCTCGAGCGTTCCGGAATGGTCAGGCTCGGTGTGATCCATGATGATGTAGTCGACCTTTGTGATGTCGACCGCGTCATCGAGCTCGCCCTTGAAGGCCTCCCAGAATTTGTACTTTGATGTCTCGATAAGGGCCGTCTTTTCGCTGCCCTTAAGAGTGTATGAGTTGTATGTGGTGCCGAATTCCATCTGCACGATAACATCCGAGATATGGGTATCCGGATCCAGCGCGCCGTTCCACCACAGCGTATCCGTAAGTTTTAACGAACTCATAGTGTCCTCCTTTTTCTGAAATGGGTTACCTGGCTTTCCGAGAAACGATTGGTCCTGTTAATTCGGATAATACATTAATATTGTGATGAAGAGGCGAAAAACCGTAAATCAACATGTATAAAAAGAATACAAACTGTATGTTATAATATTGAGATGAAAACAGTAACAGGAGAAGAATATGAGCAGAAACCTTGTGATCTATTTTTCCCGCAAGGGACAGAATTATGTAAACGGAAAGATAGTCGAGCTCGAGAAGGGCAACACCGAGCTCGTTGCTGAATACATTCGTGACGCGGTCGGAGCGGATCTTTTCGAGATCGAGACCGTAAAGGAATACCCGGCCGACTACATGGAGTGCACCGAGGTAGCGAGGCAGGAGCAGAGAGACAATGCCCGCCCGAAACTCAAAGCGTACCTGCACGACATAAAGGACTACGACAACATCGTGGTCGCAGGACCATGCTGGTGGGGCACATATCCGTGCGCGGTATTCGGCCAGCTCGAGAAGCTCCACTTCAGAGGCAAGCACGTATTCCCTGTTATGACCCACGAAGGAAGCGGGGAGGCAAACGCCAGGTCAGATCTTAAGAAGTTCTGCACACACGCCAAGGTCGAAAAGGCATTCGCCATCCAGGGCTCGTCAGTACCGGAAGCTAAAGATAAGGTAGCCGCCTGGGCGCAGAAGCATCTTGGTGAATAAATGTTTCCCCTGAAGAACGAAGAAAAGAAAGTAGAATATCTCGAACTTATATACGACCTGGTATTCGTATACATGGCGGGCCGCAACAATGCGCTTCTAAGCCATATCGAGGGAGGCTTCGTTTCGCTTGACTCATTCCTCGCGTACATACTCTGCACGCTGGCGATCATCCAGATCTGGAACTTCACCACGTTCTACATCAACATGTTCGGCCGCAACGGAGTGCGGGATCACGTATTCCTGCTGATCACCATGTACCTGATGTATTTCATGGGTCAGAGTACGCGGAGCAACTGGCATGCATATCAGGCGCAATACCACATCGCCTGGGGACTCATACTCATCAACATCGGGCTGCAGTATGTGATAGAGCTCCGCAACCACAAAATGGATGTGTGGAACCGCGAGATCATAAAGAAGATGGCTGCAACGCTGTTCATTGAGGCATTCATCGTGCTTGCTGCTTCGATAGTGAAGCCTGCGCTCGCGCCGCCGATCGCATTCGCCGCAGTGATCCTCGGCATAGTGATGACTCCGCTCGGCAAGAGAACCGGAGTGAGTGGGATGATCGATTTCAGCCACCTGACGGAACGCGCCATGCTCTATGTGGTGTTCACATTCGGCGAGATGATAGTCGTCATCTCATCGTACTTTGTGGGAGACGGAAGCTTCGACTGGAGCGTGATCTATTTCTCTCTGATGGGCTTCCTCATAGTAGTCGGACTCTTCCTGTCGTACGAAGTCATCTATGACAAGCTGCTCGACAGAGACAGGGAAGACAACGGTCTGCTGTACATGCTGATCCACATCTTCATCATATTCGGGCTCAACAACATCACCGCGTCGCTCGAGTTCATGCGCGAGGAAGAAGTGGCGATCAGGCCGAAGATGGTATTCCTCGTGGCATCGATGGTCGGCTACTTCGCCTTCCTGTTCGCGCTTGGCAGATATGCCAAGGTTAGATGCCACATCAACACAGCGTTCATGCAGAAGCTGTGGATCATGACACTGTGCTTCGTGATGCTGATGATGGTATTCATGAACGTGCCGAGCGCGCATATCCTGATCACGGTCGCATACGTATGGAGCGTGTTCGCGGTGTTCTACAGAGTCGGAAAGAAAGTTGCCGCCGAAGAAGCGGCGGAGTGTGAAATATAAGAGGACGAAGGAAATGGAACTCAAACCAGGAATCAAAAGCAGCAAAGAGATGATAGTTACAAAAGAGCTGTGCGCAGACGCATGGGGAAGCGGCGGACTGACGGTCTACGCGACTCCTGCGATGATCGCTCTCATGGAGAACACGGCATGGGCGAGCGTTGAGCCTTGCATGGAAGAGGGAAGGAGCACGGTCGGTACAAAACTCGACGTGTCACATCTTTCGGCCAGCCCGGTTGGAGCGCACATAACATGCGAGAGCGAGCTCGTTGAAGTCGACGGGCGCAGACTGGTCTTCAGGGTAAGCGCAAGTGACGACGCAGGCCTTATAGGTGAAGGCATGCACGAGCGCTTTATAATAAACGTGGATAAATTCATGGCCCGCACAGAGGCCAAACTTAAGTAAGGAGACAGTATGGGAAAAATATATATAACAGGGCACAGGAATCCGGATATCGACAGCCTCTGCGCGGCATCCTCATATGCCAACCTCAAGAATCTCACGGACAGTGAAAACGAGTACATCGCGATCCACTGCAGTCCTGTATCCGATCAGGTAAGAGAGCAGATGGAAGCGATGGGTATAGAGATCCCGCCGTACAAGAAGGACGTATTCCCTAAAGTCAGGGACGTCATGCTCGAGCCGCAGATCCACATACAGGCAGGCGCGCCAATCTTCGCTCTCGTAAACGCATATAACGAGGATAATCCGTCCGTTGTGCCTATCTACGATGGCAGTGAATTCAAGGGCCTGCTCAGTGTCGACGATATCACGGGATGGTTCCTGTCTGACAACAAGGAAGAGATCCCTACATACAGGTTCACGGTAGACAACGTGCTTCGCGTCATACCGGGTGAACTGATACACAGGGGGAAGAGCGATGAGATCGAAGGATCCCTGCTGGTCGGTGCAGGCACATTCGAAGCGTTCAGCGCGATGCTTGATGAGATCGGAAGCTGCATCGTGGTTCTCGGACCGCGCAAAGAGCATATCAGGCTGGCGGTTGAGAAGCAGGTGCCTGCTATCGTCATTGCAGCGGCTGACAAAGCACCGGACGTGGACTTCAGCGACTTCGATGGCGCGGTATTCATGACGGGCCTCGGCACGGCAGAAACCCTCAGAAGGATCAGACTGGCTGAGTCGATCGAATCCATGATGCAGTCTGCGACCTCAACCATCGACATAGACGACCTGTTCGTCGAAGGCAGAAAGATATTCGCGAACTCACACACCAGAGGTCTTGCTGTAATGGAGAATGGGGAGTTCAAGGGCTTCGTCACAAGGCGCTGCTTCCTCGAGCGACCGGTCAACAAAGTGATCATGGTTGACCACAACGAACCGGCGCAGAGCATAGAGGGAATCGAGACTGCAGATGTAGTGGAGATCGTCGATCACCACAGACTCGACTCGCTGTCAACAACGATGCCTATATTCATCGCCGCCGAACCGCTTGGCAGCGTAAATACGATAATCTATCAGCAGTACATGAGACACGGCATCATGCCTGATCAGTACAGCGCAAGGACGATGCTTACAGGCATAATCGCCGACACGCTGATCCTCCGCAGCCCGACTACGACCATGCAGGACATGCAGGCAGTTGAGATGCTCGCGAGACTCGCCAAGGTACCGAGCGTGCAGGAATTCGGTGAAAAACTCTTCAGCATCTCGGACAACCTGGCGACACAGGATCCGGATGAGATGATCCTCTCCGACTTCAAGAAATATGAGAACAGCGGCACAAAGATGGGTATCGGGCAGTGCGAAGTAACTACGCTGTCAGATATAGATCAATACGCGCAGACATACATCGACGCTCTGCAGAAGATCGCTGATTCACAGGGACTTGACTGGGCGCTCTTGATGGTCACCGACGTGCTCAGGGAGAACAGTGTTCTGCTTGCATCGAACAACAAGGCGAACCGCGATCTTCCATACACAAAGATCGATGAACAGATATACGACATGCCTGGAGTCATGAGCCGCAAAAAGCAGCTCTTACCGATGCTCCTTTCAGTAACCTCGAATTAAGACATGCGCCGCATCTTGTCGCAATTTTAACCTCAGTCAAAGAAAAGAGGCAAAAATGGCTGTAAAAACAAACTGGTATAAAGAAGCGGTGGTTTATCAGATTTATCCGCTCAGCTTCATGGATTCGAACAATGACGGAATCGGTGACATACCGGGCATCATCTCGAAGCTCGACTACATAAAAGACCTTGGCGTGACAGCCATCTGGTTCTCGCCGCTCTACGATTCGCCGTGGAAGGACTACGGTTACGATATAGCGGACTATAAAAAGATCCATCCGGCGTTCGGTACCATGGAGGATTTCGAGAAGCTCGTGGCCGAGTGCCACAAGCGCGGCCTCAAAGTGATAATGGATGCTGTGTTCAATCACACGAGCAATGAGCACGCGTGGTTCAAGGCTGCGCTGGCCGACAAGGACTCGCCGTACCGCGATTACTATATAATCCGCAAGGGCAGAAGAGACAAGGACGGTGAACTGATACCGCCGACCAACTGGACCTCTTCGTTCACCGGCCCGGCCTGGGAGTGGATACTTGGAACCGACGAATACTACCTGCACCTCTTTGCGCCTGAGCAGCCGGATCTCAACTGGGAAAATCCGAAGGTCAGGGAAGAGATGGCCGGTGTGCTGCGCTTCTGGCTTGAAAAGGGAGTCGACGGTTTCAGATTCGACGTGTTCAACATGATCTCAAAGGTCTATCCGCTCAGGGATGACAGGAATCCGCTGCGTTTCCAGAAGGGTACGCCGTTCTATGTCGACGGACCGCGCATGCACGAGTTCCTTCAGGAGCTGAATGACAAGGCACTCTCGCTTTACGACACATATACAGTCGGAGAGTCATACATACCTGACGAGGAACACGCGCACAGATACATAAACGAAGAATCCGGCGAGCTCGACACAATATTCGATTTTGAGCACCTCACCTCAGATAACGCGTTCGGCCTCAAGATGATACCAAAACCGTTCAACCTGAAGCAGTTCAAGCGAGGACTGCTGGAACCGCAGATCAGATACCACGGTACCGGCTGGAACACCCTCGTGCTTGAGAACCATGACCAGGCGAGGAGCGTCAGCAGGTTCGGTATAAACACAAAGAAATACAGATACGAAGCAGCCACATTCCTGGCGATGATCACCTTCCTGGGATGGGGCACACCGTTCATATATCAGGGCGAAGAGATCGGCATGACAAACACGAAGTTCACCGGCCCTGAACAGATGAAGGACCCGGTCACTCATTTCATATTCGAGATGGCGTCAGACCTGCATATTCCTGACCGCCTGGCGTTCAGAATGATGAGAGGTGCAGCCAGAGACAATGCCAGGACTCCGATGCAGTGGAACTCATCGGTCAACGCGGGCTTCAACAGGGGAGCTGGACCGTGGCAGTGCGTGAACCCGGACTATAAGACGATAAATGTCGAGGCAGACCTTGCCGCGGGCAAGTCTATATACAGGTTCTATCAGGAGCTTCTCGCGCTCAGAAAGTCCGAGAAGACGCTGATCTACGGTGACACCATAGAGTACTATCCTGACGACAGACAGGTGATCTCGTACAGCAGATCCTGCGACGGCAAGCGCTTCCTGATAGTCGGAAACTTCTCCGGTACGCGCGCCGACTTCATAATGCCGGGCGACTTCGAGCTTGAAGAGCTCACGATCCGGATGACTAACCGCGGCCGCACAGATGCCGAAGTGGAAGAGATAATGCACATGAAGCCTTACGAGGCTATACTGTTCGAAGAGAACAAGAAGTAAAAGGAGATTCATTATGGCAATTATGGAATACTTCACACCTACTCACGTATATTTCGGAGTCGGAGCCGAGGATCACGTCGGCGAAGTACTGAAGCGCTATGGCGCAGTAAAAGTGCTGATCCACTTCGGAAGCGGATCGGTCAGAAGGACAGGCCTCCTGGACGATATCGAGGAAAGACTCAAAGAAGAGGGTATAGAGTATGTGGAACTTGGCGGCGTTGTTCCTAACCCGAGAGTCTCGCTGGTCCGCAAGGGCATCGAGCTCTACAGGAAAGAAGGCTGTGACTTCATCCTGGCAGTCGGCGGCGGCTCAGTTCTCGACAGTGCAAAGGCTATCGGCTACGGCGTTTACGGCGGCGGGGACGTATGGGACTTCTACTGCGGGAAGCGCAAGGTCGAAGGCACCGCACCGGTAGGCTGTGTGCTGACTCTTTCGGCAACAGGATCCGAGATGAGCGACTCATCCGTTATCACGAATGACGAGTCAGACCCGACATACAAGAGGGGCGTCAACACGGACTACGGCAGACTGATCTTTTCTATCCTCGATCCTATGCTGACCGCGACGGTCTCGAAATACCAGACCGCGTGCGGGGCTACCGACATTATGATGCACACGCTCGAGAGATATTTCCATCAGGGATACGCGCTCGACTTCACCGACCAGCTCTCGTTCACTCTCCTCAAAGAGGTCATGAAGTGGGCTCCGGTCGCGCTTGAAAACCCTGACGATTATGACGCAAGAGCAAACCTCATGTGGTGTGGTTCGCTCTCGCACAACGGACTCATGGCAGCCGGCAACTCCAATAAAGGCGACTGGGCATGCCATCAGATAGAGCACGAGCTTTCCGCGGAGTATGACGTAGCGCATGGCGCAGGTCTCGCAGCCATCTGGGGATCATGGGCAAGATACGTGCTCGAAGTCGATCCGGCCAGATTCGTAAAGCTCGGCGAGGGAGTATTCGGTGAAAGCGATCCGGTCAGGACTATCGAAAACTTCGAAGCATTCTTCCGCTCGATCGACATGCCGACAGATATCGCAGGGCTCGGCCTCAACTTCGACGAGGCAGCATGCCGCACTGCCGCACTGGGAGTAACCTTCCAGAATGCCCGCAAGATAGGCAACTTCAAAGTCCTCGACACTGAAGACATCTTCAGCATCTACATGATGGCCTCCGGCCTGAAGTAGATGCCACGGCGGAGATCCATGCAGGAGGTATAATATGTTTGAAAACAACAAAGTACTGGCAGCGCTTTACTTCATAGCGTTTATCGGATGCCTGCTGTCATTCATCAGAGGACACAGCTGGGGATACCTGGTTGCAGCCGGCGTCTGGTTTGCTCTGGGAATTTACTGCCTGGTAAAAAAGGACGACAAACTCTGAGTCCGGCACCATTAAAAGAAAAAAGCCGTAAGCCTTTATCACAGGGTTTACGGTTTTTTTAGTGGGCGATCAGGAAGCCGGATTTACAGATGTTCCCGGTATTTCTCACGGAAGACCTTTCTGTATGCTGCAGGTGAGAGGCCTTTTTCTTTTTTGAAAAGCCGGCTGAAGTAGAATGCGTTTTCATACCCGACCATGGAAGCTATGTTGGAAATGTTATAATCTGTAGTTTCCAGAAGGATCTGTGCATTCCGTATCCTTGTGGAAAGTATATATTTCATAGGTGTTGTTCCTACTACTTTCTTGAAGTTTTTGTTGAACCAGCTGGCGCTTACATGTCTTGAAAGCGCATACTCCTCTATGCTGATTTCTTCATTGTAATGCTCTGTGAAGTACTCTTTGGCCAGATCGATCTCCTGGCTGGTAAAGCCTGAAAAACGGGGAAGATTCTCCTCCATTCGCCGATGCATGGTCATCAGAAGCTCGCGGAACAGATACGAAAGCATTTCTTCATAGCCCCATCTGCAGGCAACAAGCTCATCTCTCATTTTGCGGAAATAATCTTCATACTCTCTGGACAGTCCCGTACTGAGAATGCTGCTGTCCAGCGGGATCTCATAATTCTGAAGGATCTTTTTGATCTCGCGTCCTGTGAAGTGCACAAACCATACCTGTGTGCGATCCTCACCCAGATAGTAATAGTGCTGCTCCTCTTTAGGCTGGAACAGAACCATATTGCCCGCAGGAACAATGACTTCCTTATTATCAAAAATGAAATGACCCTTTCCCGCCGCGATATATATCAACTGCCAGTCGACACGGCCTCTCGGACGCCATGTCGGAAGCTTCTGCAAACTGTGAAGCTGGTAAGTGCCGGCACTGAGGATCCTTAGCGGTCTGACCTTTTCTTTAAATGGAGTTCTCGAATTATGAAGATAGCCTGAATTCACATACATTTCTGCAACCTCTTATGTCTTTTGCCGCTTATTTTACCTAACAATCCTGAGTACTGGCAATGCCTGAACCGCTTAATTCCAAGCTTGTGCAGGTTTTATACTGTTTTGTGCATATGTTTTAAAATAGCCGGTTTTTATAATGTTTTTAAGTTGAAATCCTATGAATTTAAGCATGTTTCTCTGACGCAGGAGGGAACTGATGATCGTACCGAGACATTATGAAAATATGGCTGTTTTACATGAAAATACGGAGCCATACAGATGCTACTACATTCCGGATTCGGGGAGAAATGACCAGCTTGTAAACCTTAGGGAATCATCACAGAGGCTTCAGATGCTCAGCGGATGTGAATGGAACTTTTCTTATTTTCAGAGCATCCATGACCTGAAAGAGGAATTCTACCTTCCTTCTTATGGGGCCGGAGACTGGTGGAATAAGGAGTACGTCCCGTTTTCATGGCAGATGAAAGGCTACGACAAAATCCAGTACACCAACATTCGTTATCCTTTCCCATATGATCCTCCCTACGTGCCGCAGGATAACCCTTGCGGGGCTTACAGGCATCACTTCCAGTGGCATAAGGATCCAAAAGCAGGGTGCACTTTTCTGAACTTTGAAGGTGTTGACTCGTGCTTTTTTGTCTGGCTGAACGGCAGATATGTCGGGTATAGCCAGATATCTCATAATACATCCGAATTTGATGTCACATCATTTCTTGTCGAAGGAGATAATCTCCTTGCCGTTCTTGTACTCAAGTGGTGTGACGGCAGTTATCTGGAGGACCAGGACAAATTCCGCATGTCGGGTATTTTCCGTGACGTCTATCTTTTGAACAGACCTGCGACAGGGATACGT
The DNA here is from genome assembly GCA_017432075.1 of Mogibacterium sp. Lineage (GTDB taxonomy): Bacteria > Bacillota > Clostridia > Peptostreptococcales > Anaerovoracaceae > Crickella. The sequence continues at coordinate 8,876 of JAFRJV010000116.1, read as the reverse complement.
GATTATCGCATAACTACTGAAATCAGTCCGGATCAGAATTCAGCGGCTATGGACATAGATCTTACCTTTGCGGGGAATCATCCTGTACCTGTAAAAGCATCTTTGTTCCACACGGATGAAAAAGGGAAGGAACACATGGATGCCGGAGCAGTGATTTCCGATGACTCAAAAATACATCTCCGGGTGAAAAATCCGATCCTGTGGAACGCGGAGAAGCCTTTCCTTTACAAGCTGATCCTGGAAACTTCAAATGAGGTCATAAATGAACGGGTCGGGTTCAGAACTGTATGCATCAGGGACAACCGGGTGCTTCTGAACGGAACACCGATCACGTTTAACGGAGTGAACAGGCATGAATCAGATCCGGTGACCGGAGCCGTGATGGACTATCAGCGGACTCTTTCGGACCTGATGATGATCAAGGAAAACAATTTCAATTCGGTACGCGCAAGCCACTATCCTGCAGTTCCGTTTTTCTATCAGCTGTGTGACAGCATTGGCCTTTATGTGATCGATGAGGCGGATAATGAGAGTCACGGAACAGAAGAGCTTTATTTCTATGAAGATGACTATTCCAGAAGAATGCAGCTGGCCCATGAGAGGATCGCTGACAATCCTGATTTTATCGGACCTACACTGGACCGCATAAGAAGCATGGTGATCAGGAACAGGAACCGCCCGTGCATACTGGTGTGGTCGATGGGAAATGAATGCGGTTATGGGTGCACTTTTGAGAGAGCGCTCGAATGGACAAAAGCGAACGATCCGGACCGGCTGACCACATATGAAAGTGCATATTATCGTGCCGATGACAGGGAGTATGACTGCAGTAAGATCGATCTTGTCGGAAGAATGTATCCGTCATTTGAAGATGTCAGAGATTATCTTGATAATGACCCGGCAGCACCTCTGCTGCTTGTTGAATACTGCCATGCCATGGGAAACGGCCCCGGGGATATTGAAGACTACCATGAACTGATCGAAGAATATCCTGCCCTGTGCGGCGGCTTTATCTGGGAATTCTGCGACCATGCAGTATATGGCGGCAGGACCCGGGAGGGTAAAGACATCTATCTGTACGGCGGAGACAATGGTGAACTTCAGCATGACGGGAATTTCTGCCTGGACGGTATCGTGTACCCGGACAGACGTCCGCATACGAATCTGTTTGAGTACAGGAACGTGTACCGCCCGCTCAGAAGCAGCTATGATCTTGCGTCCGGAAAACTCACCATAAGCAATCACATGGATTTTACAGATCCGGAAGATGTCATCAGCGCTTCATATACTTTGGTCCTCGATGGAACCAGAATCGCAGAAGGGACACTGGAGGTCCCTTCAATAAAACCGGGAACAAGTGTAAGCCTGGAGCTTCCTCTGACTGTTCCATCTAAGGGAAGGTGCTTTTTATGGATCTCATATGTGCTTAAAAAGCCGCAGGGAGCTTTGCCTGCAGGCCATGAGCTGGGCTTTGATGAAATCAGGATCCCGGTCGCGTATCCGAGATATGCCAAGGCTCTGATGGTAATGAACAATGCTTCCTGTGATACGGGATATCCTCTGTCACATCAGGACAAAGACACCTTGACAGTCATAAGCGGAAAAGGGTTCAGTTATTCGTTTGATAAGCGCACGGGCATGCCTGTATCAATGAATTTTGAAGGAGAAGAGCTGCTTGATAAGCCACTGGAGTTCAATTTCTGGCGCGCGCCGGTCGATAACGATATGTTCGTTGTCGACAGATGGAAAAAACAGAGACTTGATCATACCATGACACGCGCATATGAAGTGAACTGCGTATGCAATGCTGATTCTGCAGAGATACATGTAAGACAATCCGCAGGAGCTATGTCTGTCCAGCCTGTCGTAAGGATGGAAACTGTCTGGAAAATAAACAGCAGCGGCGCGATCACGCTGAAGGTGAACGCGGCAAAGGATCCTCAGATCCGCAATTTACCAAGAATCGGTATAAGGATGTTCCTGAAGAAATGGCTCAAAGTCGTTTCATATTATGGGATGGGACCGATGGAATCATATGTGGATAAACATCAGGCAGCAAGGCACGATTCCTTTACAGCCACAATAGGGGAACTACATGAACCGTATATCCGTCCGCAGGAAAACGGATCTCATTATGACTGCGACTATGTCTCTGTCAGAGGGAAGGGCATGTGTCTGCATGTCATTCCTGCAGATGAAAACACACTGTCCTTCAATGCCTCGCGTTTTACTCAGGAAGAACTGGGGAATAAGGCGCATGAACATGAGCTGACAAGCTGCGGAAGTACAGTCCTTTGCATAGATCACCTCATGTCCGGTTTAGGGTCTGCAAGCTGCGGACCGGAAATACAGAAAGCTTACAGGATCGATAAAGAAAGTTATAACTTCGCATTTATGATAATTCCGGAAAATCTTAACAAACAGATATGACATTAGGAGGTTGTGATGGAAGAGAAAACATATTTGAAATGGTATAACAAAATCGGCTACGGATCAGGTGATATCGCAGGTAACGTAGTATATGCACTGCTTTCAGCGTTTGTGATGATTTTCCTGACTGATACAGTCGGGATGAATGCAGGTGTCGTGGGCACATTGATAGCAGTATCCAAACTGTTTGACGGTGTCAGTGATGTTTTCTTCGGTTCTCTGATCGATAAGACTCAGACAAAAATGGGTAAGGCAAGACCGTGGATGTTTTACGGATATTTCGGCTGCGCTTTATGCCTGGTCGCTATATTCTGTATCCCTGCCAATATAAGTGCAACTTCGCAGTACGCATGGTTTTTCATCGCATACACAATGCTGAATGCGGGATTCTATACGGCCAATAACATAGCTTATTCAGCACTCACGGCGCTGATCACAAAGAACAATCATGAGCGCGTGCAGATGGGATCGATCCGCTTTATGTTCGCTTTCGGTACCAGCATGCTGATACAGACGATCACAGTCGGACTTGTGGCCCACTTCGGAGGAGGTGCGGCAGCATGGAGAACTGTGGCGATAATCTATGCTATCTTCGGCATTATTTCCAACACCATTTCCGTAATGTCAGTAAAAGAGCTTACGCCTGAAGAACTTGCAGAAGGAGAGACGGTCCATGGTCAGGCGGCAGAAGACCATACAAACGAAAAGTACAGTCTGGCAGATGCGTTCAAGCTGCTCATCAAGAATAAATACTATCTGATGATCTGCGGTTCATATATCCTCATGCAGATATATACAGCAACACTGAATATGGGCATATACTACATGACATATGTACTTAAGAATGCAAATCTGCTTGGTGTATTCTCCTGGGCAATCAACATCCCTATGATCATCGGCCTGCTGTTCACCCCTACGCTTGTAATGAAATTCAAGGGAATGTACAGGCTGAACCTGTACGGGTATACCGCAGGAACACTTGGCAGACTCGGCGTTGTCATAGCCGGATATATGGGCAGCATTCCTCTTATGCTTGCATGCACAGCCATTGCAGCGTTTGGCATGAGCCCGCTGCAGGGCGATATGAATGCGCTAATTGCTACCTGCTCCGAATATACATATCTGACACACGGAAAACGTGTAGACGGAACAATGTATTCCTGCACATCGCTTGGCACAAAGCTTGGCGGAGGTATCGGAACAGCCCTTGCAGGATGGCTGCTTAGCTTCAGCGGTTACATCGGAGGGGCAGCAGAGCAGACGGCATCATGCATCAACATGCTTCATGTAATGTATCTCTGGCTCCCTATGATTTTTAACCTACTGATCACCTTGATCCTGACGAGACTGAACGTAGAAAAGGCAGTAGAAGATCTGAAGAAATAAGGGCACCGGAAGGAACAGGAATTTAAAAGAGCCTTGGAGTCATACGATTCCAAGGCTCTTCCGGTCAGTACTGAGAGATTTTCTTTGAAAGGAAGTACATCATTTCTGCCAGATCCTGGCAGCTGATCCGGAAACCAGTATTTACCCATTCGCGCAACATACCGACTGTTCCATTTGCTATGTAGATCCGGATAAAACGGGAGGTCTGTTCATCTGTATCTTCACTGACGGGGACGTATCCGTTGCAGAGATATTCAACGAGCCTTGCAGTAAAGCTGTTTCCGGAAGAATCACTGAATAGTATCTGGAAAGTCTTTTTGTTTTCTCTTATAAAATCGAAAAATTCTGAAGTCGCAGTAAGAAGTGCCTCCTGATTCTGCCGGTCCAGGATCTGTGGAGGAGTAAGGATACGGTCCAGAAAATCCTGCTCGATCTCTCTGAACAGGTCGGACGGATTGTTGTAGTACTTGTAGAAGGTGGATCGGTGAACATCGGCCGTTTCACAGATAGCCGTAACTGAGATGTTGACCAGATCCTGATGCTCCAGCAGTTCCAGCAAAGCGCTTTTCATCAGGTGCTTGGTCATGCGTACGCGCCTGTTTTCATGATGTTGTGGCATTGTATTTCTCCAAAAATTGACAAAACCTCTTATAGTGTTGTTTTAAGAACGTCTCAGGAAATTCTGTCTGTTGAATTAACGACATTTTGTAGCTATATTGATGTTACATTATCAAATGAATTTAAACAATGTCAAAATATTCTCGTCGTATAGCTGCAACTAATAACAACATAACATGTTAACTTCGGTTGGTTGTCCGCGGGGCAACCAACTTTTACAATATTCATAACAATCAAACAAATTGGATAAAGTTGATAAAGCGAATCGAAAGGAACTGATATGAATATTGTAGAACTGACGGATGTCTGCAAGTCTTATCCGTCTTTCCGGCTGAAAGAAGTCAGCTTCTCTCTGGAAAAGGGCAAAATCACCGGCTTTATCGGGCGAAACGGTGCCGGCAAAACTACAACAATAAAATCAATGCTGAATCTGATCCATACAGACAGCGGAGAAATCTCATACTTCGGCGTACCGCTTTCGGGCAATGAGAAGGAAATCAAACAGAGGATCGGCTATTCCACCGGCACTGTCAGCTGGTATCCAAGAAAGAAAATAAGCGAGATAGTGGAAGTTACCAGAAGCTTTTACCGCAACTGGGACGAGACTGCCTACCGGAAATATATGGGATTGTTCGGGATAGACGAGAATAAGAAACCTATAGAGCTTTCGGAAGGAATGAAGGTAAAATTCAATCTGCTTCTGGCCCTTTCACATAAAGCAGAAGTCCTGATCCTGGATGAGCCGACGAGCGGTCTGGATCCATTTTCCAGAGATGAGCTTCTCGAGTTGTTCAAAACACTTAAAGAACATGGAGTTACCGTATTCTTTTCAACTCATATAACGTCAGATCTTGAGAGATGTGCGGACAATATTCTCTATATCAGCGGCGGGGAAATCATAGCCGCCTGTTCAAAGGCGGATTTCATGCATGATCAGGGAAGACCGGGAGAAACACTCGAAGAAATCTTCCTGAGACTTGAGAGGGAGGTGAGATCATGAATGCGCTATTGAAAAAAGAAATGCGTCTCAGCGCTCTGCTTCTGACTTATCTGTTCATCGGGTTTGCTTTTATGACGATGCTGCCGGGATACCCGATACTCTGTAGCGTGTTTTTCATTAACCTTGGGATATTCCAGAGCTTTCAGAGCGCCAGGGAGGCCAACGACATAGTCTTCTCAGCTCTGCTGCCGGTAGCAAAGCGTGATGTAGTCAGGGGAAAGTATCAGTTCTCAGTCATGATAGAGCTGTGCGGGTTCGCGCTGATGGCAGTTCTGACCCTCGTGCGAATGACAGCCCTGTCAGATGCGGCTGTGTACCGTCAGAATGCATTGATGAATGCAAATCCGTTTTTTCTCGGGATGGCATTGCTGCTCTTCGGGGTATTCAATCTGATCTTTCTCGGCGGATTCTTCAGGACCGCGTACAGCCTTGGCAAGCCGTTCATTTCATACATCATTGTGTGCTTCCTGCTGATAGGAATCACCGAAGCATTGCATCATTTCCCGGGGATGGAAGCACTTAACGCTTTCGGCTTTGATCACATCGGCCTGCAATTATTGACTCTGCTCGCCGGGGCAACGCTATATATACTGCTGACTGTCATGTCGTATAATAAGGCGTGTGAGAACTTTGAAAGAATCGATCTCTGAAGAGGTGACGAAATGCTGAAAGACAACCTTATCATGCTCAGAAAACTTAATGGCTATTCGCAGGAGCAGATAGCTGAAAAGATAGACATTTCACGTCAGGCGTATGCAAAGTGGGAGAGTGGGGCTACTATCCCGGATGTTGACAAAGCGGCTCTGCTCGCAAGGGTTTACGGAGTGACACTAGACAGCCTGCTGAAGACGGAAACGCTTGAAGGAGTCGGAATAGTTCCTCCTGCAGAAAAAGGGAAGAATATCTGGGGTACAGTCACGTTTGGAGACAGAGGACAGATAGTCATTCCCAAGGCGGCACGGGATCATCTCGGGATAAAAGGCGGAGACCGCATGATCGTTGCGAGTGATGATGTGGGTATCGCATTGATCCCTGCAGAGTTCTTTGAAAGCAAAATGCAGGAGATCATGAACAAGCTATCTGAAAAATGAATAGAAAATATATTGACTAACGAACGAACGGTAGGTAAAATAGCAGTGTCGGATCTCGAATATGTTTTGCTTTTGAAAGGAGAACTATGGAAAAGAGCAATACAAGAGACGAAATACTGAATGTCGCACTCGATCTGTTTTCCGTAAATGGTTATGAAGCGACGAGCATCTCACAGATCGCGGACGCGGTAGGGATTCGCAAGGCATCTCTTTACAGCCATTTCAGCAGCAAGCAGGAGATACTCGATAATGTCGTAGAGTCAGTACTGAACGGATATGCAGAGCATTCGATATTTGCCAACGCAGACTGGGATGATCCTGAATTCACCAAAGACAAAGAAGGGATGACCGGAGAAGACGCTGCGAAGATGATCCGGGGTCAGGTCAGGTATATAGTCCATGATCCCGCTATCAGCAGGGGCAGAAAGCTGCTTCTGATAGAGCAGTTCCGTAACAAAGAACTTGCCGTTCTGCAGACCAAAATGAATTACGCAGACATCCTGAAATACTTCGAAGGTATGATCAGATTTCTTATCCGCAGCAATACGCTTATGGATGGAGATACTGAGATCATGGCGGCGCAGCTCTCATCACCGATAACGGTATGGATAAACCTATGCGACAGGGAACCTGACAGAGAGGAAGAAGTGATGGGCCTGGTACATAAACATGTCCTGCAGTTCTTCGAGGTATACGCAAAGTAGAACGATACAAGCAATCAATTGTATAGAATATAAATACCGGCCGGCCATTGAGGCTGACCGGTAAAAAAACACACCTCAAACTACCGAACGATAGGGAGCAAAAGGAGGGAATCAATAATGTGTACAAGCATAGTAGTAAATAAGAAGAAGACGATAGTAGGCTGGAATCTGGATCTTCTGGATATGGAATGCAGAGTCAGACCTGCAAATGAAGGTGTATACATAGAGGTCAATGATGCAGCGGAAGGGTGGATGCCGCTGTTTGGCGCCAATTGCCGGGGAGATTTCGTTGGCATGCCTACATGCTGGCCTGCTGACAGAAGAAGCGATCCTTCAGGAGACGGCAAGAACGTCATAATGCTGGACATCGACCTTCTGATGCAGAAGAAAACGTTGCAGGAGATCCGGGATATAGCGGCTGAAAGACCTGTCTACAGCATTCCGGGCCTGACATTCATGTCTGCTCTGTCAGATTCTGATGGGAACGTGCTTCATATCGTGCCGGGGCAGGGCTCCAGCTATTATGAAAAACCTGAATACAAGATATTAACTAACTTCTCACCATACAAGCAGAACTCGGAGACACATCCGTGGATGGGTTGGGACAGATATCACATAGCAAAAGACATGCTGGATAAGGCGTCAGATGATTTTGATGTGGAGGATTGCTTCGAAATACTGAAGGCAGTCGCTCAGGAAGTCTGCCCGACAGTCGTATCCATGGTATATGACGTGACAGACAGGACTGTTTACTGGTGTGAAAACAGAGACTGGGATAAGAGAGAGTTGTGGAGGTGGAAATAGTCATGAAGGCGAATATAGAAAAATACATTATTGGAAACCATAAATTGATGAGAATGCTGACCGTTGCGGCAACACTGTTCTTTGCCGGCGCGGTGTTCCGGATCACAGCAGACAAGTGGCCAGAGGGAATAATATACTTCGTGGCGGCAGCTTGCTTCGTATCACTTGAAAGAGTATGCGTCAGGAAAGCAGATGAAACCAGAAACAGTAGTGAGGCAACTGACAGCGAGGAAGGTGACAATGAGTAATACTGTTACTACCAGATATGATAATAAAGCGCTGGTTACATTCTTCACTTTAGTGATCATACTGTCACTTGCAGCAGAGGCATATATAGTAAAGGGCGGCCCGCTGTGGATGTATTTTGTGCTGATGTGGATCCCGGCACTATCAGCGATAATTGCAAGCGCGGTTTCGCTTAAAGATGATAAGGAGAAGTTTTCTCTGAAAAGCTTTCTTTCCGGGCTTGGGATAAGAAAATGCCGGATCCGCTACATCCTGCTGGCGGTGCTTATTCCGCTTGTCTATCTGCTGATCCCTTACATGATTTACTGGAAGACACATCCGGACAACTTTGGATATACAGGCGTGGCGCTGAGTCTGATATTGAAAGATTGTCTTCCTACGATGATCATAGGTATATTCCCGGGCATCCTCTCCTCGATGGGCGAGGAGATAGGCTGGCGGGGGTATATGCTTCCAGCACTCACTGAAAGAAGCGGTATGAAGAAAGCACTTATCATAACGAGCCTGTTCTGGGCATGCTGGCATTTGCCGCTGCTCGCTTTCGGAGACTACATGGCGGGGGCACCTGTGTGGTATAAACTGCCTGCATTCGTGCTT
>JAFRJV010000115.1 GCA_017432075.1 Mogibacterium sp. | reverse complement strand
CGAAACACCTACTACAGATAACCCGGATGGCACTGATGCAGCAACTATCGACGATAACGAGACCCCTAAGACCAACTGGGGACTGATCGGCGGCGGTGCAGCAGTTGTAGCAGCTATAGCTGCAGCAGCACTGATCGTTGCAAGACGCAGAAGAGACGAAGAGTCTGAAGAATAAAAGGGTAATCAAATAAAAAAAGAAAAGGAGGGAATCAGAAGGAATCTGATTCCCTCTTTTTTCTTGTCCAATATACAGAAACAGCAACATAACGCAACAAATCTGTTGAAAATACAGCATGAGGAGCAGATAATACAAGGGAGTATAGGTAATGATCAGAACATCCGGGATCCTTAATGGGGCAGAAGTGAGCAGAGTAAAACGCAATCAGGCAATATACCTGGAAAACGAACAATACGAAGAAGCTGAAGCAGCCGGGACAAAAGAGCGTAATGTACGCTCAAGATTGCTGGGACGCTTAGTGATTGCTTGCGGCATTTTCATGATGCTGTTTGTTGTGGCTGCCTGCCTTACTATCATTGGCCCGAAGATCGCAGGCTATGACAGCCATGTAGTTGTAAGCGGAAGCATGGAGCCTACGATCCCTGTGGGAAGTATCGTGTATTCTAAAAAAGAAGATCCTGCATTATTGCGTGTGGGGGATGTAATCGTTTTTATCAATGAGTCACGGGGTACTACGCCGATAACACACAGGATAGTAACCAACAATCCTGCGACCCGTATAATCACAACAAAAGGAGACAACAATGAGAAAAAGGACGCTGATGTAGTGACTTACGATAATGTTCTGGGGAAAGTGGTAGCACATGTCGAGCGTATTGGCATGACTGCAGCAATGTTTACTACAAAGATCGGAAAAATCGTTGCATCGCTGCTGCTGCTCGAGGGATGGCTTCTGACTGAGATCGGCAGACGAATGAAATACAGAAAAATGTAGCACATACAGTCGGCTATATTTAGTTGGCTGTTTTTATAATGCGCGCAATATATAGAATATTAATAATAGTTTTTTGAAAAACGTCACTTAAAAATATACAAGTGACGTTTTTTGTGACAATGTTTCTATGATAATACAGATGTAGCTGTTGCACTATTGTTGCGATTTGTAGCGCAATGGAGTATAATTCCCACGAATATAAAATGAAGAATGGTAGAGTGTGCCATTCTGGGTATTCAGGGTATTAGCAACAGCTAATAATCTATTATATCTATTAATTATCCAAAAAATGGAGGGATTCATAATGAAGAAGAACAACAAGACTCTTAAGAGATTCCTTGCATTTCTTCTGTGCGCAGCAATGCTGATCACGTATATGCCTTCATCAGTTTATACACTCGCTGATGAAAGCGCAGATACGCCAGAGGTAGCGGCTGACAGCGGTGATTCCGGCTCTGAAGCCAAAAAGGATGCACCGAAGAAGTCAGAAGCTCCTGCAGCAGCTCCTGCTGAGCAGGCTGAATCGGCTCCTGCAGCAGAGCCTGAAGCTGCAGCAGAGCCTGAGGAAAGCCAGGTAGAAGAAGCACAGGAACCTGAAACTCCGGAAACTCGTGCCGGACCTTCAGATGATTCTGATGCAACAGCCGAAGAAGCAACTGAAGAGACTTCCGAAGAGGCAGTTCCTGCAGACGAAGAAGCTGTAAAGGAAGAAGCCGTAGAGGAAGAAAAAGAGGATGAGGAAAAGCTTAACGAGAAGGAGCTTACATTCACGGGTAAGGCCAATTCCGTAAACGTTAAGGTTGTTGCTCAGCCTGGCACATTCCCGGAAGGAACAACAATGAAGGTTGTTTCCGTTGCTAAGAGTGAGGTAAAGGACGCTGTAGAAGGCGCTCTTGATGACGTCAACGACTTCAGAGCTGTTGACATCACTTTCTATGCAGATGGAAAAGAAGTACAGCCTAAGAAAAACGTAAGCGTAAAGCTGACAACCTATGCGTTTGATTCCGAAGAAGACCTTAACGTAGTACACGTTAAGGATTCCGGTAATGCAGAAGTAATGGGCCTGTCTAGTGCAACAGACACAGCTGCACAGTTCAAGAGCGACAGCTTCTCTGTTTACGTTGTAGTAGAAACAGGTGATAACGCAAGGCTCGTTGTCAAGTTCATGAATGGAAATACCCTAATTGACTCCATTTATGTTAAAAAGGATGACAACATGCAGCAGGTTCTCTATGACCCTGGTACTGGCGATTTAGCTGATGGCGCTTATTTCCGTGGATGGACAACAGAAGCAAACTATACAGAGGATACAGCAGCACTTTCAATTGCAGATGTGAGAACTCAGGTAAATGGGCTGCTCCCACCGTCTGAAGACGGAAAAGAAGTCACTTACTATGCTATGGTGTTCAAGGACTATAGAATCACATATCTGGATGAGCATGATATTTCTCTTGGACAGGAAGAGAAGACATTCCGTGCTGACAATGGGTCTACAGAGCAGGACTATACCGTTAACATGGGTTACACTGTTCAGGATGACACCCACCACTTCGAAGGCTGGAATGTTGTAGAAGGCGGCTCAAACATCGTAGGCCATTCAAGCGGAAAAATCTATCAGAACAATGATGCGATAAAGATTACCGGCGATGTTACATTCGGTGTTAATGCTCCGGAAGGTCACTGGTTCATCTTCGATGAAAATGGCGGTGGCACTTATAATGCACCTCAGTTTGTTTACTCGTCAGCTACGCCTAATAGACCTAATGATAGTAATATGCGTCGCAATGGTTTTACATTCGGTGGATGGTTTACTGATAAGTCAGTAGCAGACCAGACTTCGGGTGGAACTCAGTATAACTTCAATCAGACTCTGACTGACAAAGTAACGGTTTATGCTCGTTGGATCCCGAATACAACAGCTAACTATACTGTTCTGATCTGGAAGCAGAATCTTGATGCTGATGGATATGACTTCGAGGAAGCAATTACTCTTAGCGGTAATGTCGGAACAAATGTTAATTCTGTTTCACAGCAGGGCTCTGGCAATAATGCATACGCAAGAATCAATGGAACCAACTATCAGTATGAAGGATTCCATTTGGATCATTTCGATCAGAATGTAAGCATTAAAACTGAGGGTAATTCTGTTGTAAATGTGTACTACAATCGTACAAGTTATACACTTACATTCAGAAGATATGAAAATTCAGGAACTGTGTATGATACAATCACAGCCCTGTATGGACAATACATTGGAGACCATTTCCCTATTTCTGTTAATGGTGATACGACATACAGATGGAGTCCTCATAACAGCAGTACATATAATCAGGTATTAGTATACATTGACATCATGCCTGCTGAAAATATTACTTTTTCAAGAAGTGATTCAGATGCCAGCACAAAGTATATGGAGTTCTATGTCGAGGCTCTTCCTGGACAGACTGCAGACAGAACATGGAGCGGTAAGAACTTTGTTAAGTACGGAAATACAATTCCTGCAAAGTACAATTGGTTTACTGAAGCAGAGGATTTCCTTGAACTGACTGGATATGAAAAGTATGGCTCTGATCCTGCGTTTGGGAATAATGGTCGTGCTTATGTAGACGGTGGTGGTACAATTAGATTCTACTACACTCGCAAAGTCTATAAGATCAACTTCATGGATGGTAAGTACTTTGATGGCGATGGCAATAAGCTGAACCACTCTGATATGGGGCAGATCCATGAAGAAGATGACATCCTTTATCAGGCGGATATAAGTTCGTTTAATGATTATGAACCATCAAATGCTCCGTCGGGATATGTCTTTAACGGTTGGTATGTTGACAGCGATTGTTCTCATCCGTTCACGTTCGAAACGATGCCTGAAGGTGGTATAACCGTTTATGCTAAGTGGGTACAGAAACAGTATCGTGTATTCCTGCATCCGAACTATCCGGATGGTGCAACGGGAAATATCGACTGGGGTACTGCTAATCAGGCCATGTCGTTCCGCCTAAACGCAGGTGATCATGTCAGCGAACCAACTGGAAGACTGGCAGGCTATGAGTTTGTTGGTTGGTATCTGGATCCTGGCTGCACTCAGGTATTTAACGGAGAGGCATATGTCATAAACGATTCAACAGTAAATACGCCTTATGATCAATCTGCTGACATGACAGATACCTATGATAATAACGGTAATCTGGTTAGCCCTATCTTCAACTCTGATGCTCAGAAGAATCGTTTCTGGATCACAACGAAATTAGATATCTACGCTAAATGGCGTTCGACATTGGATGGTGCATCCGGAATCGTAGTTGAGTATGATGCAAATGGTGGTACTAAAGCACCTACGGACACACATACATATGTAGATGGTGCTGAAGCCCCTGCCGGCGCAGCATCTAAGCCGAAGGATGATACTGAAGTATTCAAACACTGGGTCGTTCAGAAATGGAACGGAACAAAATGGGTAGACACAAGTGATACGGTACTCCCGGGTAAGACATTCACTATTCTTGCCAGAAATGCAAAGGTAGAAGATATTACTAATCCTCCGGCTGGAGGCGACACAAAGAAGTATACTGTTCGTCTCAGAGCTGAATATTTACCATCGGAGCAGCCTACTCCTACCCACATCAATTGGTATAAGAACGATGGCACATCCGAAACTTATCGTGTTGATGATCCAATCGGAATCAACGATGCGGTTAAGATTTATGGTTTAGGAACAGGTGAGTCTATCCCGAGTCGCGAAGGATATACTTTCAAAGGCTGGGCGAAGAGCGCAGATGCAACTACACCATGGATTACATATAACGGCGAAGGCGGCTACACATATGGAGGCAAATCGGCTACTGAGGTAGCAGCAGATGAAGGCCAGCCATATGATGACATGTACGCAATTTGGGAAGCGGCAGACGTTAACTATAACGTTAAGTATTATTATGAGAAGTCGGGTGACGAAGGCTACGACGAAGAGACTGCAACTCCTGTGCGCACTGCTAAAACCGGGTCAACAGTTGAAGTGACAACTGAGGATACGAGCAGAACAAAAGACGGTCTGTATGTATTCGATGCTGAAAATACAAATAACGTTCTTTCGGACACTGTTGCCGGCGATGGCAGCACGGTACTGAAGGTTTACTACAAGCTGAACACAGCAACAGTAACTGTTCACTACTATCTGAAAGGAACGGAAACAAAAGTAGCGGAGGATAAGGTTACTCAGGAGGTAATAGGTACAAAGTATACTGCTCCTGATCCAACTGCATTCCTTAAGAGTTTTGAGGGATACTCCCTGACGAAGGATACTACAGAACCGACACAGCCGGTCACAGTTGTGAAGAATGGCAATACAATTACTGTATACTACACACTTCCGCTGAAGATCACAGCTAAGTCCGACAAGAAAGTATATGACGGAACGGCTCTTACAAACGATGGTTATGATGTCGGAAAGAATGCAGATGGTAAAAGTCAGCTTCTGGCCGGTGACTCCATTACAAGTGTAACTGTAACAGGTTCCCAGACGCTTGTTGGAAGCTCTGATAACGTAGCTAAGGATGCGGTAATCAAGTATGCTATTGAAGGCGCAAATTACTATGTGATCAGCTATGATAAGGGAACTCTTACCGTAACAGACGGTACAACTCCTCCGGATGAGCCTGTTGATGATGACCTCGTAGTAACAAAGGCAGACTCTGACACAACAGAGGGCAAGACCTATAAAGAAGGCGACACTGTAACATTCAAGATTACAGCAACAAACATCTATTCAGAGGCCAGGACGATCACATTGTCTGAGATCGCAGACGTTACACTGACAAAAGCTGTATTTGAAAATGTAGCAGCTGGAGAAACTGTAGAAACTACAGCTACATACAAGATCACCGCTGCTGATATGGCTGCGGGAAGCTTCAAAAACACAGTTACAGCTGCTATAGGTGATAATCTCACAAAGACAGCTGATGCAACTGTTAATACAGCAGAAATCGCTGCAAGCCTAAAGGTTACAAAGACAGCTGACAAGACAAGCGGTGTCAAAGCTGGAGAGACTGTAACATACACGATCACGGTAGAGAATACCGGTAACGCAACAGTGAACAGCCTTGTGCTGACAGACCCTCTTAAGGACATCCAGCTTGGAACACTCGACAAGACAACGATCGCACCTAAGGAAAAGGCAACAGCAACGGCTACATACGTAGTCAAGCAGACTGATGTCGATGCAGGTGAGATCAACAACACAGCAACAGTAAAAGGTAAAGACCCTAAGAATGTTGAGGTAACCGGAAGCGACTCTGAAAAGGTCACCACTGAAACAGGAACTCCAAACCTGGTTGTTACTAAGACAGCTGACAAGACAAGCGGCGTCAAGGCAGGCGACACTGTAACATACACGATCACAGTAGAGAATAAGGGTAATGTAACAGTAAGCAGCCTTGTGTTGACAGATCCTCTTAAGGACATCCAGCTCGGAACACTCGACAAGACAACGATCGCACCTAAGGAAAAGGCAACAGCTACAGCTACATACGTAGTCAAGCAGACTGATGTCGATGCAGGCGAGATCAACAACACAGCAACAGTAAAAGGTAAAGACCCTAAGAATGTTGAGGTAACCGGAAGCGACTCTGAAAAGGTCACAACAGTAGAAGCGGCTCCTGCAATCAAAGTCACAAAGGCAGCTGATAAGACAAGCGGCGTCAAGGCAGGCGATACTGTGACATATACGATCACAGTAGAAAATACCGGTAACGTAACAGTAAGCAGCCTGGCAGTGACAGACGTTCTTGCAGGCATTCAGCTTGGAAAGTTTGACAAGACAACGATCGCACCTAAGGAGAAGGCAACTGCAACAGCTACATACGTAGTAAAGCAGTCTGATGTTGATGCAGGTGAGATCAATAACACAGCAACAGCAACAGGTAAGGATCCTAAGAATGAGGACGTAAGCGGAAATGCATCTGCAAAGGTCACAACTGAAGCTGCTGCCGGATCAATCAAGGTTACTAAGACAGCTGACAAGACAAGCGGCGTCAAGGTAGGCGATACTGTAACGTACACGATCACAGTAGAGAATACCGGTAACGTAACAGTAAAGAGCCTTGCACTGACAGATATTCTTAAGGACATCCAGCTTGGAGCACTTGACAAGACAACGATCGCGCCTAAGGAGAAGGCAACAGCAACAGCTACATATGTAGTAAAGCAGGCTGATGTCGATGCAGGCGAGATCAACAACACAGCAACAGCAACAGGTAAGGATCCTAAGAATGCTGACGTTACAGGAGAGGCATCCGCAAAAGTTACAACAGTAGAGGCTGATGCAGCTCTGACAGTTACAAAGGAAGCTGACAAGACAAGCGGCGTCAAGGTAGGCGATAAGATCAACTACACCGTAACTGTTAAGAACACAGGTAACGTAACAGTAAGCGGTATCGCAGTGAGCGATACACTCGTTAAACTGAACGAGAAGGCATTCGACCTTGCACCTGGAGCTAATAAGGAGATCAAATACACCTACACAGTTACACAGGATAACGTAGATGCAGGCAAGATCGACAATACAGTAACGGCAAAAGGTAAGGATCCTAAGGATGCTGATGTTACAGGTACAGCATCTGCAACAGTAACAGCAGTTACGGCAGCGCCTGCACTGACAGTTACAAAGACAGCTGACAAGACAAGCGGCGTTAAGGTTGGCGATAAGATCACTTACACAGTAACTGTAGAGAACACGGGTAATGTAACCGTTAAGGGAATCGAGCTCGATGATACGCTTGTAACACTTAGCGAGGAGGCGTTTGATCTCGCACCTGGAGCAAAGAAAGAAGGCGTTACTTACACCTACACAGTCACACAGTCTGACGTCGATGCGGGCAAGATCGATAACACAGTAACAGCAACAGGTAAGGATCCTAAGGGCAACGATGTAATCGAAGATGCAACTGCAACAGTAACAACGGTTGAAGCTGATGCTAAGATCAAAGTTACAAAGACAGCTGACAAGACAAGCGGCGTCAAGGCTGGAGAGACTGTAACATACACGATCACGGTAGAGAATACCGGTAACGTAACAGTACAGAGCCTTGCACTGACAGATGCTCTTAAGGACATCCAGCTTGGAGCACTTGACAAGACAACGATCGCGCCTAAGGAGAAGGCAACAGCAACAGCTACATATGTAGTAAAGCAGTCTGATGTCGATGCTGGCGAGATCAATAACACTGCAACAGCTACAGGTAAGGACCCTAAGAATGCTGACGTTACAGGAGAGGCATCTGCAAAGGTCACAACTGAAGAGGGAGCGCCGGCTCTGTCAGTTACAAAGGTAGCTGATAAGACAAAAGATGCAAAAGTCGGTGACGAGATCAAGTACACTGTAACTGTTAAGAACACAGGTAACGTTACGGTAAGCGGTATCGCAATGAGCGATACACTCGTTAAACTGAACGAGAAGGCATTCGACCTTGCACCTGGAGAAGAGCAGGAGATCAAGTACACCTACGCAGTCACACAGGCCGACGTAGATGCGGGATCATTCATCAACACAGTCACTGCAAAGGGTAAGAATCCAAAGGGTGAAGAAGTAAGCCAGACGGCATCCGCAACTGTAACAACAGAAGCGGCAGCGCCTGCGCTGACAGTTGTGAAAACAGCTGACAAGGAAAGTGATGTCAAGGTTGGCGATAAGATCACTTACACAGTAACTGTAACGAACACAGGTAATGTAACAGTAAGCGAGATCGCAATGAGCGATACACTCGTTAAACTGAACGAGAAGGCATTCGACCTTGCACCTGGAGCTAAAAAGGAAATCACTTACACCTATACAGTCACACAGGCTGACATAGATGCAGGTGTGATTGAGAACACAGCAGCAGCAACAGGTAAGGATCCTAAGAACACTCCTGTAAAAGCTAGCGACGACTTTGAAGTAACTGCTGAAGAGGCAAACGCTGATCTGACAGTTACTAAGACTCACAAGATCGAGTCGACAGGCATTGTCGATGCTATCGAGAACGCTGTCAGCGACCAGTATAAGGTTGGCGACACTATTACCTATACTATCGTAGTTGAGAACACAGGTAATGTTACAATTACCGGACTCAAGGTTGAGGACGTTCTTGACGGCGCTCAGGTCGGAACTCTTGATAAGACAGAAATCGCACCTGGCGAGAAAGCAACAATTACAGCTACATACGTAGTAACACAGGCTGATGTCGATGCTGGAAAGATCGAGAACACAGCTACAGCAACCGGTGAAGACCCTAAGGGGAACGAAATCACTGGCAGTGGCGATGATGAGATCGAGAGTGAAAAGCACGACCCTAAGCTGACCGTCGACAAGACAGCTAACCCTGACAAGGATGTTAAGGTCGGCGACACGATCGCTTACACAGTAGTGGTCAAGAATGAAGGTAACGTCACAATCAAGGATATCGAGGTTGCAGACGAAAAGATGCCTCCACAGGAGAAGTTCAGTCTTGCACCTGGAAAGAACAAGACCATCACATACACTTACACAGTGACTCAGGCAGATTTCGATGCCGGTAAAGTAGTGAATGCTGCTACTGCAAAGGGTAAAGATCCTGATGACAAAACACCGGAAGGTGAGAAGGAAATAGAAGTACCTGCAGCAGAGACAAATGCAAAACTCAGCATCACTAAGAAAGCAAGCAAGACTGCAGCTGTTAATGCAGGTGATGAGATCACTTACACAGTAGTTGTTAAGAACATTGGTGATGTAAGTGTTAAGGATGGAGTGGTCACAGATGAGCATGCCGGTGAAACAAAGTTTGAAAGCTTCAACCTTGCTCCTGGCGAGGAGAAGACTTACAGCTATAAGTACACAGTAACGCAGGACGATATCGATGGCGGATCATTCACGAATACAGCAAAGGCTAACGCTACAGCTGTAAGAGGTAAAGACCCTGCAGAGGTAGAGGCAAGTGCGACCGTAACGGCAAGTGATGCAGATGCTGCACTCGAGATCACCAAGACAGCTGACAAGACAAGCGGCGTGAAGGTCGGCGATACTGTCACTTACACGATCGAAGTCAAGAATGCAGGCAATGTTACTGTCAATAACGTACAGGTTGACGAGCAGCTCGCAGGTGTCGAAAAGGGTGAACTCAGCAAGACAACGCTCAAGCCGGGCGAAACAGCAACACTGACAGCTACATATGTAGTAAAGCAGGCTGATGTTGATAAGGGAGAAATCGTCAACGTAGCAACCGCTAATGCTACAGCTGTACGTGGTGACAATCCGGATGAAGTTACAGCAAGTGCTACAGTTAAGACTGAAAAGATGAACGCTAAGTACACTGCAGTCAAGACTGTTACGTCAGAAGGAACCGGTGATAACGGTACATACAAGGCAGGCGAGCCTGTTGATTATCAGATTGTTGTAACTAACACAGGTAACGTAACTCTGAGCAATATCAAGGTCGAAGATAAGCTCGATGCACCTGCAAATGCTGATGCAAAGGTAACATTCGGAGATATGCCTGAAGGCGCAACCCTGAATGGAGATAATTCGATCTCGATCGCTAAGATGGCTCCTGGCGAAAGCCTGACATTCACAGCAACATACGTAGTCACACAGGACGACGTTGATGCTCAGAAGACGATCACTAATGCAGTTGCTGCAACAGCAAGCAACCCACAGGATGACAAGAAGGTAGAGCCTGATCCGTCAGATCCACCGAAAGTTGATCCTGAAAAGAAGGATCCTAAGTACACTGTTGACAAGGAAGTCAAATCGACAGGATCGGCAGAAGGCGGAAAGTACAAAGTTAATGAAAAGGTCGAGTACTGGATCACAGTAAAGAATACAGGCAACGTAACTCTGTACAACATCAATGTTGAGGATAAACTGACAGCACCTGGCAACTCTGATGCTAAGGTCACATTTACAGATCGTGCCGGTGGAAAGCTTAACAGTGACAATTCCGTTACTCTTGAGAAACTGGAAGTTGGTGCAACAGCTGTTCTGAAGGCTGAGTACACTATCACTCAGGCTGACATCGATGCACAGAAGACGATCACAAACGTTGCTACAGCTAAGGCTAAGGATCCTGATGAAGAGGAAGTCGATCCTAAGGATCCTACACCTGTACCGGTAGACCCTGAGAAGAAGAATCCGGACTACACAGTTGTTAAGTCTGTAGCTTCTACAGGATCAGCTGCCGGTGGTAAGTACAAAGCCGGTGAAACCGTCAGGTACGAGATCGTAGTAACAAATACCGGAAATGTAACACTTAGCAATATTACAGTTGAGGACAAACTGACAAATGAGAGCAACCCTGGTGCAAAGGTAACCTTCACCGATCTTGCCGGTGGAACTAAGAACAGTGACAACACAGTCACGCTCAAGACACTGGCGGTTGGCAAATCTGTAAAACTGAAGGCTGAGTATACAATCACACAGGCTGACGTTGATGCACAGAAAGCAATCACAAACGTTGCTACAGCAAAGGCTAAGGACCCTGATGAAGAGGAAGTCGATCCTAAGGATCCTACACCTGTTCCTGTAACACCGGAAACAGCGAGAGCTGCAATCAGCGTTACAAAGTCTGCTAACAGAACCAGAGGCCTCAGGCAGGGAGATACTGTAAGATACACTATCACAGTAAGAAATACGGGTAATGTAACTCTGACAGGAATCAATGTCACAGACTCGCTGGTTAAGTTCAAAGGCAGCAAGGGTAAGAATATCACGCTCGCTCCTGGAGCATCTGCTAAGCTCACATACAACTACACAGTAACAGCTGCTAACGTAAGAGCAGGCAGAGTAGTCAACACAGCTACAGCACAGGGCTCGGCACCTAATGGCTCACGTCCAAGCGATAGCGATAGCGTAACTGCAAGAACAAGAGCTAACGGCGGCGGTGGCGGAAACCCTGGACGTAGAAACCCTGCCGGTCCTGCACCTGGCGGTCCTGCAGTTACACCTGCAGCACCTGCTGATGGCGCTGCGGTAGTCGTACCGGAAGAACCTGTACCGGAAGCAGAACCTGAGGTTGAGATCGAGGAGTCTGAGACACCGCTCGCAGCTGGTGCATGGGCACTGGTCAACCTGATCTGCGCAGTAGTAACTGCACTTGGCGCAATCGTTGCACTCTTCCGCAAGAAAGAGGACGATGATGAGGATGAGGACGAGCCAAAGACAGATGAAGAGGACGAAGACGATAACAGAGGCAAGAAGATGCTTGCTTCCAAGATCGCCGGAACAGTTGCAGGAGTAGCTGGACCAGTCGCATTCATCCTGACTGAGGACATGAGCCTGCCGATGCAGATGGTCGATAAGTGGACACTGCTCATGGTAGTCATCCTGGCAGCACAGATTGTTGCAGCGATCTTCAACAAGAAGGCATCGGAACTCGATGACGAAGATGAAGAAGAAGCGGCAGCTAACTAAATCTGACAGCAGGTAGCTGATCTCACTTGAGATTTGAAGCACACCTGAAAAGTAAATGAAAAACGAGAGAACTGGATGTATAATCTGGCTCTCTCGTTTTTTGTTGCGCATTTGTAGCCTTTAAGAACATTTTTAGTGCGGTTTTGATGCACTTTCAGGCGAGTTCTGCTATAATGTCTACATAATGGGGATGTATACCCATGTGTTTATGTGCCATAATTGAGCCTCAAACGACCTGATTCAGGGCGTTTGTGACGTATTAGATGACGGCATATCAGTATTATATAATTAAAAATTATTAATAATTAGTTATAACTCATATAGAAGTCAGAATTGCTGAGGGAAGATTGATGAAAGACAATCACAAGTACAAAAAAAGATTCCTCGCTTTATTACTGTCAATAGCTATGATCATCACGTATATGCCGATGTCGGTAATAGCATATACCGGTGAATCAGGCGATGCGGTGGTAGAGGAAGTGGCAGCAGACAAGGCAGAGCCTGCTGCAGAGGAGGCTGCACCAGCAAAGAAGGCGGAAGACCCTGCTCCTGTAGAAAAGGCTGAAGAGCCCGCTGCAGAGAAGGCTCCTGCGGAGGACGCGGCACCTGTTGAAGAAAAAGCGTCTGAGGAAAAAGCTGAGTCTGCAGATGGTGACGCCAAGGCAGAGGAGAAGGCGGAGGAGCCTGCGGATACGGCAGAGGAAGATGAGGCTGCTGTATTTGGAGGCGAGTATTCCGCTAAGCTGGATGAAGTCTCTGTAAAGGTCACTACGAAAAAGGATGCTTTCAAAGAAAAAGTCGAACTTGTCGTTAAGCTTCTTGATGAGAAGAATGACAAGGCTGCTTTTGATGAAGCGGAGAAAGAACTGGCTGACAACGATCAGGTCTATGATGGCCTGCTGCTTTTCGATATCCATTTTGAGAACTCAGAAGGTTCTGAGATCGAGCCTGAAGGCACCGTCTCCGTTGAGATGACAGCCAACAGAGAAGGACTCAAGGATATCGACGCCGCGGCATTTAACGCTGATACCGTTCAGATCACCCACATCGGTGATGAGACTGAAGTCGTAGCCGACACTGACGACAACAGCAAAGTCGAGGGCACGGTCGAAGTCGATTCGAACAGCAAGGCAGTAAAGGAAATAAAGGCCGATTTCGAAGTTGACAGCTTCTCAACATTTGCCCTTACCTGGACGGGTGGAGGTGCAACTATCCACTGGGGATATATGGATGGGACCGAGCATTTTAAAGAACTTGAGGAAGACTCAACTGTTGTCCTTGATACGACTGCCGGTACCGTCAGTTTATTGAACAACTATGAGGATTATTATTATTCGGGTGCTGTTTATTGTGCTCCGGGGCAGACCTTTAGTGAAGGTGTCAATATTGAGACAAATCTTAAAAAGGTTGAAGGAGGATGGCAGTGCAATGCCATAACAGGCGAAGAGCATGATGTCATTACTCCTACGATTATCGAGGATGGGAGTAATATTTACGTCACATTTTTAGATGAAGGAGAACCAAATCCTTCCGGCGCATCTGATAATAAAATTCCAAGCCCTGTAACGACAAAGAATGTCACAGTGAATGCTGATGGCTCAGCTACGGTTCAGTTGGATATAAAAGGAGCTTCTGTTTCGGAAGATCACTCTCACTATGCCAACGTCCTCATCATACTCGATGCAACACGTAGTATGAACGGCGCAAAGTGGACCAACGCAAAAGCTGCGATGAATACACTTATAGAAACGCTGACAGAGGGGGAGAATGCATCAAACGCCGGTAAAATCGATTTTGCGCTGGTAACATTCGGCCGCTCGGCTACAGTTGTCCAGAACTGGACAAAGAATAATACGGCGTTCAAGTCTACGTGCGCAGGCATTAACATGGTTACTACTTCCGGAACCAACTGGGAAGCCGGCATGCGCGGCGGTCTGTATGGAGTGCTCAATAATTTGCCTGATAATGACCAGACATATGTAATATTCCTGACGGACGGAGATCCGAATGTTTATTACTCCAGCGGTGCTGCTACAAACTACACCAATGACGGTACAACGAACGGGTATAGCCAGAATGCAAATACATCTGCCAATCATTCTGCAGATGAAGCGAAAGAGATCGCATCCAAAACAAAGCTTTATGGTATTTATTGCGGGGACAGCGGCACTACGCCATCCGGAGAATCTTTCAACCGCCTTGCAAGTGTGATTACCGGAAGCGGTCAGGGCGGCCAGAAAACGATCTCGGCCAATGCAGATACGATCGGCAATGAGTTCAAGCTTATTGCACAGACCATGATCGATGAAATGGGTGCGAACAACGTTTCGGTCGATGACGGCGTTACCACGCTGTCGTCTATCAGCGCAGATGTTGCCGGACAGCCGGGTGGATACGAGTACTTTAAATCCACAGATGGCACTAATTTTACAAAATGGGCTGAGGCTCCGGGAGCCACTTACAGTTCAGACAACGGTGTCACATGGGATCTGAGTTCAGCCGGTACTCTCAAAGCAGGTACTACATACAGAGTTAAGTTTACAGTCTGGCCAAGTCAGGAGGCGCTTGACATTATTGCAAACCTCAATAATGGAACTCAGTTCTACACATATGCGGAGTACAAAGCGGCTAATCCTGATTCAACACTTACTGAAGCGCAGGCGATTGAACAGGGTCTTGTAATTACAAAAGAACAGCACGATCAGATAGCAAAAGGAAGTTCCGGTTACACACTGAAAACCAATACTCACCTTAACACAACCTACACGTTTAAGGACGAGACATATACAGATATAGCCGACCCTCTGGTAAATGGGGATATGCCGCTGATGTCTGAAGAGATGACTGTTGAAAAGGCATTCGCTCATGATATCAACGCTCAGGATCCATATACTAGCATCGTCTTCTATCTTACTGTCGACGGTGAATACTATCAGACCGACGGCAGTACGAGCCCGACACTCGTAACAGAAGGCAATGTAAAAGCGGTTGAACTGCCTGTCAATGTAGGTAACGACTGGAAAAACAAAATCTATATCGCTCCTGGCTTCATTAAAGGCGGACAGATACTTGAGCCGGGACATGCATACTCACTTGAGGAGAAGGTCCTTGTAGGTAATGAGTATGAATATGGATTTACCCCTCAGACTGTACGTCCTATGATAATCGATGGCACTTTGACATATCTGGTGCTGAAAGATAAATACAACACAAATCCTGACGGAGCTACCGAATACACGATCGATGGTGATACTTATTATGTTGCACCGGAAGGAAACGATGGAAAACTGATTGGTACTAACCGTAAAACCGCTGAGCTGGATATCACAAAAATGATCAAGGATAACACCGGCAACTTTACGCAAGATCAGCTGAATGAAGAGACTTTCACTTACAGGGTAAATCTTACTGTCCCTGCAGGTTCGGATATTTCCGGTATTACTGCTTATGAGTACGTTGCTCGCTGGGATGATGCTCCGGCTAGCAACAGATACACAATTTTCGGCTATCAGAACAGCGAAGATGATGGCGTTAAGGGTATTGACAGCGATGTTGAGCGTTTCAGCGGAAAGATATACGGCGGATATACGGTAACGACATCACCTAATAACCGTCAGATGACCGATATGTTTACCGAAAATGAAGACGGTACACTGTCAGCAACAATTGATATCACTCTGAAGCAAAAGGAAATCATTCGTTTCACAAACCTTCCTGCCGGTACAACATACACAATTACAGAGATGTACAACAACTATCGTCAGGCAGATCCTTCCAGGGACGCTGATGCGGCAGGCAGTACGATGGCTTCCAATATTGCTGACATGGGTTATACAACAACTGTTGCTACAAAATCCAGAAATCCTGTGACAGAGGAGATCAGAACGGGGTCAGCATCAGGAACAACGGTAAGCGGAACGATCGATTACCTGGATGCCCGTTACTACAACCAGTTTACAAATACATTAAATAAAGCAATTGATGTTGAACTGGTCGGGACGAAGCATCTGGATGGCTATGAGTGGAGCGGAGAAAGATACTACTTCAATCTTGCGGCAACAAATGATGGCCCGCTGCCGGTAGTTGGTGCTAATGGCAGAGTCAGATTCTATGTTTCAAATGCCGACGGATCTGCTGATAAGAGCTACAGCTTCGGAAAGATCCGCTTCACAGAAGCAGGAACCTATACATATACGATAACTGAGGACAACGCCGGTACCCTGCAGGCAGTTAATGGTACACCGGTCAAGTTCGGTGATGTAGAGACGATCACAATCAAGATCGTTGAAAACAATGGCAAGCTGTCTGTTGAAAGTGTTACCAATACAAGCGGACATACCGTCTGGGATGCACAGACAAAAACAGCGGATACTACCATTACAAACACCAATGAAAAGGTTTCTCTGAATGGTAAGAAAACCTGGGATGACTCAGAAAACCAGGACGGTATGAGACCTGACGCTATCATAATTTCAGTGATGCAAAAGATCGCTGACGGTGCCTGGGAAGCTGTTAAGGTGACTGTTGATGGTCAGGAGAAGAACCTCACAGCAACAGTTGCGGCAAATGGCGATGGGACATACTCATTTGCAGACCTGCCAAGATACGCGGTACAGGGCGGCGAAACAATCGCAGAAATAGCTTATAAGATTGTTGAAACCGGAGCAGTCTATGGAACTGAGGAAAAGGATGGTGTACCGGCTGGTTACAGTGCAACGTATACCAGTGGAGAAGCCGGTGCTGGCTATGAAAAGCAGGAAGAGAACGGCAAAGTAAAATATATATCAGATGTCACGAACAAGCATGAGACTGAAAAGATTTCTGTAAAGGCAACGAAGGTCTGGGACGATAACAACAACCAGGACGGCAAGAGAAAAGCAGTGACTTTCCATCTGAACAAGGCGGTAGGTGACGGTGAAGCAGCCGTGGTTGAGGGTCAGGACAAGACCATCGCAGCAGATGCTACAGGTGCGGCGCTTACAGTGACATGGCCTGATCTGGATGCTTATGAAGGCGGCCAGAAGATCAATTACAGCGTAACCGAGGATGAAGTTGCAGAATACACAACGACCATAACCGGCGATGCGGAAAATGGCTTCATAATCACCAACAAGCATGTACCGCAGAAGACAACAGTACAAGTAACAAAGGTCTGGGAAGACAACGATGACCAGGACGGCATCAGGCCTGAAAGCGTAGAAATTACCCTTCTTGCAGACGGCAAAGCAGCAAGCCAGTCTGGTATCACAGCCAAGCAGACTCTGAACGAAGGCAATGAGTGGACATACACCTGGACAGGTCTCGACGTCTATGCAAACGGTAAGGAAATCAAATACACAGTAGACGAGGCGGCAGTGCCGACAGGCTATGAGAAGACGGTCAGTGAAGTCACAGGCAGTGCAAAAGAAGGCTTCAAGGTGGAGGTCGAGAACAAGCATCAGCCTGCTACGACAACCGTAAAGGTAACTAAGGTCTGGGAAGATAACGAAAACCAGGACGGCATACAGCCTGAAAGCGTAGAAGTGACACTTCTCGCAGACGGCAAAGCGGTAAGCCAGACAGGAATCACAGCCAAGCAGACACTGAATGAAGGAAACAAGTGGACATACACATGGGAAGGCCTGAACGAAAAGAGGGACGGCGGAACCAATATCGTCTACACAGTTGAAGAGACAAAGAAAGGAGTCATCACAGGAACAGACAAGGAAGGCGAATACGCATTCAAGGTGACAGGAACTGCAGCAGGAGGGTACACAGTAACCAATACGCACACCCCTGTAACTATCACGATCGACGGAGTCAAGACCTGGAACGATGCTAAATACTTTGATAAGGACGGAAAGCCAATCGGTGACTATAAGAGGCCGAATATCACGATCGTACTGAACGGATCTGACGAAAGCGAGTACAAGGTAACACTCGACGGCACAGCGGATACGGCTCCGACCGGAACAGCACCTGCAGGCTATGAGAGCGCAGCATGGGCATATACATTCGTCAACCTGCCGAAGTACAATGCCGGAACAAAAATCGATTACACACTGTCTGAGATCGACGAGGATGGATTCGTCAGCGAGATCGATGAGTATAATGTCGAGAATACACCTGTAGAGGATGAAGAAGTTCACGAGACTTCGCTCACCCTGCACAAGGTAGATGCCGTTACAGGAAACATTATTACTGCCTCTGAAGCTACATTCGAGCTTACAAAGGATGGTAATACTCAGACCCTCACAACCGAGAATGGAGTTCTGACGATCACATTCGCAAAGGGCGGCAACGAAGCAGGTACTTATACCCTTAAGGAAAAGACAGCTCCGACAGGATACACTGTCACGGATAAGACATACACTATCAAGGTAGACAAGACATTCCGGAATGTTGAGCTGAAGAACAAGGTGTGGACATGGATCTATGATCTGCTCTTCGACAACGCAACAAAGGCTCAGTTCGATGAGGATACACAGACCCTGACAGTACCGAACCCACCGATCCCGACAAAGGTCACGGCCAATAAGAAGTGGAACGATAACAATGACAAGGACAAGAAACGTCCGACACAGATCTCGCTTACACTTAAGGCTGAGGCGGGTGAATGGACCAAGACCTATGATGCAGTAACTGTAGAGGCAGCACCGGACGGCACATGGTCATACACATGGGATCCGGTCGAAAGCTACCGCGACGGAACAGAGATCGAATACACAGTCGAGGAGGCAGCAGTAGCAGATTACACAACGACCTACAGCGATGTGACCGGCAGTGTTGCAGACGGATATGAGGTAACTATAACGAACAGCCATCAGTCCGAACCTCTCAAGACAGTACACAGAGGAGAGGAACAGACGATGATCGATGGTGAACTGGTCGAGCCTGGACAGATCCTGACGTACAAGATCGAGTACACCAACACGACCGGAGAGGTCGCAGAAGACGCAACCATAACAGATGAGATCCCTGAATTCACAACATATGTCAAAGATTCGGCCACACTCGATGGAGCAAAAGCCGGAACATATGATGAAGGCAGCAGGACGATCACATGGGAGCTGGGCGATGTCGAAGACGGAGGAAAGAGAACCGTCACATTCCAGGTGGAGGTCGACAAGCATGGCGCAAGCGGCGAAGAGCTCAAGAACCAGGGAATAGTCCATGTGGGCGAGAACGATTACACATCGAACGAGACGAGCAACCCGACACCGCCGGACAAGGATGTAGTTGACGGAACAAACACAAGTATCGATGGAAAGACAGTAAAGCCGGGCGATACCCTGACATATGTGATCAAGTACACGAACCCTAAGGACGTGCCTGTAGATGCAACGATCACTGATGAGATCCCTAAGTACACGAAGTATGTACCGGACTCAGCGGATAACAACGGAAAGTACGATGAGTCAAGCAATAAGATCACATGGAATCTGTCGGTACCTGCATCAAAACCTGCAACAGATGAGGAAGAGGCGACCAAAGGATCCGTAGAAGTCAGGTTCCAGGTAACAGTGCTGAGTGTTACTGAGGATGGTGAAGAAGTCAACGGCCAGGCGATCAAGAACAAGGCGTCTGTGAACGGTGTCGACACTAACGAAGTAACGAACAATACGCCGCCGAAGAAGATCGTATACCTGCCATCTGACGAGAAGAAGACCAACATCGACGGAGAAGATGTACAGCCGGGCCAGATCCTGACCTACAGCATCACGTACACTAACCCGGATAAAGAGAATGAAGCAGAAGTTGAATTCAGAGATGAGATCCCATCCCACACTACATATGTGGATGGATCAGCGAAGCCTGAATTATCTGATGAATCAACAGATGTGATGCTTGTCTGGAAAAAGATCACAGTCGCAGCCGGCAAATCTGCAACAGTAACATTCAATGTAAAGGTCGATGAGACCGTAGACGGCGATGAGATCGAAAATGAAGGTACTGTAAAGAATGGCGAGAACGACCCGATGGTCACCAACAAGGTGATCAACAAGACACCAACGAAGGTCACGATCGTCAAGGATCTGAGCAACTTCGTAGATCACGGAAAGAACGAGAAGGCGACGTTCGCATTCAGTATCACAGGTGATTCAACATCAGATAAGCATGATGACTACAGCAATGTGATCGGAATGGACTTCGAAAAAGCAGAGACGAGATACGCGACAGTACTGATCCCAAGCTACATCGACCTCGAGACAGTGAACGTCAAGGAAGTCATATCCGGCGACTACACACCGGATCATTCGGAAGCAAGTATCACAAAGGGCGAAGACGGCAAGTGGAAAGTGACATTCAAGAACAAGTACACAGACACGGGCTACAAGACCGGAACGATCAACAACTACAAGTACAACAACGAAAACGGGACATACACAACACCTGAAGGACCTGGCGACGGCCAGTCCCAGGAGGGAGACGGTCCCGGAGATGGGTCAGGTAACTAGGAAAGGAGGTGGACAAAATGAAAGCAGTTAAAAGAAATAAGATCCTGTTAGTAGTAGCGCTCACGCTTGTCCTCTCCTTGACGGTAGGACTGACGCTGG
>JAFRJV010000114.1 GCA_017432075.1 Mogibacterium sp. | reverse complement strand
TCTTCTTGCAGGAGGATAGACCGGATTGCCGATCTCCTCCCGGCTGGTTGCAGCAGAATCGATCACAAAACGGTCAGAGATCCCTCTCCTGTGCACCATATCCTTCAGAACATACTCAGCCATTGGGCTCCTGCAGATATTCCCATGGCAGATAAACAGCAGTTTTATCATATCGTGGTCTATCCTCGTTTTCTTTATTGTTCCGCGATGCCTCGTACTGTGCTCAGCAAAACATCGATTTCCTCTTCTGTATTGTACACACCCAGGCTGACGCGAACCATGCCGGGCGTGGAAGCGCTTCCTTCTTCCTCTTCAACCGTATTCGGAAGCCCGAGAAGCCGGAATACATACGGCTGCGCGCCGAAGGTCCCCTTTCCCACGTCGATTCCCGCTGTGTCTGCCAGGCCGGAGGCGACGTCGGTGTAGTTCACACCATCGATATTAAAAGTGATGATCCCGATTTTGTCGCTGATATTCTCTGTGTCGCCGTATACCGTGACGCCATCGATCGCGAGGAGTCCGTCGATCGCCTTTCTTAGCAGAATCTGCTCGTGTTCCTGAATACTGTCGTACCCTGTTTTTTCCAGGATTTCGATCGCCTTTACCATCGCAACGATGCCTGAATAATTGAGCGACCCGGCCTCGTAAAGACTGGGGGCGGACAGATACGTCTCCTCTTCGTCATAAACCTCCTGTACAATACCGGCTCCGTAGAACTCGGGAATGTGGGAGTCAAGTTCCGATTTTAACCCTACTACCGCGCCGCCGCCGTAAGGGGCGTACATCTTATGAGAGGAAAAAACGAAAAAGTCGATGTTTTCCTCCGGGGTATTTCCCATCATGGAAAAAGCGCGGTGAGGTACGATCTGCGCGCCGTCCACGATGATCAGGGCATCATGTTCATGAGCCATACGGGCAAGGGTATGGACATCATTGACGTATCCCGTCACATTGGATGCGGCGGTAATGGAAACGTATTTGACCGGATATTTGTCCAGCAGCCGTTCCATTTCATCGAGCCGCAGCCGTCCGTTTTCATCAACCTCGGCATAAATGGTATTGCCCCTGTTCCGCCAGGGCAGATCATTCGCATAGTGCTCCATACGCGAGGAAAGAACCATATCGTTCTCATCGGTGACCAGGGCGGAAGAGAGCTTGTTCAGACCATCCGTCGTGTTCGAGCAGAAAAACGCCGTGTACAGTTCGGGATCGGCGTGGACGAAATCCAAAACCGTTTGCCGGGCTTCTTCATAAAACTCGGTGACAGCAGCCGATTTCTGTCCTTTTCCCTGACCGACGTACGCATATGTGTCGAGTTTTTCAACCACCTCTTCATTGACATCCTTAAAGGCAGGCGTTGTGGCTGCGTTGTCAAAGCAGATGGCGGTGACTTCCGTTCCGTCGGCGAGCTTCACAAGGGAATCCACCCCATAGACTTCCTCGCGCATGGTTTCCATGGAATACTCTTTTTCCGGTTTCGAAGACGCGGGCGTTCCGCATTCAGTCAGGCACAGCATCAAGCAACCGATTGCGATGACACAAACAATTCTTTTCATTTTTCCTATTTTACCCTTTTATTTCTGATGATCTTCACTGCAGTTCCGTAAGCAAAGACTTCTGCCGCAGTGTCCATCACCTGCGACGAACCGTATCTCACTCCGATGACCGCATCGGCACCCAGGTTCACGGCTTCGTCTACCATGCGCTTTGTAGCGATCTGCCTGGCCTCTGCCAGCATGTCTGTGTAGCCGACGATCTCTCCGCCGATAATGGTCTTCATACCCGCCATTAAATCTCTCCCGATATGCTTGCTCTGTACTATAGTACCATTAACGATCCCAAGCACTTCGAGCTCTTCGCCCGGGATATAATCAACAGTCAGCAGTTTCACTTATCTCTCCTCCCTTTATTGCTCTTTTACACTGATTATGTGGTCAAAATTCGTACCGTCTATCTCATAAGCATCGGTAATGCCGGACAGAGCCTCCCTGTCTGCCCTCTTACAGAACTTCAGCATCCGCTCCGCCTGACCGGACTGTTCTTCGGCTTTGTCATAACCTGTGCCCCGCTCAGCACTGTAGCTGACCGGCCATTGTCTGAATGTATCCGGATCGACATAAATGTCGATGTATTTCCCATGAAAGCTTATGTCGAACCAGTCAGTACCGAATGAGTAAGCTCCGCCCTCGGGTACGCCGTCTTTCAGGAAGCATTCCCTCGCAAAATATCTGTTGTCTGCTTCGCTGAATCCTATCTTCACATACTTGTCTTTCCTTGTGGTGAACCAGGCTCCGCCGCTCCTTATCTTTTCTATCATCTCGCTTTTAAGCGCTTCTTTTTTGCCGTTCATCTCCATCATCCCCTTTTGTTTAAGGTGAACATTCTGTCTGTATTTTACCATAATGCGCGCCCGTGAATATATGCTATACTCATACTATCAGGAGGTGAACGATTATGCTTAACAAGTTTTGCAAGAAGCCCCTTTATGAAGTAACAAGAAAAATGGCGAATGTGGCAATGGGCGCCGAAAAGGCAGACATGGTCATAAAAAACGCTAAAC
This sequence comes from Mogibacterium sp., assembly GCA_017432075.1. Classification (GTDB taxonomy): domain Bacteria; phylum Bacillota; class Clostridia; order Peptostreptococcales; family Anaerovoracaceae; genus Crickella. Next base: position 17,636 of record JAFRJV010000114.1, on the reverse strand, counting down.
TGGTAAATGTATGCACAGCCGAGATCCAGGAAGGGATCGACGTGGCTATATCAGAAGGCCGTATTGCTCTCGTAGGCGATGCTGCGCACTGCATAGGTGATAACACTAAGATAATAGATGCAACAGGTCAGTATATTGCTCCGGGATTCATGGATGCGCACATACATGTGGAATCTGCCATGGTCACCGTCAGAGAATACGCCCGCGCCGTGGTCCCTCACGGGACGACCGGCATCTTCATGGATCCGCATGAGATATGCAATGTCTGCGGACCGGAAGGCGTAAAGGCAATGATTGATGACGGAAAGACAGTTCCTCTCAAGGCCATGGCAAACGTTCCATCATGCGTTCCTGCCGTTGCGGGATTCGAAGACACAGGTTCACATATCGGTCCTGAAGAAGTCCGCGAGATGATGACATGGGATGGCATCATGGGTCTCGGAGAGATGATGAACTTCCCTGGTGTGATCTACGGGGATCCAAATGTCCATGGTGAACTTGCTGAGACGCTCAAGGCTGACCAGGTAATAACCGGCCACTACTCAGTACCTGAGACCGGTCCGGGACTCAATGCTTTTATAGCTTCGGGAGTAAGATGCTGCCATGAGTCGACCCGCGCCGAAGACGTTCTTGAGAAAATGCGTCACGGAATGTACGCGCTTATGCGTTACGGCAGTGCATGGCACGACATGCCGGTGATCATCCGCGCGATACTCGACAACAACGTTGAAGACCGCTTCGCATGTCTCATCTCAGACGACACCCACCCTGACACGCTTATAAGTGACGGTCACCTGGACCACATCGTACGCTGTGCCGTCAGGGAAGGCCTGGATCCGATAAAGGCGATCCAGTACGTAACCATCAATCCGGCGACCTGTTTCCGCATGGATCACGAGATGGGAAGCATCACACCGGGCAAGTGTGCGGATATCGTATTCTTCGATGATCTGAACGATATTCAGATAACCCGCACCATCATTGACGGAGATGTCGTTGCAGAGAACGGTGAGCTGACAGCAGATATCGGTGATTCGAACTTCCCGGATTCCGTATACAACACTATGCACGTAGGTTATGAGATCACTCCGGACAGCTTTAAGATCGCGGCGCCGGAAGGCTCGGGAGAAAGCGTGAAGACCCGCGTGATCGAGATCATCCCTAACCGCGTTGGCAACTATGAGAGGATCGTCGATCTGAAAGTGAAGGACGGCTTTGTTCAGCCTGACGGAAGTCAGGACATAATGAAGATGGCCGTTTTCGAGCGCCATCACGAGACCGGCACCAAGGGCTGCGGATTCCTCAAGGGATTCGGATTCAAAAAGGGTGCTATGGCTCAGACCGTTTCGCACGATGCGCATAACCTGCTCGTTGCCGGTACCAATGATGAGGACATGGCTCTTGCCGCAAACACGCTCGTGGAATGCGGAGGCGGAATGTGCGCCGTAGCCGACGGGAAAGTGCTTGCACTTGTTCCTCTTCCGATCGCGGGCCTGATGAATGACCTGCCGGCAGAAGAGATGGCAGACCTCATCAGCAAACTCGATGCGGCCTGGAAGGAGATGGGCTGCGTGATCAACTCCCCATACATGACGATGGCTCTGATCCCGCTGGCATGCCTGCCTGAGCTGAGGCTCACCAACCGCGGTCTCGTCGACTGCAGGACATTCCGGTTTGCCGATCTGTTCGTTGAATAGTCATAAACAAATATAAATAAAGAGCTCCTGAGCGTAAGCCCCGGAGCTCTTTATTTTTGTTTATCGACAGGTCAGCTGATCCTCTACTTCACCTGCTCCCTGATTTCCTCAGTCACCAGATCTCTCTGGTATATATCAGTCAGGACTCCGAAATACGAGAATATCGTGCCGCTCTCAAATTCTTCATCACGGACTGTCAGCTGATCTTCGGTGATAACATGCAGCTTGTTTCCGTATGTGCCTGTTTTTATAAGATTGCCTTCTTCATCGTAGAAGTCGAACATGAACTCGATCGTATCTCCAGTTTCGAGCTGCTCAAGTCCTTTCTTCATGAAGAACGACACTTTCTCATCATCCTTGCTGTATCCTGTCACCCAGCCTGTTGCTTCACCATCAGAATCGTCTTTTACCGGATCCCACTCTATGTGCAGAGTGATGTTTTCCTTGCCATTGAGCTTAGCTTTGATCTTTCCGCGATAGATCAATCCATCTTCCGTAAGCTGAGGTTCTTCGGCCTCATAACATACGACATGTCCGTTTAAGTGCGCCCAGATCCCGTCCATGCTTACGATCGGATGACCTTCTCCATCATTTTCCGAAAAATGTTCCTGACCTATGTACATCAGGCCTTCGTCAGTCACAAGGTATGTGGCTATCCTGCAGTCCAGAATGGTATCCCATGTCTTTTCGGGCAGTTCAGGCAGATATTCTTCCTCGACCTCTTTGACAGGTATGTCTATGAACACCTTTGCAGTGTCGTAGTCCTCGAATCCCTCGACATACCACTCTTCATCGCTGTAGTCTTCAACCAGTGGGATCCCGAAGAAACTTTTATCAGCAGAGGCTTTCTTTTGCTGTGCCCCCATAATGCTGCAGAACCTGTCGAAGAAGTCCTGCTCCGTCTTATAGTTGACCGCTTTCAGCTCTTCATATTCATACCTGTACATGGACAGATCCTTGTACGGGAAATCTATTGCCAGTCCGTTTATGCCTTCAGCTGAATCACTGTTACGGTATACAACACATGCTTTGGCAGTATCAGCGATCCTGTCAAGTTCCTCGTCAGTCATCACTTGCTGTTTATAATCAGCTTTTTTAAGATTCGTCAGGTAACTGACCAGATCGACCTGCTCCTCGTCAGTGAACTGGTACGAGCCTGAACGGGCTGCAGACATATTGGCGTATACTGAAGGTTTCTCTGCTATTACATCCGCTGCCTTTTCGTATAAACCCGTAAGCTGTTCATATACCGGTTTCACCAGTGTCAGGTCAACAAGTGACAGTGTGCAGGAATGATCAGGCTCACCGTCGTTCCTCACGCGCTGGGACTGATCGTATGAACTTATCAGGGACTTTGCGAATTCCCCGGTACTGAGGGCAGGGTCTTCAGCCAGCCTGCCGAATCCGGCAGTATAGAACCAGCCTGTACCCGGCTCAGTCTCCTCAGATGCAAGATAGTAATCTGCGTAAGGCTCAAACGCGTTTGCGTACTCGACGTTCTGCATCAGACAGGCATCAAAACCTATCAGGTCGAATTTCATGCCTGCATTTTTAATGGCATCTATTATCTCCGATGCCTTCATTGTAGTTTCATCCTCTTCTGCACGGTCATTAAGGCCATCAACGCCGTAACCGCTTGCGAATCCGCCGCCGTGATCCCACAGCACCAGCATGTATCTGTCGGCAGGATAGTTATCCTTTGCCCACTTAATGAAGTCCGTGAGATTCTCAGGCTCTGACATGCACGTCGTGCTGTCAAGCATCCCGGCGGTCTCTATATTACCTCCGCTGATCAGATACCTGCCTACAGTGGCATCTTCCATGCCGGAGGTGAACCATCTGCCTGAGCCGCCCGCCTGCACTACAAAATCGACGCCATCGCCCTTTGCCGTTGCGTCCTTCATCTGCTTGATATTGACTGAAGCCATGCCTCTGTCATCCTCGAGGTTGGAGCCTATTATATACTCCATGACCACGACCTTCTTTACGTCAGAATGATCAGGGAAGAAATAATCTCTCGTGCGCTGCTTTTCAACGACAGCTTCATAGCCAGCTCCAAGAGTGACATCGCGTCCGACGATCTCATCGCTGTCCGTGACGTTCTCAAGATCTTTGTTGATTTCACTTATCAAATACTGCACCACCGGCCTGAACGGATGTACGATCGTAGTTATTACGAAGCACCCTAAAATCAGCGCGGCCAGTTCGGCAGCGGAAAAAGCAAACACTCCGATCTTTCTGATTCTGCTTGCCGCCGGGCTGAGTTCTCTTTCAGGTTTGAACTCAGGCTTGCCAAGATAAACATTCTTTTTCCCGAATCCCAGTATAAACAGGAAGATGATCGGCATAAGTATGAGTCCCAACGCAAAAATCCTGCCTCTTCCGAACTGCTTCGCAAGTCTCGAATAGAGCCGTATCAGAAAAACTCCATACACAATAAGCGCTACCAGGCCCATTACGATGGAGTATATGTTGTTCATTCCAAGATACCTGGATGTCAGGAACATGGCGATGGTTATCGCTGCCGGCCTCCAGAACGATCTCATACTGCGGAAGAGGTCCGTAGACATCTCCATATCTCCCAGGATCGGGATAATGGCAAAGTATTTCCTCTTCCCCATCTTTCCGAGGATCCTGTAATAGCAAATTATCTGGATGATCATAGGTATCGTCCAGACAGCCGGCTCTCTGAAAAGATATGTGAATAACATAAAGAAACTCCCCTTCTGTTTATCTGATCTTATCCACTAATTTTTGCTTTTCTCCGCGCAGGTAGTTCCTGACGCCTGTGTTTTTGACCTCGCTTCCCTTTACGAGATCCTTGACCGCGCTGTACTTGTCAGCGACCGAAACCACGACTCCCTCAATCGAATTAGGTGCTTCGCTTTCACCGGCCGGCCACATATGCCGCTCGATGATATCCTCGGCCTTTTCCGGCATCTCCCCTACGATCTCTCTTGCCACTTCCACGGAATCTTTCGGATGCTCCCTGCTGCACTCTTTTGCAGAAGAGAATTTCTCGCTGCGTCCCAGGATCCCGAGATCGTGGCAAAGAGCTCCGACCACGACCGCAGGTATACTGACCTTGATATTGAGCTTTCTGAGCGCATAGCAGATCATGACGCTTGAAAATGCGACCCTGAACGTATGCTCCCCGACTGTTGACCACTGGTGGTGAGTCTGCTGAAAAGCCTGCTTCATCTCTTCTGACTGCAGCACATCATTGCCGTAAAGCATCAGATCATCTTTGATCCGGTCTTTACGGTTCTCACGTTTTTCCCGTATCTGCCTGTGTATGGTGCTTTCGTAATATGGTGTTCTCATTGTTATCAGTCCATGCTTACATAAGTGGTGATATCATCTTTGCCAGGCCGCCGATAAGCTTGTACGAGAATTTCTCCTTCTTTATGCTTTCGGCCGTTACCTTCCTGCATTTTATCAGGGTTTCCTGATAATCCTTTTCGATCTCCCTGATGCAGTCCGTCCTGTACATGTATGTCGCACACTCGAAGTGATGATACAGGCTCCTGTAGTCGAGGTTGATCGTTCCGACCACGGCCTTCATGTCATCACTTACAAACACCTTGGCGTGCACGAAGCCTGGTGTATATTCGTATATCTTCACGCCTGCCTCATGAAGCACTTTGTAGTGCGTCTTGGCAAGCGCATATGCCACTTTCTTGTCCGGGATCCCCGGCAGTATAAGTTTTACATCGACTCCGCGCTGAGCAGCAAAACAAAGTGCTGTCTCGAGCTCTCCGTCAAGGATAAGATACGGCGACATGATGTGCACATAATCCGTTGCACGGTTCAGTATATCCATATATACCGCTTCACCGGCCTTATACGCATCGAGAGGGCAGTCGCAGTATGGCATAACATACCCTTTTGCGTCTTCGATCTCACATGCAGGGAGCGACAGCCATTTTTCGTAATCCTCTTCCGATCCGGGCTTAAGGTTCCACATCTGAAGGAACATCAATGCAAAGCTCCTGGCTGCCGGACCTTTGATCATTACCGCTGTATCCTTCCAGTGACCGAATCTCTCTATGCGGTTGATATATTCATCGGCAAGATTGACTCCGCCGTTGAAAGCCACTTTTCCGTCTATCACAAGGATCTTCCGGTGATCTCGGTAATTATAATGTGAGGATACTATCGGTACGATCGGCGAGAAAGCTTTTGCATGTATGCCCTGAGCCTCAAGCAGCTTAAAGTAATCCGCTGGCAGTGTAGACATCTCACACATGCCGTCGTACATTACCCTGACTTCGACGCCCTCTTCTACCTTACGGGTAAGAACGTCAAGTATGCGGCCCCACATATATCCCTCTTCAACGATAAAATACTCCATGAAGATGTACTTCTCGGCTTTTTCCAGTTCCCTGAGCATGGCTTCGAATTTCTTTTCGCCAAGCGGAAAATACTTCACCTGTGTTTTGTCGTATACAGGGAAACATCCCGTGTTATTCAGGTACTTGCTCAGGTCATCCGTGCCTGATCCGTCGTGTTCGATCTCTCTGACAACATTCTCAGGCTGGCTGAGCGCGGTGCGTGTATTTTCGATCTGCTTTATTACACCCTGAGTCTCCATGCGATGCCCGACATTCAGCTGTGTCCACAGCAGCATCGCTGCTCCCGCGAACGGAATTATTGATATTATGAGCATCCACGTAAGTTTGGCAGATGAGTCCATGTTGGTGTTGAACAGGAAGATTATCATCATGAAAGAAAATATCCACTGTACATTAAGAAGTGAAGGCAGCTTTTCCCTGAACTGCAGGTATGCCATGACCACCAGTGCAACCTGAAGCACCAGCAGTATTCCTATCACAAAGAACCTGCTGAAGAGAAGACGCATGAGGCCCTTTTTTACCGGTTTTGCCAGGCTTACGATTCTTTCTTCGCTATCCATTTGTTTTATCCCTTCTGATTATCTCCCCTGATCCTCTTTCTATAATACAGTTTTGATCTTATCTACCATTCTGTCAAGGTCTGATCTCTGCCTGAGTTCTGAAGCCAGGCCTACTGCCTGACTCACATTATCCGTGATGATCCCGTCAACCTCAGTGCAGAGAAAATGTTTCTGCGAGCCTTTTGCATTTGCTGTCCATACCAGCACCTTTTTGCCTTCTTTATGGACAGCATCGATGGCGTCGGTGGTCGCAGACTCTTCCTCCAGTCCTATGTAATCGCAGTTGAGCGCTGCTGTTTTTCCGAACGACGCAAATGTCAGGAATCCAGTCTGTATATCCGGGTAATTCGTCTCGATATAGTCGATCACATCGTACTTCAGCGAGATCAGCACGACCTCGTCTTCCATTTTATATTGCCTGACCAGTTTTACCGCATCATCAGCCATCTTCTGGTCTGCTGTGTTTCCCTTCAGTTCGGTGAACAGCACCATCCTGCCCCTGCTTGAGATAAGCATTTCTTCAAACGTCGGTACGGGCTCTCCGTCAACAGACAGTTTTTTTACTTCTCTCAAGGTCATTTCTTCAGGTTTTCTGCTGTCTCCGGCAACCCTCTTGAATGTACCGTCATGGTTCAGTACGTAGTATCCGTCTTTTGTTCTCTGGATATCTATCTCACTTCCATAGGCACCCGCAGCCCACGCAGCTTCAAGACCAGACAGCGTATTCTCTCTGCCTTCACTGCCTCCGGCTCGGTGAGCGATCACTTTTACTTCAGTTTCAAGAGGGAAAAACTGATCAAAGTGAATATACATCACCAGGACTCCTGCTGCCACAGCGGCCAGCAATACGACGAGCGCCATTTTGTAACTGACAGGTTTATCTCTTTTTATCTCATTGAAGCTGTATTCACTTCCCTGTTTATATGAATAAAACAGCTGTGTCATCTTAAGTATGTAAAGGGGGATACCAAACAGGTCTGCAAGTACTGATATGATGGTTCCCGCCGATACGAATAATATGGTAAGCAGGCGGCTCAGCGGACCTGCCGGCAGCAGAGTGATCAGCTTAAGCGGTATGAACAGGCATATGATCGCGACCCCTGCAAGAGAACCTGAGATCAGCAGTATGAATATGATGTTCTGCTTTACATAATCCTTCCAGTTTGCCTTTATAAGTCTCCTCGACTGTCTGCCTGCGTCTCCGATACGAAGATCATCTATTACCACACCGTGCAATATGAACAGGTTTGCTACTCCCGCTGACAGGAATACAAGGACCGCAATGCCGGCCAGTGCGGAATAGAGTACCGAGCTCTCTATGACCGATGATATGAAAGTCGGGATATACAGCTTCTCTGTCGCAGATATGGATATGCCGATGCCCAGTATAGGTGCGATCAGAGCGATATACAGCACCACCAGGATGCCTTCTGCGTTTATCATCTTTCCGATGGATAAAAAGCCTTCCCTGATACTGTCCTCCAGCGTGGCCTTTCGTCCGGTAATGAGATTCCTGCTGAGAACTATCTTTGAGTTGAGGTCGAATGCCACATAAATGAAAAGCGACGCCAGCCCGAGCAGCAGAATAAGTATGCCCTGCCATGTCGTAAAAAGGAATTTCCAGTCACCCGAAGTGACAGCTACTCTGCCGCTGCTTCTGAGCAGGACCTGAAATATCCTGCCTAACAGGAACAGCCAGATGCAGATGAGCGCCTTCGTGACTATCTGATAGTTCAATATGTCAGGCATCGCCTCTGTGTACGGCCTGAGTATGGTTTTTATTTTATTATCTCTTTTCATTTGCCAAAAGGAACCTCTTCATTTCATAAAGTCTGTGCGCCGCCTCTCTGCGCCCCATCTGATACACTCTCTCGAGTTCATCAGGGTCCTTCTCGGTGCGTCCTATGCCCGGATCCTCCGGAGGTCTTATGACGAACACTTCGCCGAGGGCCTCCTTGCGGTCGATCTCATCCATCTGAACGTTGTATACTATATGCCTGACCGCCATAGCCTTCCCCATTGCCGGGTACTTTCTCAGTACAAGCTTTACAAGCGGCACTACAGGGCTTTTCTCTTTTCTGTATCCCAGCGGTCTGGTCAGAACGATAACATTTCTGTCATAACCCTGCAGCTCCATGTATTCATAAGGGACTGAACACACGATACCTCCGTCGAGCATCCTGTATCCGTCGACCGAAACGATGTTTGATACAACAGGCATCGACGCGGAAGCGCGCATCCACTCAATATCCGCCGCACCGCCGTCTGTGCATTTATGGAATCTGACTTCTCCTGTCACGACGTCCGTAGCTCCGATATAGAACTCCATCGGATCGTTTTTGAATGTCTCGGTATCGAACGGGTCGAGCTGCTCAGGCATCGTATGATAGCAAAACTCTGCGCCGTACAGATCGCCGGTCTTTATGAGAGACCTGAGGCTGCAGTAGCGCCAGTCCCTGCTGTATTTCTTGTTGTATCTTATGGCTCTTCCGATCTGATGGGATTTGTAATTGCAGCCGAAAGTCGCACCCGCAGAGATGCCGGCTGCACCGTCAAAGCGTATCCCGTTTTCCATGAAGACATCGAGCACTCCGCAGGTGAACATCCCCCGCATCGCTCCGCCTTCCAGTACCAGTCCCCTTTTATATGAACTCATTTATTTTCCGCTCTTTCTTTCAAGGACATAACTGAACCAGGCCGCGAACTCCGGTCCGAGTTTCTCAACAAGCGCCCCGGCCTCTTCAGGCTTCGAAGAAGCTGCGTACAGGCACTGCTGTGCTATCTGGTACTTCCTGGCGACCGTCATTCTGGCCAGTTCTTCATCCGTATACTTTGCGAGATCCGCCATCTCTTCCTGTGCGCGGAAGAACCTTATAAAGGCCTCTGCAGTCTCGCGTCCCACAATAGGTTCGATCAGTGCAAAGTCATTACCCGAACTGTCGAGAACACGCGACACCATCTCCCAGCGGCGCGGGTCAGCATAGCCCTCCGATCCCGTGTAGACCGTTCTGAGGTAGAGATCGTTGTTCGCAAGGAATTCCATTACATAAGGATTGATCCTTTTTCTGACAGCCCAAGGCATCCAGTTTTCAACAGTCGTCTTGATATATATATGCGCAAATCTGCCGAACAAAGGCTCCGCGAGGTCATGAGCAACGCTCGATTCATTCCGGTCATTTCCCGCTGCAACAATTCGTGCATTCTCAGGAAGCGGCCAGCGGTTGTTCACAAAACGTTCCAGCACTATCTTGAATATAACTGCCTGTGTCTGCTTTGTCGCATTAGTCAACTCGTCGAAGAACAGAATGTGCAGCTCGCCGTCCTCACACAGGCGCTCGAGCTTGACCAGCCATACCGGCTTTATGTCTATTATCTCATCTGTCGATTCATTATAAACAGCACGGCCGTTGATCGTTTCAGGTGTCTCATTTACGAGTTCAATGTCGAGCACCTGCGGATCGATCTCCTTTACGCGGTCGCTCTTTCCGTCACCTGTAAGTCCATGTATGAATACCGGGATATCTGCCTTGACGAAAGCTCTTATCATGTCAAGCTCGTCGTGCTCCTCTATATGGTAAGACGTGCCCTGGCCTGTTGAAGCGGTGCTTACGTCATCCTCAGCAAGAAGCTCCTCAATGAACTGCTCCCTGAGGTATTCATCCGCCTCCTCGCGGCTCAGCCCCGCAAACAGAGCCCTGCCGCAGACAAGCAGTTTGTTGACCTCATCGTAATACCAGCGTATCGGCCTCACTTCGAGAAAGATCTCCTCTGATGAGTTGGCCACACTTCCGTCGGAAAACTGCACATATCCGCTTACTGTCTCCTCGGTGACGGGGATCCTCACGATCTGTTTGGCACCAAGTCTGTATACATCTCTTTTTTTACCTGCGATCGTATAAGCTGTCCCCGTACTTTTGAGTGTACCTTCCTGATACTGCTTTTCCGCCATATCACGCATCGATGTCTCAAGGATGACGTAAGGGAACGATCCCAGCTCTACAGTCACTACGTCGCCTATCTCACGCGAATGTCTGAGAAGCTTCTCGTCACCCGGCTCCAGAAGGAGTGCAGGTCTTACCGCGCAAATGCCGTACCTGTGATCGCGGCCGAACCTGTCAACGCAGTCCTCACCCGAAAGAAAGTAATTAGTACAGCCTTCGCTGAGAGTGAAGCCATCATCAGGTATGGTGCTCAGGACGAGATCGCCTGCCTGTGCAGCAGTCCCGACTGCTCTGAAGAGCGGCAGCGGATTCTCGAACAGCTGTCTATGTGACAAGAAAATCGATTTCATATTTGTTTATCTCCTCAGGTTTTTTAACGTATATCACTTTTCCGCCCGGCGGATCAACCGGCATGTCGCTGTATACAAGCCAGATCGCATCGCATCTGGTTTCAGGCATGTCCGCATATCCGTCCGTGAATACTATCTTTGTCTCTGCATCACCGGTGAAAGCCTTCACGGCAGTCTCAAAGTTCGTCCCTCCGGCACCCTTTATCTCCAATGTGGAAATATCTTTTTCGGAATGGATCTCCTGAAATCCGTAAAACTCCGTGTCAAAGCATCCGACTTTTACTACAGCATCTTCTCTCAGAAGATCCTTGACGGCTCTGACGAAAGCCCTCAGAAGATCCTTGTCGATCGAAGCACTCGTGTCCAGAAGTATCTCTGCATGCGGCACGGGATACGGCTTGAACTGCTCTATAAGGATGCCGTCTCTTATCCTGTCTGCAGGAAACCAGTCGTAATCCAGCTGGAGGCTGGGCTCCAGAAGGTCAGACAGTCCCGCGACAGCCTGAGCCAGACCCGGATCTTCGATCTCGCGGTCCTGAGCACCCTGCATGTCTCCGGCCTGCTTGCTTTTGTCTGCATCCTGTACCGGGATCAGGGCCGTAAGCTCTTCAGACTGCTCCTCTGACTTTTCCTCTTCAGCAAGTTCCGAATCTTCCCTTTCAGCCTTTTCATAGAGCACCTCATACATTTCTTCAGCACTCATTGTCTTTGCATCTTTTTGCCGGAAGATATTTACCGGCGGTTCAAAGCCGTCAGCCAGAAGGAGCTCATTGACAACAGCCGCGCAGGCCAGGTCCCAGATCTTACGGTCACGCCCCTTTCCTCGCTGCTGATGAGCAAGCTGTATATGCATCAGCTGCTGCGCTATCAGATAAGACTGCGCTCCCTGCGGGAACTGTCTCATGCTCCTGCCGTTGTAATAGACGGTCTTGTCACCGTATCCGGTCGGATCTGCCCACGGACTGTTTTTGAACTCGATGACACTCATCAGTTCATTCCACTCGGGACACTTTTCCAGGATATTCAGTTGTGTCTCATTTAAATCAAATCTATAGTCCATAGCTAATGATGGTTTAAAGTGAGCAAACTTCTGTTTCAGACGATTTCATTTTGTATTGCTGCCCATGTCATTTGTATTTTTCTTTTATAATAACATATCCGCCGAATATAAAACGCCCCGGAGTTTTCTCCGGGGCATCATTATTGCGTTACAGGATCTTATTCATCAGGATTTCTTGGCAAATAATGATGGATCTATAGGTCTTACCATATCTGCCTGGAATACACCCTGTGCACGGATGAGGCCATCGAACTGATCGTGTGTAAGAATGAAGAACTGATCCTTGCCAAGCATATCAAAAACTTTGTCGATCATAGGCTGCAGAGGTTCGCTGTTATCAAGAGTCTCTTTGATGTGTACCGGATACGCCCTGAATGCTGCCGAAGAATAGTACGGATCACTGTCATCTACCGCATATCTCGCAGGTCTGTATGAGTCAGCATCCCAGAGATTTGTCTGTATGAAACCAGGGCAGAATATCGCAAGATCTATATTTGACCCTTTGTTTTTGAGTGTTTTCCATACGCACTCCGATAACGCGACCGCAGCATGCTTGGATGAGAAATATACCGGGCTGTCTGCAAGAGTAATGAGTCCTGCTATCGAGCAAACATTAAGTATCTGGCACTTATCTCCCTGCGACTCCATCTGCGGGATGAACCTCTTCATCATATACCAATGTGAATATACATTGGTCTCATATACCCAGTAAATATCCCTTGCCGGAATCGAAGTAACACTTCCGCCGGAGCTTACACCTGCGTTATTGACAAGAATATCGCACCTGCCGAATATCTCCATTGTTTTATCAAAGATTTTCTGGCATTCGTCCTCCAGGGAAACATCGGCCTGAAGAGTATAAACATCTCTTCCCAGAGCACGTATCTCATCAGCTACAGGCTCCAGAGCTTCCCCGCGGATATCCGCAATAAGAAGATCTGCGCCTCTTTCCGCCATACCTACTGCAAGCGCTTTTCCAATACCACTGGCTGCTCCGGTAATAACCGCTTTCTTGTTAGTATAATCAGTGATCATAGTCTCCCTCCTTATTTGAGATATCCTCTGAGCGGACCGCCCGGCAGGTTTGTTACATCTTTGATCGCCTCGCCAATCGGCACTACCTTAGGGTTAGTTCTTGCGATCGTCTGATCTACTTCTGATTTGATGTGCTCATCGTATTCACGGTGTGTTACGATGTAGAACTGATCCTTTTCAACAGCTTCGAATACATGTGCACCAAACGGTTCAATCGGATATCCTGTTCCGATAACGAATGCCGCGGACTGTTTGCCCTTCTTGAACATCTCACTCTCATAGAATGGATCGTCACCATGGGCATATCTGGCAGGTCTGTATTCATCAGCATGATCGAAGTTGGTGCGGACGAATCCAGGGCAGAACACGCTTAGATGAATGTCCGCGCCGGCTTCCTGCATCTCGTATTCGATGCATTCCGAAAGAGCAACCGCAGCATTTTTTGTAACATAATATGCGCACATTCCGGTACTTGTTATGAGTCCGGCTACGGAGCATGTATTCATGATGTTGCAGTGTGTTCCCTGAGCTTTCATGATAGGAATCACCTGCCTCATAAAGTAAACATGTGACAGGAAGTTTGTGCGGATGATCCATTCCCAATCCTGCAGCGGGATCATGAAACCATAGCCCGGAGTGCAGGTTCCTGCGTTGTTCATAAGCAGGTCTATCTGTCCATATTTATCCATCGTTGCCTTGACGACCTTTTCTGTCTCCTCATAAAGTGAAACATCGGCCGGGATCAGCGTGATGTCCTCAGCACCGTGCTCCTTAGCTACAGCCTCCAGCTTCATGAGCTCGTCTTCCATGATATCCACAGCAACGATTTTCATTTTGCGTTTGGCAGCTTCCTTGACGAATTCCTTTCCGAATCCGTAAGCAGCACCGGTTATAAGTGCAACTCTGCCGGTGAGATCCCTGTCTCCGCTCTCAACAGGTTTTCTCTGCTTTCCTACATTACGCAGGTCAGGATTTACATTGTCTACCCTGTCATATATCTGCTTTCTCATCAGCGGATCATACTGCGGATGTGTTACGATATAGAACTGATCATCCTCAATGCCCTTGAATACTGTTTCGCCAAAACCATCGATCGGCAGTCCTGTGGTAACAACGTATTCACTTGCTTTTTCGGAAGCCATGAACTCAGCACTCTGATAATACGGATCAGTAGGATCAGAGAACCTTGCAGGTCTGTGACGTTCTGCATGATGCAGATCTGTCTGTACGAAACCAGGGCAGAATATGCTCACCTGTATGTCTGCACCGATCTCCTCAAGCTCATACTGTGTCGCACGGCTCAGCTGCACTGCTGCATGCTTTGTCGAATAATATCCAGGCATTGCGTTGCTTGTAATGAGTCCGGCGATCGAGCATACATTGAGGATATTGCAGTGTGTACCCTGTTTCATCATGATAGGAATCACCTGTCTCATCATGTAAACATGTGACATCAGGTTGGCATATACCATCCACTCCCAGTCTCTCAGCGGCAGATTGGAGATGGTACCGCCCTTACCCGTACCCGCATTGTTTATAAGCAGGTCGATCTGTCCGAATTTCTCCATAGCAGTTTTGACGATCTTCTCTGTATCCTCCAGCAGCGAAACGTCTGCCTGCAGGCACACTATTTCTTTCGCCCCGAGTTCCTTTGCAACAGGTTCGCATGCCAGAACCTCATCACCCTCTATGTCTACTGCGAGGATCTTCATGCCGCGCTTTGCAGCTTCTTTTACGAATTCAAAACCAAAGCCGTTGGCAGCTCCGGTTATGACAGCCACTCTTCCCTTAAAGTCTTTCATAATACCCTCCTCCTGCCGGTATTGTGATGTTTTCTTAACCCTTTTGAAAAATACGGGGACCGCACTAAGCGGTCCCCTCAATTAACTAAAACATTATTTACGGCCTACTTCCATGAATGCAGTCCTGTCATACCATGCAGGCAGGATCTTCTTCATTGTGGATTCAGCATCAACATCCTCCAGTTTCTGGAGTGCCGTGATGAGCAGGTTGTTCTCAGCGTAAGCTCCGCCAATGATCGTATTGACTGGCAGGCAGCCCCATGGATCATCGATGCTGGACTTAAGCTCGAACTTTGTTACGAAGCCAGGCTTCCAGTCATCATATTTATACTTAACAACGTTTCTCATAAGGAATACATTGGCGAAATTCCACATACCGTTTTCATCAGGCAGTCTGTCGAAATGGATGTAGTATCCGCTTCCTGCTGTTTCAGCACCAGAAGCAGGTGACTGATACAGCACGTGCATAAGTGGATGATTGTACTGGCCGAGCTGCATCTCAAGGTCGATGAGCTGTGTGCCTCTTCTTGTGACGCCTACCGTTACTTTGCCGGTCTCATCATCTCTTCTGATCACGAATTCAGCATCGAGCTTCTTAGGGATAGCCGAGTTATCTCTGCCAAGCTGTGTAGCCATCTCTGCACCCTGTCCGCCGAGTACGAGTGAGATAGTGTACATGCCGAGCTGGCCCTTGTATGTGCAGTATACGCCGAGGATAGCCTCATAGTAATTGTCTGCAAATGTAGGATTTTTGATGTGGCATGCACTTACTGTAACTACAGGCATCGAGAATGGCTCAAGTGGTTCAGGCAGTACCGCTCTGATAGCTTCAGGCTGTGTCAGGTATGCTACATATGTGCCTTCCTGGCCGCGCATGTGACTGATTTTAGAGAAAGACTTGAACTGTCCGTCGCCGATCCTGAAGCTGAGCGGCTCTTCCTTGAACAGGGATGCACCTACTTCATAACCGCCGCGTGTTGCAGGAGCAATGGTTCCGTCAACAACTGCAGATCCGATCACCTTTGTGCAGATGCCCTTCTCCTCAAGACCTGCCTTGAGTGACTGATCAGGCTTATAGCCGAGTGACAGTACTACAGCGTCTGCTTCCAGCTTCTTCTCTTCCTTGGTATCAACATTCTCAATGATTACTCCGTCTGCAGTGATCTCTTTGAGAGCATTGCCGAGCTCATACTTAGCACCGAGTGCAGCAAGTCTTGTCTGTACATCTACTACATTCAGTCTGTAAGCATTAGGAGCAGCTACCTTGAGCATGTCTACAAATGTTACTTCAGCACCTGTCTCAGCGAGATACTCACCTGCTTCAAGACCTGTGAGGCCTGCACCGATCATAGCTACCTTCTTACCGGCGAGATCGACCTTTCCGTTGAGGACATCGTTGACAGCAAATACATTATCACCGTTTACTCCCGGAATCTTCGACGGGAAGATCGAAGTCGAGCCGGTAGCGAGTACTACTGCTTCAGGTTCCATGGCTGCGATGTCATCTACAGTTACTTCCTTGCCGAGGCAGATCTTTACGCCGGCCTTTTCCATATCCTGTTTGAGGTAATCTATGAACCACTGCATCCTCTCCTTGCGAGGAGGTTTCTTCGCGAGATTGACTGTTCCGCCGAGCTCTTCCTGACGGTCAACGAGCGTTACATCAACACCTCTCTTAGCCAGCGTAGCAGCTGCGTACATTCCGCCAGGGCCGCCGCCGACTACAACAGCCTTGTGCTCGCCCTTGACCGGCTCGAGATCTCCGTAACGGAGCTCGTTGCAGGCACGAGGGTTGACTGCGCACTCATACGGGAGTCCCTGAGCATTGAGAGCAAGCAGTGACTCGAAGCATCTGAGGCATGCGATACACTTATTGAGCTCATCAACTCTGCCTTCCTGAACTTTCCTGCCCCACTCAGCATCTGCGATCCATGTTCTTCCCATACCGATGAAGTCTACAACACCCTCTTCGAGGAAGTTCTGTGCAACTTCAGGCTCACGGATAACGGATACAGCGATAACAGGAATTTTTACCGAATCCTTGACTGCCTTGACGAATGGTTTTCTCCATCCCTGCGGGAACGAGATCGGCTCTACTGAGAAGCTGCCTGTTTCATAGAGACCATCGGAAACGTCTACGAAGTCGATGCCGGCTTCTTCCATGCACTTAACGATCCTGATACCATCTTCGAGTCTGATCTGATCTCCTTCGTATCCGAGCTTGTCGAGGAACTCGATAACTGATACTCTGCAGCCGAGTACGAAGTCAGGGCCGCACTTCTCACGGATGTCAGCGATGATCTCGAGTATAAGGCGCATTCTGTTTTCAAAGCTTCCGCCGTACTCATCATCTCTGTAGTTGGTGTATGGCGAGAGGAACTGCTGAAGCAGATAGCCGTGAGCGCAGTGCAACTCAACACCGTCAACGCCTGCCTTCTTGCATCTGAGTGCAGCATCTCCGAACTGACCTACGAGTTCGTGGATCTCATCGATCGTCATAGGTCTTGTCTCCTGCTGTGATACCTTGCATACTCTGTCGGAAGCCGATACGCATGGCTGTCCGCCGATCAGCGAAGATACACCTTCTCTGCCAGGGTGGTGCAGCTGGATGAAAATTTTTGATCCATGCTTGTGAACTGCTGCAGCCAGCTCTGCTATACCCTGAATGTGATAATCCTTGGTAGCAGCGAGCTGCCTCATCATGCCGGCACCTGTCTTCTCATTGACTCTGCAGATCTCAGGCATGATCAGTCCGCATCCACCGGCTGCTCTGTCTTCATAATACTTGATCATTGCAGCACCAGGTGTACCATCGAGATTAGCCAGGTTGGTTCCC
>JAFRJV010000113.1 GCA_017432075.1 Mogibacterium sp. | reverse complement strand
GCTCTCCCAGCTGAGCTATGATCCCATGTTGGTAGCGGCGACTGGACTTGAACCAGTGACCTTCCGGGTATGAACCGGACGCTCTAGCCAGCTAAGCTACGCCGCCATATCGCTTGATTCATTCAATCGCGCTTGATTATAGTAACAAAAGTAAAAAGGCTTGTCAACAAATTTTACAAAATTATGTTATACTATTGCAGTATTCTGCATTTGTAAACCGGCAAAAGCCGGTCTTGGAGGTAAAATAATGGGACATCCCGACCCGATAGCATTCTCTATATTCGGCATTGACATCAGATGGTATGGCATTCTCATTGCCTGCGGCATGCTGCTGGCCGTACTTATTTCGTGCAAAAGAGCTCCACGTCACGGTATAACCGATGAAGATGTTCTTGACATTGCCATATGGATGCTTCCTATCGGCGTTGTCGGCGCACGCGTATACTATGTTATCTTCAACCTCGATTATTATAAAACCCTTTCTTCGATGCTGGATATAAGAAGCGGCGGCCTGGCCATACACGGCGGACTCATATTCAGCGCCATTACCATATTTATCATATGCAGACGCAAAAAAATCAACACTTTGAATGTTTTCGATCTTTTCATACCGACTGTGGCTCTGGCTCAGTCCATTGGCAGATGGGGCAACTTCTTTAATGGTGAGGCTCACGGGGGCCCAACTGATCTCCCATGGGGAATACTTGTTGATGGAGTAAAAGTACACCCTACTTTCCTCTATGAATCCATATGGTGCCTGCTGCTCTTCTTCGCTTTAAGCTGGTTCAATAATAATAAAAGGTATGCCAACGGGCAGACCTTCGCGCTTTATTGCATTTTCTATTCTCTTGAACGCTTCCTGGTCGAGGCGCTGCGAACAGACTCTCTCATGATAGGACCGTTCAAACAGGCTCAGGTGATAAGTGTCTGCGCCATCATTCTCGGTATATTTCTTTATAGATACGTATCAGTCCATAATCGCATCGAAGCACCGGATAATCAATAATTCACAAAAAATGAAAGAAACTGCAAGGGGTGCAGTCTCTTTCGAAAAAGGGTATTGGGACTAGAGATAGGATTGCTTCTGCAATCCCTATTTGCATTATATGGGCCTTGAACCACTTTTGCAATGCTTGTGTACTTCAAAAAAACATAATCCGCTTTATTAGTACAAAGAATGCCAAAAAGTCTTTATTGTAAACCACTACACGTTGAACAGGAAATGCATCACGTCGCCATCCTTTACGACGTATTCTTTTCCTTCAGATCTCAGCCAGCCTTTTTCCTTCGCTGCAGAAAGCTTTCCGTCGACCTCCATGAGCTTGTCATAAGCTATGGTCTCGGCACGGATAAAGCCCTTTTCAAAGTCGCTGTGGATTTTTCCGGCAGCCTGCGGAGCAAGTGTTCCGCGCTTGATAGTCCATGCTCTTGTCTCGTCTTCTCCTGTTGTAAGGAAGCTGATGAGATCAAGAAGAGCATATGACGACTTTATCAGCTTATCCAGGCCGGCCTCTTCTATGCCAAGTTCCTCAAGGAACATTTCGCGTTCATCGTCTTCAAGCTCTGCAAGCTCCGACTCTACCTTGGCACTGATGACCACTACTTCGGATCCCTCGGCTTCTGCGTACTCTCTTACAGCCTTAACATATTCGTTGTCTTCGCCCGAAGCGTCATCTTCCGATACATTTGCCGCATAGATCACCGGCTTGTAAGTCAGGAGATCAAGGGATTTTACGAATGCTGCTTCCTCGTCGCTGAGATCATCTATCTCTCTTGCGCGCCTTCCTTCCGACAGAAGATCGTATATGCGCTTCAGAAGTTCAAGCTCGCCTCTGGCGGACTTGTCAGCCTTGGCCTGTTTCTCTGTCTTGGCAATTCTGCGCTCCATGACCTCCATATCAGCGATTATGAGCTCGGTGTTGATGACTTCGATATCGTTCACCGGATCTATTTTTCCGTCCACATGCACGACGTTCTCATCGTCAAAGCACCTTACCACATGTACTATGGCTTCAACTTCCCTGATGTGTCCGAGGAATTTGTTGCCGAGCCCCTCGCCTTTCGATGCTCCTTTGACCAGACCGGCTATATCGCTGAACTCGATCGTAGTATAAATGGTCTTCTTTGAGTGATATACATTGGAAAGCGTAGTAACACGCTCATCCGGTACAGTCACGACGCCTACATTAGGCTCGATCGTACAGAACGGATAATTGGCTGCTTCTGCACCGGCTTTCGTTATTGCATTGAACAGTGTGCTCTTCCCTACGTTAGGAAGTCCTACTATACCTAATTTCATTTTTCGAATCTCCTTTTTTATGTGCCGATTTACTCTATCACGAAGATAGGCTAAAATCAATTCGATGAAGGTTTTTACAAGAGATTACAGAATAACAGGTGAATTTCATCCGGAATGGGACGCATATTTCGGCGGCATGAAGCCATGCGTACTGGATATCGAAGCGACCGGCCTTGACCGCAGCAGATGCAAGGCCATACTCATCGGGCTTCTCATGAGGACTGACAGCGGCGTGCGCATTACGCAGTTTCTGGCAGAAAACCATTATGAAGAAGCAAAGGTCCTCGATGCCGCTATGGATTACTTCGAAGATAACGGCGCCGGATATCTTATAACATTCAACGGATGTGCATTTGACGTGCCTTTCATAAATGCCCGTCTCGACGCGAATTTCCTTGGCAGACAGCTGAAAATGTATCACTTTGACCTTTACAGGTTCCTGCGCAGGTGTACCGATATGCGGGAACGTATTGGGTCTATGAGCCAGATGTCCATCGAAAACCATTACGGCATCCTATCTGACCGCGGAGATACCATAACCGGGAAAGAAAGTGTCGCCCTCTTCGATCAGTATGCCATCAGCGGCAACAGCACCATAGAGAAGATAATCCTCACTCACAACAGAGAAGATGTGCTGCATCTGAACAGGCTTATGTATCTGACCCTGGCTGATGTTCCGGATATCCATAAGGCACTTGCATCATACGGATTCCCTGCCGCAGGCGGCAGACTCAGCGTACGTCCGAAGGTCAAAAGCTTTGCAAAGATCCTCCGCATCACAGGGGAGCAGATCACCGATCCTATAGCTGCTGCCTACTTCCCCGATGCAGACGAGCCGCTCACGGTAACGTTCAACGCTGCATCCTCGTCTTTTGAGATCGTCGGGCCTGTGAGCAGTCACGGTGATGATCTGTACATGGATATATCCTTTATCGATCACCCTGCACTGGGAAACGATCCGGACCGCGTAGGCAGCTATCTGATACTGAATTCCCGTACGGTCAATCTTGTATCAAAGGCACTTTCAGAAATATATCTTGCCAAATAAAAAACGCTTTTAAACGTGTTATGTTCAAAAGCGTTTTTATTTTGTTTAATTATCCAGGCTTCTGATATCCGAGAATCCGCGGCCTCTGCCCCATACAGACTTTATGCTTATGACGGATACGAATGACTTAGGATCCTCCTTTGCCAGATGTCTTTTTATGAGAAAGCTCTCGCGCGGTGAGCAAAGGATTTTCAGCTGTTTCCTCTTGTCACCGGTATACTCTCCTGTCACTTCTATGCTTGATACTCCGCGTCCAAGCTCGTTCATTATGAAATCGGCCAGCGCCTCGGCATCTCCCGGTATTATGTCGAGTTCTACTATCTTGTCGCTGAAACCGAACATTACAGCTTCACCGACCCTCATCGAAACGAAAATGATGATTACTGCATAAAGCGCTATCTGGAGTCCGAATACGAATGCATTCACAAGCACGATCATAGCGTTTATGGCGAAAGTAATATCGTTTATGCCCATATGTGGCAGCCAGCGGTATTTGATCACCTTAGCGATCGAATCAGTGCCTCCTGATGAGAATCCGGCCTTGAATGTAAGGCCGTTGGATACTCCGTACACAACACCGCAGAATACAGCGACCAGGAAGAGATCATCGCTCTGTATCAGAACCACTTTTTTAAGTTCCAGTACCATCATTACTGTCGGATATGACACCGACATGAGAGCGATTTTTTTTACTTCCTTAAAGCCCAGGAATACCCAGACGATGACAAGCACAAGAGCGGCAAGAATATAGTAAATTAACGAATAATTTACGCCGGTCAACTTCTGTATGATCCTTGCTATACCGGTTATTCCGCCAAATGTAAGTCCGTTTGGCAGCATTATCCCTACCGTTCCAAGAGATCCGATGACGACTGCAAGCAAAGCCAGGCCTATTTCCTGCGCTCTTGCCTGAAATCTGGACATGCCGTGCAGCTCAGGATCCATAGCATATATCTCATTGACTTTTTTATTTGCTGCAGTTTCCTTCTCGAGCTTTTTGTCGAGAGAGCTTACAGCCTTGTTTTCATCTTTGATACTCATACTTTTTTCCCTTATTACTATCCGGATCAGTAAATGATCTCCGCCGGATACTCTCTGCCGAATCTGTCTACTACTATGGCAGCAAAATTACCACCGGAAATAAAGCTGATACTGTCTGCAGCAGCATCGAAAATATATCTGCTTTCAAAAGTTCCGTCATAATCCGGATCTATCATCACATGGTCCGCAAACTGCAGCCTGTCTGCTTTAAGCGCTTCTTCCACATGACCGCGGTCCTTCATCTGTATGGATCCTGTGTCGATGTCCGGCAAAATATCTTTGAGCCTGCATTTGTAAAGAGTTCTTCCGTCCTCCAGAGCGTCCTTGCTCAGAACCTCTATATCCGCCCTTCCGCTGCAGGGCTTTGCTTCATCCAGTCTTGTGAATCTGAAATCAGCTCCTGCTTTTCTGAGTCTGCGTCTGGACATGGCAGCAGCCAGCTCTTCACTGTCGCAGGCGATCCATCTGCGTCCGAGCATGTGTGCTGCCTCAGGCAGGCTTCCGCTTCCGCAGAAGAAATCTCCTGCAAGGTCTCCTTCTGAGGTCGATGCCTCGATTATGCGCTTCATGAGTTCAAGAGGCTTCTGTGTCGCATAGCCCGTACGCTCAGCAGAAGTACGCCCGACCATGTCTATGCTCCATACGTCTTTCATGTTTACGAGCGTATACCAGCCGCCTTCATCCTTATACTCTGCGACACCTCTGAACCGGTACGGTTTACGGTCCCTGTTGTATGACTTTTCCTTAGGCACATCGATACGGTATTTTGAAGTCTTCGAATACACCAGAATGGTATCATGCTTGCGCGCGAAATGTCTCTTGCCGGAACCTCCGGATTTATACTGCCAGATTATCTCATTTACAAAGTTCTTTTCACCCATGAGCTCGTCGAGAACCAGCTTTATGTAATGTGAGGAGTGCCAGTCAAGATGTATCCACATCAGACCGTCATCAGCGAGGAGATCTCTCATCATGAGTATCCTCACAGTCATGTTCTCGATGTAATATTCGAGGCTGCGGTCAAACTTGTCGTCATATGCAAGATGATGCACCTTGTGGCTTGCCCCGTGCGCATCTTTTACGCTCACCGACGCATTGAAACTGGAACGCGTAAAGAACGGCGGATCAATATATATAAGGCTGAAAGCTCCGGCGTATCCTCTCTCCAGCAGGCCTTTCATATACTCCAGATTGTCCCCAAGGCAAAGCTCGTTGTTTTCGCAGTCCGGGTTTTCCTCTGTAGTTGTAATAGAGCCATGCACATTTCCGTACATGGCTCTGCCTTTATTGATTCCCTCAAGTATTTGTTCTATCACTGTCATGTCAGTTGAGTACTTCTACACCGTCGAATACGACGCCGATCATCTCTTCGAGTTCAGCGCTCACGCTAAGCACAAAATCGATGCCCGATTCCTTGGATATGATCTTGATCTTCTCGATAAAGCTTGGGAGCACCTCGAGAGCGAAATCTCTGTGTCTCATGATTCCGTCAAGGAAGATCGTCTCGATATCATTGTCTGAACTCATGATCCCGAACAGGAAGCCGATGTACTCGTCTTCATTTGTGATGTGCGGGAAATCTTCCATGCACACTACTCTGATCTTGTAATCAAGGTCGTAGATCAGTCTGGAATTCTTATTTATAAATACGATGCTGCCTCTGGCTGTCTGGACTGTCTCATTTGCGAGTTCGATCATTCTCTTGGTCTTGCCGCTTCCTTTATGTCCAATCAAAAGCTTCACCATAGGTCAGTACCTCCTCTTTTTCTCTGTCGTAAATATTTTTTTCATTCTACAACAGCAAAAAAACTTATTCAATGATTTGCCCCGCCTTTTTTACCAAGGCGGGGCATTTAATTACAAACAATCAGTTTTTCGCTGTTTACTACTTAGCTTCTTCAGCCTCTGCAGCCTTCTGCGCTCTGAGTTCCTTGACAACGTCATCGATCCTGTGTGCAACCTTGCGGAAATCATCTTCGAGATATCCTCTTGTTGTCATCGGAGCTGTTCCGATACGTACGCCGGATGTCTGGAACGGTGATCTCTTCTCATTAGGAACGCAGTTCTTGTTGAGTGTGATGCCTACCTCGTCGCATGCTGCCTGGAGTTCCTTGCCCGAGAACGGCTCGTCGAGAAGATCAAGCAGGAATACGTGGTTGTCTGTTCCGCCTGTAACGATCTTATAGCCCATCTTGAGGAATTCGTCCGCAAGTGCTGCGCAGTTGAGTCTTACCTGACGTGCATATGCCTTGAACTCAGGCTTCAGTGCTTCCTCAGCGCATACAGCCTTACCTGCGATGATGTGGCAGAGAGGACCGCCCTGTGCGTATGGGAATACTGCAGAGTCTACCTTCTTGGCGAGATCAACTCTTGCAAAGATCAGGCCGCCGCGAGGTCCTCTCAGTGTCTTGTGGGTAGTTGTCGTGACGATGTCAGCATATCCGAATGGTGACGGATGCTCGCCTGCAGCTACGAGACCTGCGATATGAGCCATATCTACCATGAAGTATGCTCCGACTTCCTTAGCTATCTCTGCAAATGCAGGGAAGTCGATGATCCTTGCGTAAGCGGATGCTCCTGTCAGGATCAGCTTAGGCTTGAATTCGAGAGCTTTCTTTCTGACATCTTCCATATCGATGCGGCCGTTTTCGTCCACATCATAAGAAATCACGTTATACAGCTTGCCACTGAAGTTTACGCCGGAACCGTGTGTGAGGTGTCCGCCGTTATCGAGGCTGAGACCCAGGACAGTGTCGCCCGGCTCAAGCACTGCCTTATATGCAGCGAAGTTTGCCTGTGAACCTGAATGAGGCTGAACATTAACGTGATAGTCTGTGTTGAACACCTTTCTCCAGAGGTCGCAGCAGTACTCTTCGAGCTCGTCTACGACAATCGTTCCGCCATAATATCTGCCCTTGTTTCCCGAATACCTTTCAATCGGCTTCTGTGGGTAGCCCTCTGCATACTTCCATGAGAGACAGCTTCCGCAGGCAGCCATTACAGCCT
>JAFRJV010000112.1 GCA_017432075.1 Mogibacterium sp. | reverse complement strand
GGAAGCCGTCGGCCGAAGCGAGCGTTCAAGGGAGAAAAGCGGTACCGGAGCGCAGTGAGGATAAGGAGCGGCCCTTGCGCGAGCGAGCCGACGGGTAAACTGAAAGGTTCAGCGAACAAGAACGCATATGAATCCATCGCGAGGGCGCAGTCCCCGGGATTCCGTTTCCTGCTAAACCAGCAGTCAAGGGGTGGGCGGGCGGTAATAGAATTAAAAAATATTATTTAATATTAAATAATTTCATTTCCCTGTTGCGCAGTCTGCTGCCGATGAGTTATTATGGAATCAACAAAAGGGGTTCGTGATCTGAACAGGAGACTTGTCCATGAGCGGAAAATCAATTGCCTTCGTAATCGAGAAAGGCGGCACTGGCAAAAGCACGATTGCTTTTAACATTGGGTGGTATCTATCGAAGAAGCACAAGGTTCTTTTTCTGGATCTTGACGGACAGATGGCCAATTTGACGTACTTCTGCGGAGTCAGCAAGGAAGGAATATTGACCATCGGCAATATTCTCGACGGAGATGCCGATTTGGAATCTGCGGCGGTTAACGTAAAGCCCAACCTGCACATTATTCCAGCCGACAATAGCATCACCGGCATCGGGACCCCTGCGCATTTTGACAAGCTGTCCGAATCCGTAGAACTGAAAACCAGTCAGGATTATCAGCTTTTTCTTATTGAACGGATGCAGGAATTTATCCGAAGTGCCTGTGAACACTATGACTATGTGTTACTTGACCCTAACCCAAGCCCGAATTATCTGCATACATTGGCTCTGTGTTCCTGCGAATACGTTATAATTCCAGTACTTCCGGATGCGGCCAGTGTTGTATCTGACGAAGGAACTGCAGAGAGTCTGGATATCGTCAGAGAGACAGGCATCAACGAGGACGTGCGGGTACTTGGAATTCTGTTTAATCGTTACACGGATCGCACCAACCTGAGCAAACAGGTGCGGAAGATCACTGAAGACTTTGCCAGGGAGATGGGGACGACAATATTTAAGAATACAATACGCAATTCGGTTGTCTTGTCCGAGTGTGTCGGCATGCACACAGGAATTACTGACTACCGACCTTCCAGCCCCGCGGCTGAGGATGTAAGGAAAGTTGCAGCAGAGATTAAAAGGAGGATGAGAAATGGCCATTAAGTTGGATTTGGGAAATCAGCGAGAAAAGGATAAGGCGCGCCCACCGCAGAAGAAGAAAACCGCTACTGCGGTGAAACATACGGCGGCTTCCAAAGACACCATTCGGCGATCTCAAGGAAGGCCGAAAGGTAGTCCAGCTGTGACGAGATCTCTCAGAATCCGTACGGATATAAACGAGCTGCTTGTGCAGGAGCACCAGCAGACAGGCCTGTCCTTTAATGAGCTTGCAAATAGGGCGTTCGCCGAATATTTGCAGAAGTAATATTATTTAATATTAAATAATATTTTTTAATTATTATGGATAGAATTACAAAAGAACAGCGCAGCGAGAATATGAAGCGCATCCGTGCAAAGAACACCGGGCCTGAGAAAATTGTTCGGGCCGACCTGTTCAAACACGGATTCAGATACAGAGTAGCAGACAGCAGATACCCAGGGCATCCGGATATAGTCTTACCCAAATACAAAACGGTGGTCTTTGTGCACGGATGCTTCTGGCATCAGCACCCGGACTGCAGGAAGGCGTCCATCCCGAAAAGCAATCAGGATTTCTGGATCGCAAAACTGCAGCGTAATGTCGAAAGGGATAAAGAACAGACCGCGGAACTTGAAGCTCTCGGATGGCGCGTTCTTGTGGTCTGGGAATGTGAACTTACAAAGAGTAGAAGAGAAGAAACGCTGGAAAAGCTGCGTAAGGAGATCGTAAATGGCAATGACGACATATAAATCAATCGACCTGTTCGCCGGCATCGGTGGAATCAGAATGGGCTTTGATAACGCTTTCGGCAACAGAATAGAAACCGTATTTGTCTGTGAGTGGGATGAACCGGCCCAGAAGACATATAAGGCAAATTTCGATGATACCTTCGGAATTGCCGGAGATATAACCAGAATTGACGAAAAGGACATCCCCGCGTTTGACATCTGCCTTGCCGGGTTCCCCTGTCAGGCCTTTTCAATCGCAGGGACCGGCGGCTATGGAAGAGGAGGTTTCGACGATGACTTCAAAGGACAGAACAGAGGTAACCTGTTTCTGGATGTGGTCCGGATCTGTAAGGAACATCAGCCGAAGGTCATCTTCTGTGAGAATGTCAAGGGGCTCGTACAGCATGATAGAGGCAGGACATTCCGGGTAATCAGGAATGCCTTTAAGGACATCGGATATCAGGTGTTCTGGAAGGTGCTGAACAGTAAGGACTTCGGAGTGCCGCAGAACCGCGAGAGAATATATATAGTTTGTTTCAGAGATGATCTGAATATCGGAGAGTTCATCTTTCCAACAGGGACGGGCAAGCAGGTATGTATCAGAGACATCATGGAGAGCGCCCCTATCCCATCCAAGTACTATCTGTCTGATGTATATGTTGACACGCTGAAAGCTCACAAGGCTCGCCACGCCGCCAAGGGCAACGGCTTCGGATACGAAATCCGTGACCTCGATGGCGTCGCAGGCACAATCGTATGCGGTGGCATGGGCCGTGAACGCAATCTCATTATAGATAGCAGAGAACACTCCATGGTTCCGACAACTCACATCAAGGGAGAAATCAACAAGGAGGATATCCGCAAAATGACTCCGCGTGAATGGGCTCGTCTGCAGGGTTTTCCGGATGATTTCAAGCTCGTGCTCTCCGATACGCATCTGTACAAGCAGTTTGGAAACAGCGTCACCGTTCCTGTAATAGAGGCTATCGCCCTGAAGGTAAAGGAGGTTCTGGATGCAGTCATATAACAAAGGAGAATGGAGCGAGCTGTATGCGTTCTTCCGTCTTCTGCGGGACGGACGCATCTACGCCGCAGACGAAAACGCCTGCAGGATAGACGACATCTATCTGCCGATCATCAAGATTATTCGGGAGGAAACGGAAGGCTGCAGGATGGAGTACAGTCCTGGTGACGTCATCAGGATATACAACAACGGCGATTTCGTCCGTGAGCTTCCCGTTGCAGACCTGGAAGAGAAACTGCAGGGCATGTTCCCGAGAATTTTCCAGGGAGCAGGCGAAGGGCAGAGCGGCTCCTTCCCGATTCCGGAAATCGAACCGCTGATGGATCAGATGCAAGTAACGAAAGTAAAAGCATCCTCCACGAGCAAGGAGGATATTATAATGCAGGTTCACGATATTGCGACGGGATACAGTCCGGAGGTGGGTTTCTCCATCAAGTCGGATGTCGGTTCCGCTCCGACTCTTCTTAATCCTGGAAAGAATACGCGCATCAGATATAGAATCCATGGATTGTCGGATAACGATATGCAGCACGTCAACAGTATCGATAAAGACGTCTGCAGGGAATACATGAAGGAAAGGATGGCTGCTCTTCTTGAGCGTTCGGACAGCATCGAGTATGACGGATACCGCAGCAACACTTATGAGGATAATCTGATTATGATTGACAGCTGGCTTCCACGGATATACGCGGAGATGGTTCTCATGCATTATCGGAAGATGGGCGATGGAGTGTATGATTGCGACGAACTAATCGGTCTAGTCGCTGATGAAAATCCGCTTTCTTACAGAAACACGGACACATACAGATACAAACTGAAGAAGATGGTCTGCGCAGCTGCCCTTGGAATGACTCCGGGCAGCATCTGGGACGGTACTGATGTCGCAACCGGAGGTTATATCATCATCAAAAGAGGCGGGGATGTACTGTGCTACCATTTGTACAATCGCAACTTCTTTGAAGAATATCTGCTAACAAATACTCGTCTTGACAGGCCGTCCGCATCGCGATATGACTATGGATATGTATACGTGGAGGACGGTCAAAAGTATATTGACCTGAATGTGCAGATTCGCTTTAAGAGCATAGGGTAAGGTTTTACGGGAGAATATATATGACAAAAGCATTTGTGAAACTTAATACGGAACAGCAGGCCGCCACGGAAGCTATAGAAGGAAAAGTCTGTTTAGTCGCCGGCGCGGGTTCAGGGAAAACCAGAGTTCTTTCCGAACGATTCGCGTTTTTGGTTAATGAAGTCGGTATTGCCCCCGGGAACATTTTGTGCGTCACTTTTACCAATAAGGCTGCCGATGAAATGAAACGGCGAATCCGAAAGCTCACAGGAGACAACGACACCGGCATGATATATACATTTCATGGGCTGTGCAACGCCATCCTCAAGGAAGATATAAATGAGGTTCATTATCCGAAGGAATTCAGAATTCTCGACGGATCTGATGTCCGCACAATTTTTGAGACGATATATGATGAGCGCGCACTGACGAGCAAAGACATGAAATTCAATGATGCTCGGAAGATGATCAGCGCAAGAAAAAATACCGACAGCTGCCCGCCATATTATATTGAACTGACTGAAACCCCGCTAGATGGCTTAAAACAGAAATATGATGAAGCCTCTGAGGTCTCGGAAATAATTTATTACGGATACCTATATCACCAACGAAAAATATTCGGTTTGGATTATGATGATTTGATGCAATTTACTTTGTATATCTTCGGACGGAACGATGACATCTGCGAGAAATGGCAGCAACGCATGGAATATATAATGATTGATGAATTCCAGGATATTGATTCAATTCAGGTCGCGCTGATGGATATCCTTGCGGGCTATCATCACAATCTTTTTATCGTGGGAGACCCCGATCAAACAATATATTCCTGGCGTGGAGCTAAAGTACAATTTCTTCTCAATTTCTCCGCCAGGTGTGATGTCAACACGATCATCATGAATCAGAATTATCGCTCTACGCCGCAGATTCTTTCAGTGGCTAATTCACTGATCGAGAAGAACACCACAAGAATAAAAAAAGAGCTGGTTCCTATGCGGCCTGACGGTGATAAGGTGTGCTGTCATGTAGCAGAGACCAAGGCAAAAGAAGCGGATTGGATTGCTCAACAGATTAAGGAAATCCAAGCTGCTGGTGTGTCTCTTAATGATGTCGCCGTTTTATACCGGGCACACGCCTGTTCTCACGACGTAGAGCGGAGTTTGCAACGCGAAAATCTCCCGTATAAGATTCACAGCGGACAGCCTTTTTTTGAGCGCAGGGAAATAAAAACTGCAATCGAATATCTCCGCATGATTTTATATCAAGACGATTTGTCTTTCCTGCAGACCAGCAACAGGCCTGGTCGCAGCATCGGAAAAAAGAGTATCGAGCGAATTACGGCGTATTCGGACTCTCACAACCTGACTCTGTATGCTGCTCTGAAGGCAATGATGGCTGCTTCGGAATACACAAATACCAAGGCGAATGATTACGTCAATCTCATTGATAAATATGCTGCATGCTGTAAGGAAATGAAAATCTCGGATTTGTTTTCCTCCCTTCTGGATGAGAGCGGATACGAAGAAATGCTTCGCAGAGACGGGGAGCAGGAGAGGATTGATAATCTAGCTCTTCTGAAGCAGGAGATATATGAATATGAATCCACTTATGGGGAGAAGGCGGAGCTTGAAGATTACCTGACTCACGTCGCACTACTCGTCAGTGATGAGATTGCTGCTGAGCAGGGGAAAGTGAACCTCATGACAGTGCACGCAGCCAAGGGGCTGGAGTTCCCTTATGTCTTTGTGTGCTGTCTAAACGATGGTGTTTTCCCTTCCAAGAAGACAAAAAGCAAAGAAGGGATGGAAGAAGAGCGCCGTCTTGCATTTGTTGCCATGACCCGCGCGGAGAAGAAATTATATCTTACTATGTCGGAAGGTTACACCGAAGATGGCCCTATAATGCCGTCACGCTTTATCACCGATATTGACCACTCCCTGCTGGAATACACAAGCGAGAGCGTTGAAGCCGCTATTCTCTCTGCAAGAAAATACGGACAGCGTTTTTACCATAACGTTGAGCCGTCGCACCAGCGATTCCTGCCAGGCCAGAAGATAATACATAAGTATTTCGGACAAGGTACAATTCTCGACGTTGCTTCAGATCGGCAGGCCTATGTTATCAAGTTCGACGAACAGGAGACGCCGAGATCCATAACATTTTCAACATCACTGGAACCAGCAGAATAAAGTTCTCACAAGCAGACCGAAAATTCAGTACCAAAATAAAGGTCTGCTTTTTTTGTATTCCTTATATGGAAATCTGCCAATTATACGCGATATAATTATAGTATCAGAATAGAGATTAGGTTTTATTGATACTGGAGGTTGCGGGATGAGCACAGTATATGGGTATGCACGTGTCAGCACACATCAGCAGCGTTTGGATCGGCAGATTGAGAACATAAAACAGGCCGATAAGAGCGCAATCATCTTTCAGGAAAAATATAGCGGCATAAACCAGGACCGTCCGGAGTGGCAGAAGCTTCTCCGTATTGTCAATCCGGGGGATAAAATCATTTTCGACGAAGTCTCCAGGATGAGCAGAAATGCTGAGGAGGGGTTCAGAGAGTATACTGCTCTCTTTGAAAGGGGTGTAGATTTAGTTTTTCTCAAAGAACCCCACATTGATACGGCAGTTTACAGAAGCGCATTAGAAACGAGAATAGAAGGTGTTGGCGACGAGATTGCTGATACGCTTATCGAGGCAATAAATAAGGTGCTAAAAATCGTACAGCGTCAGCAGATTGAGTCCGCATTCGCATCGGCGCAGAAAGAAGTAGATTTTCTGCATCAACGGATTAGTGAAGGTGTAAAGCGGGCGCAGGCTTCTGGAAAAGAGGTTGGGCGCAGAGAAGGCCTTAAGGTTGAAACAAAGAAGGCTAAAGAGCAGAAGAAAGTCATTCTCCAACACTCGCGAGACTTTGGAGGCAGTCTGAATGACCAAGAGTGTATGAAGCTGACAGGATTGTCACGGAACACGTACTACAAGTACAAGCGCGAGTTGAAATCCCAAGACGTCTAACGGGAGGCCTCCTACGATGTTTATAAACCAAGACACCTACGAAGTGACAGCAGAACCTACAGACAACCACTTTGAAGTAGATGATCTCATCGCGCCAGCAATTGCCGTCTTAAACCAAAAGGGGTATAAGACTGCATTTTGCTGCAGTGGTCATTCTGATTGCCTACATAATCCCGAATTGGCTTATATCGCGTTTGAATTCGGTGGCATTACTCCTGAGACTTTACCACACGGATGGCAATGGGTTTGCGACGGGCAAATGGAATACGAATATGAAGAGGTGTCCCTGGAAATAATTGCAGCAGTGATGACAGATCTTTTGGCTTGGGCAGAGGCTTTGCCGGACACAACCTTTTAACTCTTGCTATGCATGACTGCTGTATGTTTATGCATTTTGCGGCCTTTATTTACAGGTATAAATCCTCGAGACTTCTCAATAAAATCGCTTAAATCGCCGTTTTGAACCCAAAAAAATATTTCCCTATGTAGCGACCCACATTTCGCTTTGGTATAATAAGTATAGTGATTTATTGTTTGTATTTTGATTGTTGATTTTTAGTTATCTAGTTTTACCGTTTCTATTACAATAACCATTTAAGGAGGAGTGCGCCCATTCTGGGCGCGAACATATAAAGAGGAGAATTTCACATTCTCCTCTTTTATTTTAAATCGTTACAACCCGGATTTTCATTGTTACAGAGGTAATTATCATGAAAGAAATCCAACTCAAAACTGGTACCGCCATCATACCTGGAGACTGGATTAAGGTCTCTATTAACCCCACGGGTAATGAGGATTATATCGTTGTCGTGGAGATGAGAGGAGGGGAGTTTCCTGACTTCTACTTCCTTTCCGACTCGGAATCCATCAATGCAGAAACAGAGGACGCTGTTCTTTCTGCTATTGTTGCTCAGTATCCGTGGTTTAAAACTGACGTGCTCGACAAGCAGGTGGAAGCCGAGCACGACGAGAGTGGCAAGTGCACGAACGAGGCGGAATTGAATGCTGCTCCGACGATTGGCTTCTTTGTCATCGCCGATGCAGGCATTCCGCACGAGTTTTATCCGTTCGATGCTAAAGTCATCAGAACGGCACAGGAGTCAAGAGGGTGACCCTCTTGCGGGGTCGCTTTGTGCAAAGGATGTCCGTTGTACGGATATCCTTTGCTACAGGCAAGGGGCAGCGCCCCTTTGACAGTGCCTGCTTCGCAGGTGCTGTCAGGGGAGTCGAGAGGGCTCGCCCTTCGTGAGGATAGCCGGATCACTTAAGGATCCGGCGTAAGGAGCAACGCGCCTTGTGCAGCGCAAGCTGCATGGGGTGCAGGGCTTCTCCCTGCCGTGATAAGCCGCTCTGCGGCGTTACTTTGGAACAAAGTATATCACGCTACACTTTCGAAAGAAGGGAGGAATGATTAACGATGGCACATATGCGTAAATGTGACATGAGCGAAGCAGTGCATCTCTGCAAGCACTACGAGCGCAATTCGAACATCAAGAGTTACAGCAATAGTGAAGTTGATATGAACCGCAGTGGTGAGAATTATAATCTTGCCCCTGAGAGAGAAAGCCCGACAGAATACATCCGGCATCAACTGGACGAAATCCAGCATGCAAACCGTAAGGACCTGGTTGTGATGGCCGACCTGATTATCACAGCTCCCGAGGACTTACCACGGGAATGCCTGACAGAGTTTTTCCAGGCGTCATATGATTTCTGCGTCGGTCGCTACGGAACAGTTTCCGGCCTCGGTGAAGATGTCGTAATCAGTTCTTACGTGCATATGGATGAGACCACTCCGCACATGCACTTCGCTTTCCTGCCGGTGAAGGCTGACCGCGATAAGATAAGCGGAGAAATTGTGCGTCAGCGTTTCTGCTGTAAGGAAGTCGTATGTCGCATGGACCTTAAGACGCTCCACAGTGATCTGCAGCAATGGCTCGATGACAGGAACATTCCTGCAAAGGTCCTCAATAATAAAACCAAATACGATTCCAACGGCAGAGCATTATCCGTCAAGGAACTGAAAAGGAAAACTTATCTGGAACGCGACCGCGAAAATAGCCGGAATCGCTGGGTGGATTCTGCAGAATCTGAAAGAGAATTAAAGATTGGAAGGTGGTAGTATGTATCATAGACCTGAATACTTGATTCATCATCTCATGGAGTCTCTTGCTCTTTTTCTTTTGATGCTTCTGAAAATTTCCATTCTTATAGCCGCAGTGTTTCTTCTCCTTTGCGTGCTCAGAAAGCTGGTTCCGCTGGTGCGCAGCGGTCTGTCCTTTGGTCGCGCTGGACGTGTCAGCGGAATCACTTTCGGCACGAAATACGGTGTTGACATATACTCTCCCTCTGAACAGGAGGGCCACATCCTTGCGTGGGGACCATCCGGTTCGGGCAAGACGGCAGCAAGCCTGATTCCCATACTATATGGCTTTGAAGGATGCGGTTCTTTTGTGCTTGACATTTCTGGCGACATTTTCAGGAACGTAAGTAAAGCAAATCAGCTTCTTTTCGAACCTGAAAACGTTTCTACACCTCCTTTCGATGTCTTTCACAGCATAGACGTTCTGCCTTCGGACGCTGATAAAAATCAGGCGTTGAGCCGGCTGGCGTACTTACTGATGCCACCTCTTTCCCCACAGACCGCATCAGCGAACGCCTCATTTTTCAACGACGAAGGCAGGAAAATTTTAACTGCCTCACTGATTGCTTTCTACCATGTAGGGTTAGATTTTGTGGAAGTCTGTGAGAAGATTGTCTCGCTCTCATATAAGCAGCTTTTTTCGGAAATCGATGCTACTGGCAATGAACTGGCTATCAGTTATATCAATGGCTTTGAAGGCGCCAGCGAAATGAATACAGCCGGCTGCAGACAGTCTGCGGTGGCTTCCATTGACCTTTTCGCTTCCAACAGCTATGTGAGGAATGCCGTTCACAGGCCTTCTCCTGGCGAGGAATGTTTCACTGCGGATTCGGTTGAGACGCGGCACGTTTTCTTTCTGGTCAGCGATGCTAATCTGGATGTCTACTCCCAGCTTGTGCATCTGGTGACCGCCATGGTATTGGAGTATGTCGGTCAGAGAACCCAGCCGCAGGAAACCATTTTAATAGCAATCGATGAGCTGGCCAGTTTCGGTAGACTGGATCTGATCAATCAGCTCAGAAAAGCCCGTAAGCGGAAAGTTAGGATTTTCTGTCTGACGCAGAGCCTGGCGGACCTCTATTTGGTCTACGGTAAAGATGAAACTCAGGCCATGCTCACAAATTACAAGTACAAACTGGTTCTCGGCTCGGCTTCCGCAGAAGATTCGGAGTACGTATCACGACTGATTGGCAAGGAAAAGCGGAAACGTCGCAGCATATCCATCGGCTCTCGCGGATATACAACAACTCATTCGGAAGAAGATACTTGGATAATCTCTCCCGAAGAGGTTTCAAGGCTGAACAACGAGCTTCTGCTGATATACCCTGGAGGCCATCTGAAACTAAAAAAAATATATTATTTTAAAAGAAAAAAATCATAAAAAAAGAGAGAAAAGGAAGGTAATTTACTAATAATATAATAGAACGCTCAATGAGGTGAACTTCCTCGGTGTTCTGCTTTATGAGCGTCTGTCGCAAAGGTCATCTCCACTCAGGGGATGTGAGTTGAAACAATAATTTAATTTCTACTATCGTAGATTAATAGACGCATAAGGAATGCATGTCGCACCGAAAGGTGCGGGGATAGAAAGACGAAAATAAAAGCCGACAGACGCCCATATCAACAATCTTATTTTTAAAGAAGATAAACAGGAGGTCTATTATGACAAAAGCCATCATCAATGGGAAAATGTACAACACAGAAACCGCTACAGAAATAGCTAATTACTGGAATGGTCTTGGAAACGGAGATTTTAATAATATGGACGAGTCTCTATACAAAAAGAAAACCGGTGAATTTTTCTTATGTGGGGAAGGCGGTCCCCTCACTAAATATCGCGAAGAGGCCTTTGGCGGAGGATTTTGCGGAGGATCCAGAATAATCCCTCTTACAGTGGATGAGGCAAAAAAATGGTGTGAGCAGTATTGCGATGCGGATACCTATATCCAGACCTTTGGCGAACCCGAAGAGTAGAGTGTAAAAAGAACGATTTTCTTTCTTGTTTCAGTAAATTCGGATGGGGTTGTTCCCTTTAATCCCACCACTTGCTGACAGTCGGTCTTGTAAGCCCTGTATCTCTGATGCAGTCCGCCTTGCTACCGTCCGGATGGTTTTCTCTCCATTCCCTGACAACGCTTTCTTTTGAAGGTCTCCCTTCAGGATTTCTGAATGGCTGCCCTCTCTTTTTCATCCGTTCCTTCTTCGCTCTCATATCCTCCAGATGCCATTCCCTTTTCTGGCGTCTGTCCTTCGGCTTGTGCGGATGAGATGGCGGCATCGGAATGGCCGTTTGTTCCTCTAGAAATGTCTTACTCAGTTTTACACACAACAGCGGATCATCATATACCCTCAGTGCTGCATTCATATCCGCTTCTGTAAATGGTTCTCTTGAAAGCGAATTCAGGAAGCCGAGCAGGCTCCTTGCATCCTTCTCGAGTTCTTCTTTTGTGACGGGATTCGGATTCGTCTTTTCACTATATTTGCCGCACTTTCTGGCAACGGCCGCCAGTGTGTAGATGCACCAGTAGCGGTGTCCGAACGACGCCTGTCCAATTCTGTTTCCATCCTTATCCAAAATCTTTCCCTGAATCTTGTTAATCCACCACTCATACATCTTGCGGCTGACCGCCCATTGATTAGGCGTCTCCCCTCTTACGATTCTGGACTGATACCACTCGGGCCATCTTTCGGCAGCTTCTTCGAGAGATACACGTCCGCTATCGACCGCCTGTTCTGGATTTATGGATGTAAATCCGCTGAGATAATCCAAGGTAACTTTGTCACCAGTCTTATATGCGGTGACCGAACACACCATCTGAAAGTTATCCCCAGCCTCCAGCATTGCTTTCGTAATTGTTCCGACAACCCTGAACCCCTGGTTAATCGATTGGTACTGTTTCTTGTTGATGTTGGATGTATGCGGATTCCAGATAAGGTCAACGAGTTCCCTCTTTATTTCCTTCAGAAGGTCTCTGAAACCAGGTCTCATCGGAATCGGCGTTTCGAAGTGATAATACAGATGCAGCCCATTTCCTGAATTGACAATATATGTAGGATGCGGAATGATGCCATTCTGGTACTGGTAAATCAGGTCATTCAACTTATCCCCGTCCACTCCGTCGAGATCCAACGCAAGCGCGTACATAAAACGAGCGTTAGCCAATGTCCGCGCCTTTCCGAAGTATGATATCGGCGAGATGATGGCAAACTCATCAGGGGCAATATCCTCCAGCCCTTCAAATCTGTTCTTATAATAAAGATACTGTCTCCGAACGACGCCCGTCTGTTTGCTCTGACGAATCATGATGACATTGCCCTTACCGTCATTAGAAGAATCTGCCTCCTGCAGATGTTCGCCCTCATTGAAAATATCAAAATAGAAATCTCTCGGAGAAACCTTTCCCTCCGGATACGTCTCTCTAAGGATTTTTTCTTTTGCAAAATAGACTTTATAGGGTTGCTGCTCAACCCCTAACTTTGAAGCTAGTCTGTCAACCTCAGCAATCACTTCATCAAGTGGCAGCTCTGACCATAAGACACCATCAAACTCATCAGGGTCCTCTTCCGGTAAAACCAATTCAAGATTATCATCAGACATAATAGCCTCCCTAAGCTACTAAGGGCACGTATATTTTCGATAAGTTTTTTTCTACTGATAGCATATCACATCCTCCTGGGAAAATCCACCTAGGGCACGTATATTTTCGATAAGTTTTTTTCTATTTTGGATAAATGGGGTGGGCGGGCGGTAAAAACAGCGTCTGAGAGCCATTCAGACGCTTGTGGCTGGTTTATATTCTGTTTTCTTTGCTCAGGCTTGTGTAGGAACTGCTGCCTATTACAATGTGGTCGAGCAGGGGTATTCCGAGAATGTTTCCTGCTTCCTTCAAACGCTTCGTGGCGTCAATGTCCTGCGCGCTCGGCTCGGGGTCTCCCGACGGGTGATTGTGAGCAACAACGATACTTGCAGCGTTTGAGAGAATGGCGTGTTTGAAAATCTCCCGCGGATGCACTGCGCTACTGACGATATCCCCGATGCTTGCTTCATGGCAACCGATGACTTCTCCTTTGGCATTCAGAGACAGTACAACGACAGTCTCCCTGTCACGTTCCTGCATGTGCATGTAGGTTGTGAGAAAGGCATAAACGGCGGAGGGTGTCGTCATATACTCCTGCGGGATTTCCCAAACTGCAGTTGTTCTGACGAACAGTTCATACTTTCTGATTTCCATAATGATTCTCCTTTCCTTGACAGGCCGTCTGTGCGACAGCCGTTCCTTGTTCAGCTGATACCTGGAAGGAAGCCGTCGGCCGAAGCGAGCGTTCAAGGGGAAACAGCGGTACCGGAGCACAGTGAGGATAAGGAGCGGCCCTTGCGCGAGCGAGCCGACGGGTAAACTGAAAGGTTCAGCGAACAAGGACGCATATGAATCCATCGCGAGGGCGCAGTCCGCGGGATTCCGCTTCCTGCTAAACCAGCAATCATGGGGTGGGCGGGCGGCAAAAAAAGAGTCCCGGATCAGCTGGATCCGGGACTCCAGGACTACTGCAGCTCACTCTGCAGCAGCTTCATCATGGCTACGGCCTGGCCGCGGCTGAACGTCATGCCGCGGGACATCCGCTGTCTGTCCGGTGACCATTCACGGACATCGAACTTCGGCTCTCTGCCGTTCCAGGACACGAGGCAGAGAAGTTTCTGCCAGCCTGTGGTGCTTTCGGAGATGACTCCGATTTCCTTGGTGATTTCGTAGGTTACTTCATTTTCGTTTGTCATGGTGATTCTCCTTTCTATGCATAAAACTTGCTGTATCTGTCAATCTGCTCGTCCGTCAGACCTTCGAAATCGTCAGAATCAAAGGGTGCACGGCAGATGAAAAACGTACTGAAAATGATGTCGTAGGGGCTTCCGTTTTCAAGGAAGACAGGGCGGTTAGGGACAGAACCGTTGAACTTCCCTTCTTCATTGCAGATGATGACGGCATCGTCAGAGTGGCTTGGCGGACAGGCCATCTCGATGAATCCCCCAACGATGCTCTGCTTGGCCTCCAGGGTGTTCTCGATTTCTGCTACTTTTGGCTCACGATTCGGTTCAACTATCAGTACTCTCATTTCAAAACTCCTTTCCTTGACGGGCCGTCTGTGCGACAGCCGTTCCTTGTTCAGCTGATACCTGGAAGGAAGCCGTCGGCCGAAGCGAGCGTTCAAGGGAGAAAAGCGGTACCGGAGCGCAGTGAGGATAAGGAGCGGCCCTTGCGCG
>JAFRJV010000111.1 GCA_017432075.1 Mogibacterium sp. | reverse complement strand
TTCTCATTGTGTCCGCCGATGTTGTATACCTCGCCTACTCTTCCGTTATGGATGACAAGGTCTATGGCCCTGCAGTGATCCTCTACATAGAGCCAGTCTCTTACGTTGAGACCCTCGCCGTATACAGGCAGCGGCTTGTCTGCTGTCGCGTTGGCGATCATGAGCGGGATCAGCTTCTCAGGGAACTGATAAGGTCCGTAATTGTTGCTGCATCTGCTGATCGTCACAGGCAGTCCGTAGGTGCGGTGATATGCCATGGCAAGCAGATCGGCAGAAGCCTTCGAAGCTGAATAAGGGCTCGAAGCAGTCAGAGGCATCGTCTCAACGAAGAAGAGGTCAGGCCTGTCGAGCGGCAGATCGCCGTATACCTCATCTGTTCCGACCTGATGGAATCTGCTGACTCCATGCTTGATAGATGCATCCATGAGTACCTGCGTGCCCAGGATATTTGTTCTTAAAAAGAGGCCTGGATCCTCGATAGACCTGTCCACGTGGGACTCCGCCGCGAAATTGATGACTATGTCGAATTTTTCTTCAAAAAAAAGCTTGTCGATGGCCTCGGCATCAGTGATATCCGCCTTCACGAATTTGAAGTGAGGAGAATCGATGACAGGCGCGAGCGTCTCTAAGTTTCCTGCGTATGTAAGAGCGTCAAGTCCGACGATATCATAGTCAGGATATGTATCAAGCATATGGAAAACAAAATTGCTTCCGATGAATCCGGCGGCGCCGGTAACGAGGATTTTCATATATTCGTACTCCTTTGAATTTACAAAAAACTGTCAATACATTATACTTTAATCCATCAAGGATTTTCAATCCACATGGCACATTAGAGCCATTTAATATACGGAGGTCAGAAAATGCGCGAGTTTTTGAAAAAGCGCTGGTGGGTAGTGCTTTTAGTTGTCATCGCGATCGCGGGGCTGATATTTTTTCTCATCAGAAGCGGCATATCAGGCAAGGCAGAGGATCCGAATGATTATGCAGGCGATGAATTCGCCATTCCTGAAGACGCAGAGATCGAAGAAGAAGACTATGATACCGGCATAGATTTTGAGGAAGAAATCGAAGGCGCACAGCTTTCGTTCAGGAGTTCGGAGGAATCCGAGTTCATGGGTTCATGGACGTCTACTTCCGGTCAGGCTCACTATCTGTACGGCAATATCGATCTTGACATCGAGAAAGGCGGTAAATGGACCGGGAACGTTGCGGATGAAGATCTGTCGGGATCATGGACCTTTGACGGCACATACCTCAGTCTGTCAAGCGATCTCTTTAATGTAACACTTGCGTTTACCGAAAGCGGAAAACTCGTAATGCAGGAAGACCGCAGCGGAGACGGCACGTATCTGAACACAGTGCTGACGAGGAATTGAATTGAGTTACCTCCGGAACGTAAAAAAATATAATTTAGCAGCGCATGTCATCACTGTCCTGTTTGCAGCAGAGATGACCGCTGTTGGCATAATCGTATATGGAGCGGATGTATCCGCTCTATGTCTTTTTGTGCTTTTCATGATCGTTTATGTCATGGTCCCGGGCTATGTCATAACAAGACTTCTGAAGATCGATACTCCGCATCTGTCCACCATACTGGCTCTCAGTCTTTACAGCGGCTGGGCGCTCTGTGTACTGCTTTACTTCCTGGCGGATATTATCCGCTTCAATTTGCTGGTGGCTGCCGGCTGCCCTCTCATCACGGTCTGTTGGCTGATCCACGAGATAAAAAAACCGAAAGAGCCCGGCAGGATATCCGTGAGAGAACACATATCCCGCATACCGGTCTCATTCTGCATATTCTTTGTTCTGGTGTTGCTTTACGCCCTGATGACCACTCAGTATCTGTATATGTCACCTGATCTGAGCGCCTCCATCAACGTCAATCCGGATAAAGCCTACCACATGGGCCTGATCGACTCTCTGTCGCATGACTATCCGCTTCAGAGTCCGTGGATACAGGGACGTTTCATAAGCTATCACATTTTTACCGAGGTCCTGTACGCGATCCCGGTCAGGCTGTTCGGCATGGAAGCGGACTTCCTTCTGCTCTCCTGCGGACCTTATCTGACTACGTTTGCGATCTGCACATCGATGTACAGCTTTTTCGCGGAGCTTTCACACAAAGCTGAGCGTGCAGGAGCATACTGCCTCATCGTGATCCTCTCGAATCCGTTCATAGCGAAAACGTTCTGCGATTCGATCGCCTTCAAATTCATAATCACCAACGACAACACCTCCGGATATGGAGTCATGTCATCCATGACATTCGTCGTGCTGCTGAAATACTTCTTTGAAGAATATGAAGAAAAAGGCAAGCGCATCCCTTGGGGACTGACCGCTCTCCTGACAGCGCTCATGCTTCTGATAGCGGGCATCAAGGGGCCTATGGGCATCGTGCTCCTTGCTTCTTTCTGGGGGACGCTCTTCCTTGGCTGGATACTCAGGCAAAGCAAATTCAATCTTGCGATCCCGGCCGTCACTTTTACAGCTGCGTTCGCTATCGTCTATATGACCATACTCGGTGCGAAAGGAAGAGGAGAAGCTACCGGCGGAAACACTCTGTTCGACTTCGCGAATATAACGAACATCTGTTACTGGAAAGATCCGCTGATAGAGCATCTGAAGGCCGCAGCGCTGCCGCTGCCTGCAAGGCTCGTCATACTCATGATCGTATTTCTGCTGTTCTATCTGACGGCGTTTTTCATTCCGCTTATTGTCGGATATATCAGAGAACTCTTCCTGGTGCTGACAAAGAAGAAGCCTTATGTATTCTATGAGGTGATCGTATATGCGGCTTTTCTTGTCGGATTCATCGCCATGTTCCTGCTCCGATACAGCGGACACAGCCAGATCTATTTCGGTCTGCTTTCACTGTTTTTCGCTCCGCTTATCTCGTTCTGGTATCTTGAAGGAGCCGAGGACAGGTACCGCGTGTCAAAGGGCTTTAGAAAAGGCCTGTACATAGCCATGCTTTCTGTGTTCGTCGTGTCTCTCGCGGGCACCACTATGCTGCTCACAAAAAGCCTGCTGAACATCTACCCGGATGACATCAGGCACGCCGACCCGACCGTCGAATACGATATGTATACGAGCATGAGCAATGATGAATATCAGGCAATGGAATGGATAGAAGACAACACTCCTTCAGATGCGCTGCTTGCGACAGACCGGTATTACAGCGTTCCGCTCGACAAATATTCTTACGAGGATCGCTGGTCCAACAGGTTCTTCCTGTACGCCTCTTATTCGAACCGCTTCTGCTATATAGCCGGTTCGGGCTACAACCTTGGCAGGTATGAATGGCCGACAAGACTTGAGATGATAAAAAAGAATGCCGAGCTTTATGATCCCGACAATGATGCGCGCGGCGATACCGCCCGCGAACTTGGCATAGACTATGTGATCGTTTCCAAACGGTTCACGGATATACCGAGTCTGGAAAACAAAGATTACGAATTGTGTTATCAAAACGATGACATAGATATATATGAAATAAAAGATGCTTCCTAGGAAGCATCTTTTTTTATGTCCATTTGTCTGATCCCCTTTCTTACGCAGAGCATGAACACCACCGCGAATATCAGGGATATGAGCGTCATAAGGAATGTGTAGAAGAGCGACGCTCCCGGCACTCCGTAAGTTCTGACAAAGTATCCGGAAAGCAGTCTGGCAGTAAGCGCGCCCAGTATATAGCCTGCCAGCAAATGCTTCTGCCCTCTTACGACCGTCACCACAACGGTAAAGAAATTCGCCAGGGCAAGCATGCCTCCGCCCACCATCAGTATCGTGAGACTGAACCGGTTGCCGCTCAGATCGGCTCCGAAGATAGCGCCTAAAACAGGACAGCCTATCGTCAGCGCCACTGTGACCGCAAGCAGGGTTATGCCGCCTATCACAAGCATCTGCCTGATCACTATCCTTCTGAACTCCTTTATGTTTCCCTTGTTCCACTCTTCTGCCAGTCTGACCAGAATAGGATTGAAAATGAAGTTCGCCAGCATCCCTATCGCGAAGACAGGCATAAAGATGAAGTTGAAGCAGGCCTGAGCCTTGTCATCAAGGAAAGCGTCTATCGCATATTTCGGAGCATTGCCGATGTACAACAGCAGGAAGCTGCCGGCAAACAGAGGGATGCATTCCCTCGTTATTGTTATGAACCTGGACATGTCCAGTCTGACTTCTATCTTTCCGAATTCAGGCGCCACCAGAATGAAGGATGTAAGGATCGACAGTACGGTCACTGCCAGCCATATCAGCACAGATGCCAGCAGATCGTGAGTCAGTATCAGGGCCAGCATGCAGGCGACCATAGGTACGGTTATCCTGTACGCGCTCGCCTTTGAAGATACGTCAAGCCTTCCCTTCTGCTGGAATCTCGCGAAGTAAACGTCGCAGTACGCCTCGAGCACCTTTATGGCGCATACGAGTACGATTATCTGAAACTTGTACGCGGAATACTGCCCCTGGATGTATCCGTTGGCAGCGTATCCGATGCCCGCGATAAGCGCCACCAGACAGCTCGCTATCCTGTGTGTATGATAGTCGCAAAAGCTGCTCTTCTCTTCTACATCCGTCACCTGATACTTCCGTACGCCGAACTCGCCGATGTAGTATATGAGGCTGGCGATCGCGTAGGCTATCGAAAAAACGCCGGCGTCATCAAGTCCGTTGGTCCTGTTGATGACCATCAGAAGCACCGCCGACTGTACGGCAAACAGAATGCTCTGGATCATATTCCAGAGATAACTGTCTTTAGCCGGATCTCCGGTATTCAGGAACAGATTCTTTAAAGCTTTCAGCATACGCATAATATAAAAGCACCATGCACGGAATGTCAAATACTACGTTCCGTACATGGTGCGATTTTCAATAAACTATACCTTTAGTAAACAGCAACTCTTGTATTATAAGGTACTGAATAATAGATCCAATCCGCTCTGTCATTAGGACATCTTACGCATGCATGGGATATCGGGGATCCCAGAGGTTCACTCGTGAACCGTATATCATGGAATGAAGTCCAGGACTGGAATGCTGACCATGGTCCGTGCCCGTTTCTTCTCCATACCTTCTTATATATGGACTTGTCCCAGCCCGTAGGAGAAGGTGTCGCGGCAGCACCTGTGTTGCATTCCCAGTCATCATAAAGTTTCCATTTGCCCTTGGATCCCTTGAAAACGTAAACGTGCTGTA
The DNA here is from genome assembly GCA_017432075.1 of Mogibacterium sp. GTDB lineage: Bacteria > Bacillota > Clostridia > Peptostreptococcales > Anaerovoracaceae > Crickella. The sequence continues at coordinate 62,713 of JAFRJV010000111.1, read as the reverse complement.
CATACGGACTTACCCAGAAATAGTACTGTGTAGGGCTTGTTACTCCGGATGTATTGATGAAGTATTCGGCCTCTTTCTTGTTCCAGTTCCAGCTGTATCCGTCCGTCTTAGCCGTGATAGCTTTTGCCCAGTCTGTGTTCAGATAGGAGACCCAATACAGATAACCATTATAGTAGAATTTGTACTTTCCTCCTCCGAATCCGAAAGCTGTTACCTTTGTTCCCTTTGGGAAGTAGTGCGTCTTGCCATATCCGTCGTGTGAGGTCAGGTCGCGGGCAACTCTGAATCTTACCTGGATGTACATCTGGGTAACTCTCTTAGCGTTCTTTATTTCAGACTTTTCTGACAAAGAACCGTCTTCTGCCATGGCTCTGACGCAAAATTTATGATAATTATCGTCCTTGATGTTCCATAAAATGCTGGACACTTTTCCTTCATGATCAATGACATCATACGCAGTCGAGTCAGGATTTGCGTTCTTGACATGCTTACCGTCTTTGTAGATCCAGTACTTTACAGCACCTTCAACAGGCTCCCACTCGAGAGCTACGCTGTTATACGACCAGAAAGCTTTCACTCCGGACGGAGCAGCGATCTTGCCGGCTTCCACTTCTTCAGAATAGGCCGTTGCAATAAGCTCATCATCAAGGAATGCCTCTACTTTAAAGCTTACCTTGGTACCCTCCATAAGGCCTTTCTCTTCATAGCTCGTTCCGGTCACATATACAGGATCTTTTTCTATTCCGTCAACAGTCGGAGTCACTTTGTAGGTAATCCCTTCCGCATCTGCAGTCCAACTGGCAATTACCGATAAGGAACCCGGTGTCGCGGTCACGCTGAGACCTTCCACTTCCACTTCATTGGATGTGACCTCGGCAACAGGAGTCTCCTCACTTCCATTGAATGCCGCTACCTTAAAGCTTACTATGGTGCCCTCTCTGAGGCCTTTCAGATCATAGCTCGTTCCGGCTACATTTACAGTATCTTTTTCTGTTCCGTCAACGGTCGGGGTCACTTTGTAGGTAAGACCTTGCGCATCAGCAGTCCAGCTTACCGTTGCAGATAAAGGACCTGCGACCGCGGTCGCGCTGAGATTCACTGTCCCCGTTTCCGTTTCACCGTCTTCTGCGCCTTTAGCCAAAGGTGCAGGTTCTGTTATCTCTTCTGTACCCTGGCTGTCAGTCGAACCGGCTGCAGGTGCTTCATTCTCCGCGAATGCGAAAGTGCCGAAAGCACCGAGTACCATGATGGCTGTCAGCAATATGGACACAAGTCTCTTCTTCATATAACTATATCCCTTCTGTAAAAATATAGATTAACTAATCAATACATTCTTTAGCCATGATATTCTATCAGAAGAAGCTCTGTAATGCAATTAAATGATAGACCGGAGTATCAATAAAAAAATATTAAGCAAATACTCATGCTTAAAGTCCTCATTGCCAACAGACCGGATAAATAATAAAATGAAAAAGGAGTTTGAAAGGATTTGAAAAATGAGTTATTCGATAGTGATACCGTGCTACAGATCGGCGCATACAATAAGAAAAGTAGTCGAAGAAACAATGGCTGAACTTGATCGCCTCGGCAGGACTCCTTATGAGTTCATTCTTGTGGACGATTTCTCTCCGGACAGCGGCGAGACAGTCAGAGAACTCAGAAGTCTGGCCGGAGACCATGACTGCGTAACCGCGATCGCACTCGCTCACAACGTGGGGCAGCACAACGCCATAATCTGCGGACTCAATTACGCAAAAGGTGATGTCATCATATTGATGGATGACGACGGTCAGACCCATCCTTCGCAGCTTGACACCATGTTTGGCGGTCTGGATGATGATCATGACGTAGTATACGGCTACTACGCTGACAAAAAGCATTCCGGCTTCAGGAATTTCGGATCCTGGTTCACTCATATGAGCGTAAGGGTCCTGATCGGAAAGCCAAAGGATATGAAGACTTCCAGCTTCGTCATGATGAAGAAGTACGTAAGGGACAGCATCATCACATACCCTGCTCACTACACACAGATGCAGGGACTCATCCTGAGGACTGTATCGGCTGACCGCATCGCAAGTGTGCCTATCGAGCACTTCGAGAGAGTCTCCGGCGAATCAGGTTATACACTTAAAAAGCTTCTCAGCCTCTGGTCAAACATCGCGGGCTTCTCGGTCGTCCCTCTTATCTTTGCGCAAAAGATCGGAATTTTCACAACAGCCTGCGGAGTGCTTGGTCTTGTCTGGCTGCTGATCCGTAAGATCATCAGCAAGACTAAGATCCTGGGCTGGACATCCACAATGATGACCATAATCATATTCTCGGGCATAATCCTGCTGACGCTCGGCATAGTCGGAGAATATGTGGGGAGGATGTTCCTGACGATGGGCAACTATCCGCAATACGTGGTGCGCGAGATATACGGGGACAAAAAAGAACGTTCGGATAACTAGCTTTATCTTTACACGGCCGGAACGCATATCAACTTGAAGAAACGCCTGTTTTAGTATAATATTGAAGCAATATAAAACTGAGGGGGCTATAACTGAATGGCACTGACATCTCTCCCGTTTGCGGCTTTTGCAATTATAACGGGTATCGTTTATTTTGCTGTTCCAAAGAAGCAATACCAGTGGGTAGTGCTTCTGATTGCGAGCAGTTTTTTTTATGTCTATAACAGTTTTCAGTACACGGTATTCATTCTCGTTACCATAATCACGATATATTTGGCTGCCACTAAGATGGCCGACATTTCCAAATATACAAAAGCTGAGGTAAAGAATCACAAGGCCGAGTGGTCAAAAGAAGAGAAAAAAGCTTTCAAGGATGCTTCTCAAAAGAAAAGGCGCCGCGTACTCGCCGCCTGCCTCATCCTGAATTTCGGCATACTCTTCCTTCTTAAATACTTCAATTTCTTTTCCGGCAGCATAGCGTCGCTGCTTGGAGGATCGCCTGACGAAGCGCCGCAGATCCACCTGCTTCTTCCGCTTGGCGTGTCCTTCTATACCTTCATAGCCACCGGCTATCTAATCGACGTATACAGAGAGACCGTTGAGCCGGAAAGGAATATATTCAAGTTCGCTCTATTCGTCTCTTTCTTCCCACAGATAATACAGGGGCCTATCAGCTCTTATAACAAGCTGCACAGCCAGCTCATCGGAGAGCACAAGCTTGAATGGATCAATTTCAAGCAGGGCGTTATGAACATTTTCTGGGGACTGTTCAAAAAACTCGTTATCGCCGACTGTGCCTGGAGAGGCATCAAGGCTTATTACGCAAACGGCGGGCTGAACGGCACCGCTGATTTTGAAGGCTACGGAGGAACGATGGTGCTGTTCATTTCGCTCCTCTACGCGCTTCAGCTCTATACGGACTTCTCGGGCGGCATCGATATCTCACGGGGTATCTGCAGGATCATGGGCATCGAACTCGAGGTCAACTTCCGCCAGCCGTACTTCTCAAAGTCCATAAGCGAGTACTGGCGCAGGTGGCACATTACCCTCGGCGCGTGGATGAAGAACTACGTCTTCTACCCTATCGCGATGTCAGATCTCTCAAAACGCATCAGCGCGGCGATCGCGGGATCATCATTCGGAAAGACCGCCGCGGGCAAGCACCTTTCAAAGGTCTTCACTACCGCGATGGCATCGTTCATAGTTTTCCTCTGCGTCGGTATATGGCATGGAGCCAATAGCAAATACATTGGATTCGGTGTGTGGAACGGTCTCATCATCATGCTCTCCGCGATGCTCGGTCCGGTCTATGACAAATCACGCAATGCGCTGCACATAAACAGCGAGGCGGCATGGTGGAAACTTTTCCAGATGCTTAGGACATTCGTCATCGTTCTCATAGGCTACATTTTCGACATAGCGGATAATTTCACTAACGCCATACAGATGATGAAACTCATCATAAGTGATCAGAACAAAAGCGTTTTCATGGAGCAGATCAAGACTCTGGGGCTCTATAAGACCGAGTACGCGACTATCATGCTTGGCGCGATGATCCTGCTGTATATAAGCATAAGGCTCGAAATAACTTCACTGGACACTCCTGGGGAGCTTCTGGAGAGACGCAGCGGATTCATACAGTGGCTGGCTCTTCTCGGCCTTATCATGCTGGTGCTTGTGCTTGGCACATATGGGCCTTTGTATGACCCTGCTGAATTCGTTTACATGCAGTTCTAATCACAAAAATGACTGAAACTAAGCCTGAAATAAAATCGAACAGAAAAAAATATCTGAAAAGGACTATAGCGGTGGCAGCGTTGCTGGCTATAGTACTTTCGGCTGTTTCTTTCATGCAGTATTACCTCTGCATTCCTATGACCACGGATGTAACACGCATAATCCAGTTCGGCAAGGAGCCTGAAAACAGTATAGACGTCCTGGTTCTCGGATCGAGCCAGTCATATTCAGGCTTCTCATCGGCCTACGCGTACGGGAAATTCGGCTATACATCGTATCCGCTGGTCATTGCCGGCTCATCATGCACGGCGTGGAAACCGGCTGTCAAGAAAGCTCTCTGGACTCAGAAACCAAAGCTCATCGCTATAGATACCTTTGGCGGAGGCTACGATGCCGACACGGTCCGCAGCCGCAAGTATCCGCTTTATATGCTCAGCAATTACACCCCTCTCTCCGCGGAGAGAATGGAAACAGCATATGAAATGAGCGTACGGTCGGACGAAAGCGACGCGCTGAGCTATGCTTTCCCTTTCATCAGGTACCACACGAAGGTCCCTTCCAACCTTCTGAGCATACAGGAAAGAATGGCAATCGACAGTTATGGCCCTTCTCCGCTGAAAGGCGTTGAGACCATAACAGACGCGGAGGAGTTCAAACCGCTGGATGAAGAGTGTTTTTCATCCGACAAGATCGAGCTTGACCAGAATACTGAAGAGATCATTACTGATTTCATCGATTTTTGCAGCGATGAGGGCATCCCGGTACTCTTTGTGAAGTATCCTTCCGTGATGCTTTACCCTAAGGACTTCAATGCGAACAAACGCATGAACAGCGTCCTTGAACTCGCGGAAAGCAAGGGGTGCGCGACCCTCGATCTTGAGAAAGCGTTCTACGATATAGGTCTGGATGAGACCACCGATTATTACAACCGCAGCCATCCGAATGTGCGCGGACAGAAGAAGATCACTGAATATCTTGGAAAATACATACAGGACGAGATGGGTATCGGGCCTTCAGAGCTCGACGCCTCTCTCAGTGAAGACTGGGACAAGGCTGCGGCCTACTACGAGATACTGTGCGACATCGCGGAAGAGATGATCGCGAACGGTGAAGTCAGGACTCTCGCGGATTCCCCTCGTCTGCTCGAAATGATAACTGAACGCGCGAACGACTAGTAATACGCGTATATCTGTTTCTATTAATTGTTAAAGGAGAACACATATGGCATCACAGGTATTTGACTGGATAAGACGTTCAGCCGCTTCATATGGCAGCAGGACCGTCTATACGGACACGGAAAAATCTGTATCGTTTGAAGAAGTGGAACGTTATTCCGCGGCAGTCGCGACATGGGTCGCGCAGCGCTCCGGCATTGAGCGTCCCGTTGCCGTCATGTCCGGCCGCGACGTGTTCACGCCTGCCTGCTACATGGGTGTGGCCCGCGCGGGTTGTTTTTACGCTCCGATGGACGCGGAAGTGCCGCGCCAGAGGCTCGAGCAGATAATGAGCGTAGCCGAGCCAGCGATAGTCATCGTCGATAAAGCGCATCTTGCGACTGCTGAAGCCGTTGCCGGAGACTGTGAGATCGCTCTGATGGAAGATCTGCTCGCGTATCCGGTGGATGAAGATCTCGTCGCGGCAAGAGAAGCTTCCGTTACCGAATCCTCTCCTCTCTATATGATCTTTACCTCGGGTTCGACAGGAAAGCCTAAGGGCGTGCTCACGTCCCACCGTTCCCTGATCTGCTATCTCGAAGGCCTCGATGAGATCATTGGACTTGATGAGAGCGATGTGCTTGGCAATCAGGCCCCTCTTGACTACATAGCGGCTATCAGGGATATGTACCTGCCTCTGATGAGAGGCGCGAGCACCGTTATGGTACCGAAGAACGAATTCGCTATGCCTGACGCCCTTTTCAAGACACTCAACGACTACAATGTTACTACACTGTGCTGGAGCTGCGCGGGTCTTGAGATCCCGGCAAAGCTTGGCGGATTTGCTGAAAGCAAGCCTGAGCATCTTAAAAGAATCGTGTTCTCCGGCTCGGTCATATCAAACAAGTATCTTCGCGTCTGGCAGCAAAATCTCCCGGATGTGACGTTCATAAACCAGTACGGTCCTACGGAAGCGACCGCGTCATGCACATATTATGTGCTCGAGGACATTGTCACAGATGATACCGTGCTTCCTATCGGAAGGCCATATAAGCATTATCAGATACTGCTGCTCACGCATGACGAAGAAAGCGGCGAGTGGTCCGAGACTCCGGACGGAGAGATCGGCCAGATATGCGTCAAGGGTCCATGCCTTGCGATAGGTTATTACAGATCAAAAGAGCAGACCGAAAAGGTCTTCATGCAGAATCCTCTGAATGACGATTATCCGGAGATGATATATCTCTGCGGCGACCTCGGGCATATCGGAGAGGATGGCGAACTGTACTTCCACGGCCGCATGGACAGGCAGATAAAGCACATGGGCCACAGAGTCGAGCTCGCCGAAGTCGAGGCGTATGCTCTGACCGTAGACGGCGTCACAGAATGCGCGTCTCTCTACGACAAAGCACGTGAACTGATCTATCTGTTCTATGCAGGTCCTGCGACCGCAAAAGAGATAACACTGAGATTCAGAGCGGACATGCCGGCCTTTATGGTACCGCGCAAACTGGTGGCTCTCGATGAGATGCCTCATCTGCCTAACGGCAAGATCGCGATGAGTGAATTAAAAGAAATGATGAAATAATAAAACAGAACTGGAGGAATCAAAAATGGAAGAATTGATGGAGATCCTGGAAGAACTCAGACCTGACGTTGACTTTGCAGCTGAGAAATCCCTTGTTACCGGCGGCATACTCGATTCGTTCGATATCATATCGCTGGTAGGCAATCTTAACGACGCATTCGATATCACTATCAGGCCTGCCAACCTCGTACCGGAGAATTTCAATTCGGCAGAGGCCATGCTCGCGCTGATCGAAAAACTTCAGGAAGAGGAGTAATGACCGTGCAATCCGCACTCAGACAAGCCTTCGGGGAGGTCGCTTCCCCTGCATACGTCTTCTCCGCGCAAGCCTTTGCCGCAAGAGCAAAGATGGTAAAAGAAGCCTTCGGAGAAGACACTGACATTTGTTATTCAATAAAAGCAAATCCTTTTTTGCTCGCTGTTTTGCCTGAGGAATTTTCAAAGATCGAGGTCTGCAGCCCGGGCGAACTTGAGATCTGCAGGGCTCTTGATATAGATCCCGCAAAGATCATATTCTCGGGCGTCAACAAATCACAGGCGGAAGTCAATACGGCGATCGACTACGGCGTGAGGATACTAACCGCTGAAAGTGAAAACCATCTGAGATATATCAGCAAGGCCGCGTCGGAGAGGGGGATCACTGCTGAAGTTCTGGTCAGGCTTTCATGCGAAAGCCAGTTCGGCATGGATAAAAGCGATGTTTTCAGAGTCATCGCGGACAGAGACTCGTATCCTGGTACGGATATAAAGGGTATTCACTATTTCACGGGAACACAGAAGACCAGACCTAAAGAGATCATAAAGGAGATCGCGCGCCTCAACAAGCTTATCGACCGGCTGAAAGAAGAACTCGGTTTCACTACAGAGCGCATCGAGTACGGAACGGGGCTTGCTGTTGACTATTTTGCCGCGGACGCGGATGATAAGGAAGCCGCGCGTCTTTCCGACATATCAGATTGCATACGCGAATTGTCGCACAGAGTCCATCTCACAGTCGAGATGGGCAGGTTCTTCGCGGCTCCGTGCGGATGGCTCGTAAACACCGTAGCGGACACCAAATTCAACGACGGCACGCACTACGCCATACTGGACGGCGGTCTGCACCAAATGAAATACGACGGTCAGATCCAGGGCATGCAGATACCTGTGATCACACACATCCCTGCTGATGGATCGGCCGGTGGAGAAGAAGAGAAATGGACTCTCTGCGGAAGCCTGTGCACGACGGCGGATGTCATTGCAAGAGGTGCCGCGTTCACAGGTCTTAAAGAAGGCGACAGGCTCATCTTCTACAGGACCGGAGCCTATTCTGTATATGAAGGTTTCTCGATGTTTCTTTCAAGAGACCTTCCATCTGTATACATGCTTGACGAAAGGAACGAGCTCAGGCTCATGAGAAGCCGCATAGAGACGGCACGCTTCAATATGGCTGAGTATCTGCATCTCTAAATGCCATAACCGCTTCCCTCATATCAAGAGGCTCGTACCCTAAAGCAGTTTTTAATCTTGTTATATCCATCAGGAATGGTCTCCCGGCTTCCGGATATGAATCTTCGTATTCTATCGGAGCCGGATTTTTATAGACCTCATTTACTATACGCGCTACCTCGAGGTTCGTATATGCCTGAGGCATGCCGGCATTTACGATGATATTTTCATCATCGCTTAAATTCTCGTTGCCGGCGGCCAGTATCATCAGGATCTCCGCAAGATCTTTTACATATATGTACTGCTTTTTAGCGATGCTTTTGCCCATCACCCTGATGGTGCCGTGGTCACGTGCGGTATCGAGGAACACATTCATCATACCGCGGCGTTTTTCACCCTTGCCCAGTACCTGGGCTATGCGCACGATACCATAGGTGATGCCTGTCCTTTCTGCGAAGTCTGTTATCAGTTTCTCACATTCTGCCTTGGAATCCCCATAACATGAACGTCCCTTCAGCGGGGCATCCTCTTTCCATGGGATCAGTCCGTCGTCGTTATAGACTGACATCGTAGAAGCGAAAACGATGCGCTTTGCGCCGCAGTGCGCCGTGGCATCAAGAATGTTCGCGGTCATCTGTTCATTGACGGCAAACTTTTCAGGGTCGTTTTCCGTGCCGCGCACACCGGCCAGATGGATCACCGTGTCTGCGCCTCTCAGCGCCTCCTTCAGGCTGTCCTCCGAGTAGTCCGTGCCGCGCCATTCGCATCGTTCAGTATCTTCACATCCCGAAGCGTCCCTTGTGAGAGCGATGACACTGACGTCATCTCTTCTATTCATTACGACAAGCAGCTCTGTCCCTATGAAGCCGCTCGCTCCCGTCAATGCTATCTTCATATTATTATTTCACATTGCAGACAAAGCATCTCTGCTTGCCCGTCTTCTCCGGCGGCAGCTCGTCGAGCCACTCGATGGTGATCCTGAATTCATCGCCGTAGAGCTTGGTGACCTCTGTGATGAACCTCTCTTCTATCTGCTCTTTTGTCATGGTCTTGTTGAACGGATCGGAGACGAGCTGGATCTTCATGTCGTGATAAGTCTCCTCGATGAACCGGAACTGCGAGAGTCCGACCGTGTGATTCGCGATCCTCATCAGCTGGAGCGCTGATGAATCCGCACCTCCCTCGTGCTTGACGAGATCGTTCATGCGGCCCTCGATATCCGTGAAGTAACGGATGCCGTCCTTTACAAATGACTTGCCAAGATCGAGCGTCTCGTAGTTGATCAGCGGATATGTATGCTTGTAGAGAGACGTGACGACTATACGGCCGTCATCGGCGAGCTCGTTGTTATCGTTATATACGTTGGCGACCGCGATATCATTGGCAACGTATCTGAAGTCTTTCTCAGGGAACTGATATATGAAGCTTCCCATCTCCGATACTCCGTATGCGTCAATGAGTCCCGGCCCGAGAGCTCTGGCCAGCAGCTTGCGTGTCACATCATCGACCATTTCGCTGATAGGCGCATAGAACTTCGGTTTATATATTTTCAGGTTGTGCTCTTCAGCATAAGCGACCATTCTGACCATGACGTTGCGTCTGAGACAGATAAGATCCGGCTTGTAATCGTTGATGTCAGCTATAAGGTCGGCGATGCCGTCTCCGACGATGTGATCCTCGCCTACGACCTTGCGGCGCATAAGCCCAAACTTCTGAATGATAGAGTCTCTGTCCTTTTTACGCGGCCCCTTGTGGCTTGTCGAGAATGAATACATTTTGCCGCGAAGCGGTCTGTATCCGGCCGCTGCCAGAGCTCTTGCCCAGTTGGCATCACTGCATGCCTGTTCTTTCTGCGTATAGAGCATCTTCAGCGGAGTGCCGGATGATCCGCTTGTGCTGAGGATGTTGATATCATCATGCTTTTCCGGATGATCGTCCCATTCCTGCTGCATCCAGAGACGGAGCTCAGGTTTTGTGAGTGTCGGGAATTTGACGAGATCCTCTGCTGAATGATAGTCAGCCGGAGTCGTTCCCGAAAGCTCAAATTTCTCCCTGTACACCGGGATCCTGTAAGCCCTCTTCATCAGTCTGTGCACTTTGCGGTTCTGATCGGCCTTTATCTTTTTAGGATCCCCGTCAAACGATCTTCTGAGCGTCAGCAGGTACCATACTGTATATACATTTTTGAGTTTTTTCTGAATGCTCATTTAAGCATGCCTCCGTAGTTATAGTATTCTGCCCGTTTTGCGGATGACATATCCGCACTTTTCCATGTAGCCGTTTATCCTGAGCACCCTGTCGCCATCGTTGTAGTAGTAGCAGACATACTCGGCTCCTTCAATGTCGAAATCTGACCCCGCGAATGTCGTATTCGGCTCCTTGCTCATGAACTCAAGGCTGTATTCTTCTTTTGGAAATGAGTAGTCTTCATCAAGCACTGATTCTCCTTCAAGGAGATGTCTGAAGCAGGCATCCAGAAGATCGGCTCCGCAGTAATGCTTTATCAGATTCCACATATGGCAGCCGTCCAGTCTCGGTGTTACCTCTATTATCACCGGTTCTCTGCCGTCCCTGAGTTTTATCTGAAAATAGCACGGGCCGTTATTGATGCCTATCTTTGCCGCGACTCTGGCGGCAAGATCAACGGTCTTTGCCTGCGCCTTTTCATCTGCGAAGGAAGACGGTACCCTGTGCTCCTTGATTATACCTCCCGGAAGTTCATCGAACGCATAGCGGTCGCTCACGAGGGCAAACTTCATTTTGCCGTCCTGCATATAGGCGTTGACTGAGACTTCAGGTCCGTCTATATACTGCTCAATTATGACCTTTCCTTCGAAGGAATAGTCCAGAGAGGCTGCGAAATGCGCTTTTATATCCTCAGGAGACTCCACTTTGAAGCATCCGCGCTGTCCCTGCGAGTCTACCGGTTTCATCATTGCCGGAAAGCCCGTATAGCGCAGCGCCTCTTCAAGAGTGCCGCAGACCATATATGCCGCGTTGCCTTCGAAGCTGCCTCCCAGAGTTTCTCTCATCTTTCCTTTGGAGTGACAGATCTCGGCGGTCTCTGCGGTAATAAAGTGAGGGAGTCCGAGCTGTGTGCTTGCCATCATTACGGTAGGCATCGCAAGATCCGAACCTATCGAATAGATCGCGGAAACTCCGTACTTCTGCGCCAGAGCCACCACTCCTTCTACACTCTTGATGTCGACCTGCTCAAATATATCGAGATGCGGAATACCGCAGTCAACAGTCGTATAACTGCAGCCGACCACTTCGTATCCGTGAGCCTTGCAATATTCAATTGCGTCTATCTGCGCGTTGCCCGCGCCCAGTATCAGAATTCTTTTCATAGTGAATTAATTTTACCATAATAAAAGGATGATTTGTTGGATCATCCTTTAAATCGTTGTCTTTATATATACTGCTTTATCTAGCCTACGTATCTCATGACGTAGCTCTTTGAGCTGTGCCTTGTGGCGCTTCTGAGCTGGCCGGCAGCGTTTCCGCGAACTGCTATCGAAGCAGGTCCCCAGCAGTCCTTGATGCCTTCGGCGTCGCAGATCTGATTGTTTCCTATATACATCGCCATATGGCCATTGCTGTATCCGGATGATGAGTACCAGCATATGACGTCGCCCGGCTGAAGATCATCGATCGTAAGATTCTTTGTAAGTCCGACCTTCTGCCAGCATGAATAGTGCGAGAAGTTATCGTTGTTTACCGAGAGCACATGGCTTGCGTTCTGGCATTCTCTCAGCATCACCGGATCTCCTGCGCCGTGTGCGTATGCTGCATGCACGAATGTGAGACATACATACGTCTTCTCATATCCCTTAGGCTTTCTCTTCTGGTTGGTTCCGCAGAAGTAGCATCCCAGGTTGCTCGTCTGAGGTTTTTTACCGTATGTGAACGAATCGTCATTGGCTATCTTTACTGCCCATGCGACCGCCGCTCTGATGCCGTCGCCTGTCCACACAGCGTACAGATCGATGTTGTCGCCCGGCTCTCCGAGGTCGCTGACCGACTGAGCATCCGTGTACTCTACCAGTCCGTCATCTGACGCGGCCCATCCGAGGAACTCACGCTCATCGTATTCGAAGCCGTTCTCCTGCAGGCTTTCTGTGGAGCCGTTAGGGATGACCTGTTTTACTGTCTCATCCTTATCTGCGCTGGAGTGATATGTAACGGTATAAGCATCTATCTCCTCTACGGAGACATTGAATGACGCTTCAGCTTCATCATACTGACCGTTTCCGATCTGCTTTACTGTTATAGTAGCGTCGCCTTCGCCGGTCGTGGTGATCTTGCCGTCTTCATCGACAGTAGCGACGTCCGGATTGCTGGAGCTGTAGATCAGATCATCGCCGGAGCTTGCTTCAGCCGAGATTTCTCTGTCATTGCCCGGGAATGTGAGATCGTAATCTTCTTTATCAAGAGTGATCTCCTGCTGTTCTCTGTCAACGAAGTTGACCTCTACTCTTTCGCGATCCAGTGTCTTTCCGGTCTCAGGGTCTTTCTCTTTGACCGTGTATACCGTCATGATGTTTTTGCTGATGAATTTGCCCGGGATCTTGATCCTGAACGATGCTTCCCCGCCGGTGTTAGGCATAGTCTTTTCAGCTACGCTTCTTGGGCCGATCTTTACGGATATCGTCTGTCCGACAGCATTATCGACTTTGCCCTCGATATATGTTGCGTCCACGTCAGTTGTGATCAGATTTGTATTGAAAACCGTCATTCCGGTCGAATCTTTCGCATACGCAAACTGCGCTCCTACAAGAAGGAGTGCAGACGTTATTATGATCAATATCCGTGTTCTATTAGTTCTCCACATAAGTATTTTCTCTTACGGTTACGGCCTGCTATCAGATGTACATTTTAACACAACTCGGCGTTCTTAACAACTGATTATCTTTTATCTGTCAAAATCAAACGCCCCTTCTTCTCTGAACATGCTTGGATTGTACGCGACTACTACGGCGTCAAAATCGTTGTTGTTTATATATTCCTTGATCTTCAGCTCACTGTGATATCTCATGTCTATGGCCGTTATCTCTCCGGCTGACAGAGAGAGATACGGAAGCAATGCGCATGAGAAGGAATCCCTTAAAATAAGGATCTTCTTGTCATTGTCCGCCATGTTGTTTGTGATGTCGCTCAGGCGGTATTCCGTGCCCATGTATGTGAAGTAAGTCATTGGGCTGAAATAGTCTTTCTTATCCAGTATGCTCAGCTTCATAAGCGACTTGCTGAACGGTCCGGACTTCTCTTTAGGGGACCCGTTGGTCTGCGACTCGGTATAAAGATCGAAGTCTGTATCAAAAGTCGGGATCAGTGTCTCAAAGTCATCCAGGCCGCCAAAGAACACTCCCGTACGTCTGCCAAGCGAACCAAGGAACCAGTCCTCATATACCTTCCTCTCATAATTGTCCGCGTTGTAGATATCCGGATCGTAATAGTAGCCATCAATGGTCCCGGCAAATTTTTCGGATATGACTTTCGAAGCCCACAGTGCTGTCGAAGGCTTCCAGTGATGGTCGGTGTTGAAGAACAGCGGCGGGATATCGAAGCCTTCCTTTTCTATCTCTTCTCTGAGGTCCAGAATATCAACATCGTTAGCTTTCAGCCGGCTGATCAGTTCATCTGAATCCGCATATCCGTAGGTGTGTGTGCCCGGGGGCATGATCTCATCAGTGTATGCCTTGCATGGCAGCTGGATATACATGAAGTCGAGTCCCTTCTCTTTGACGAACCTGTCCAGGCTGATGACTTCTTGCGCTGCGTAGGTCATGTCGCAGTCCGGATACTCATATGTCAGCTGTCCGTTCGACATCTTGAAGACATCGATGTCGCCGGCATCACGTATCACGGTGACGCCGATCATCCTCTGGAACAGGCCATTGATATTGATCCAGTTGTTGCGGCTCTTGAAATTGTCCGTCAGCTCTGCTTCGATCGCCGGCGGGATCTCAGATATGGAGTCGTTTCTGACGACCTCAAGGATGCTGCCGCGGGCCTGCAGCAGCGTCGTTCCTCCAAACAGAACTACTGTCACTATGAAGAATATGGTCAGCAGCATTTTGCCTGTCTTGCCCATACCAACTCCTAAAAATTAAAATAGATGAACGGATTATAACTTCCTTTGACCAGGAAGGATATCGATGCGATGAACAGCGCGGCGAGGCATGCCGAATACAGAAGATCTCCCGCGACCGTCCTCTTTGTGTGGTCCCTGACCCATTTTGCCACAGGCATCGAGAACAGGATGCCGGCGGCCAGATATACTGAATACTGCCGGATGTATTCGATGAAATTGCTGTCTGTCAGCGGTCCTCCTGATACTCCGAAGCAGCACTTGTAATAAGCGGCAGCGGCAGGCAGATCATCAGCCCTGAACAGTATCCATCCCATGATGATGAAGAACAGCACATATATGCGTTTGATGCTGTCGGTCGCTGTCCCGGTCCAATCGTTGAACTTCGAATACTTCTCAAACACCAGAAGCACAAAGTACATCATGCCCCACAGTATGAATGTCCAGTTTGCTCCATGCCAGACTCCCGTGCACAGCCAGACGATGAACAGGTTCAGTATGTGCCTGCCGGTCTTCACACGGCTTCCGCCGAGCGGGATATAGACATAGTCTCTGAACCAGGTGCCGAGAGACATATGCCATCTGCGCCAGAATTCAGCTGCCGATCTCGATATATACGGATAATTGAAGTTTTCAAGGAACTGGAAACCAAACATTTTTCCAAGTCCGATGGCCATATCCGAATACCCGGAGAAGTCATAAAATATCTGGAGTGTATATGCTATGGCGCCCAGCCAGGCCATGCCCGTCGAGAGCTCCCCGAGTCCCGAAAGCTCGAAAGCCTTGTCTGCCACCAGCGCCAGGTTGTTCGCAATAAGTATCTTCTTGCAGAATCCGATGATGAATCTACTGACTCCGTCACAAAAGCCCTCCCACGTCTCTCTGCGGTTGTTGATCTGATCTGCAATAGTCTCGTACCTGACGATAGGTCCGGCGATCAACTGCGGGAAGAAAGATATGTAAAGCCCGACATAAAGGATGTTCTTCTGCACCCCTGCCTTGCCGCGGTACACGTCCACAACATAAGAAATGGCCTGGAAAGTAAAGAATGAAATACCGATAGGAAGCGCTATATCCGGAACTTTTATATCTGCTCCGAACAGCGAATCGATGTTGCTTACCGTGAAGCCAAGATACTTGAATATGAAAATGATAAGAAGGTTGAAGAATATGGCGGCAGAAAGCGCCGCTTTCTCTCCTGTTTTGTTGTCCTGTTTTTCGAAGGCTGATATTACCATGCCGGCTGCCCAGTTGATGATGATGGACAGCATCATTACAAGAACGAATTTCGGCTCGCCCCATGCGTAAAAGAAAAGACTTGCAGCAAGCAAAAAAATATTCTGAAGAGGCCTCGACCATTTAAGAATGGTGTAGTAGATCAGAATGACTCCGGGAAGGAATACGAATAGAAATATATTGCTTGAAAATAACAACTGCAGTCTCCTTAAATGCATCTTTTATGTGAAAAGTGCAGGAATATTATAGCATAAGTATTGTGCAATTGCTTGATTGCTTGGTAAAATATGAAATCGTTGAATAATCATTTGAAAGCTTAAAGTATGGACGAAGAGAAAACTATAGAAAAGACAACTGAAGAGACAGAAGAGTCAGCAGCAGCGGCAGCAGATGTCATGCCGGAGGATGCGCCTGAACCAGTCGAGCCTCAGGCTGAAGAAGAGAGCGGGACTGAAGAAGCATCTGAGGAAGATCCCGGCGAGTCAGCAGATGCCGGATCCCCTGCGGAAGCGAGCCCTGAGAAAAAGGCGAAAAATAAAAAGCTCCTTCCGAACCTTCCTAAGTACCTTCCAAGGAAGACCGCTGCCATCATCGTTCTGATCGAGCTCGTGATGCTGGTCGTATGCATACCGGTATTCCTGCGGTCAGTATCTCTCAACAGGAACGATGATATGGTTTACACGGATCCGGCACAAGTGGATCATATCACCTGCTCAGATGGGAGACTTTTTGTAAACGATGTTTCCGCAGATGTTTCGACAGAAGGCAATGTTTCCTACAACATCTCTTATACATGGGGCAGTGAGGATGCGGATTTCCCTTCGGTGCCACGCGCTGTGACAGCTTCATATAGAAGTGATGAGAACGAGCCTCTTTATGACATATCGCTTTACAGAGACTCTTTCACACCAAACTCCAAAATAGCAGAGGGCAAGACAGTTGATAACTGGTTCGATGACTGGGAAGTCACAGAGGATGATAACAGCACACACCAGCCTCTGCAGGAGGGAGACCTTCACGGATTCCGTATCACATCAAATGAGGATTCGAAAAAAGCGAGTTCCGGAAGTATATACACCAGTTCTTCATTCTACTTCGCAGTACAGGAAGAAGACGGGATGTCTGTATACGTTCTGGAAGGCATCCTTTATGATCCGGGATCGCTTGAAGAATGTGACAAGACTATATCCGAAAGCATTCGGTCGATCACAATAAAGAAGCAGGCGTAACGACCGCCTGCTTCTTTTATTATTGCTTCTTTATTAGTGGATGTATCTCATTACGTAGTTCAGGCTGCTGTCTCTGCCCTCGGCCGCGAGTTTCCTTGCGGCTCCCGACCTGACTGCTATGGAGTTCGCTCCCCAGCAATCCGCGATGCCTTCAGCGTCGACAAACTTGTCCCCTCCGACGAACATCCATACATGTCCGTTGTTGTTGCCCGCCGACCAGTCAACTATGACGTCTCCCGGCAGCAGATCTCCTATCGCCAGTTCCTTGCATGATCCGATCTTCATCCAGCAGGAGAACTTGCTGAAGTTGTCATTGTTGGAGTACATTACCATCTTGCAGTTCTGGCATGCCTTGAGGATCTCAGGGTCTTTAGCGCCGTGTGCATAGGCCGCTCCAAGGAATGTCAGGCATACGTATGTCTTCTCATATCCCTTTGGCTTCCTCTTCTGGTTGGTGCCGCAGAAGTAGCATCCAAGTCTGCTGGTTTCCGGCTTTTTGCCGTATGAGAATGAATTGTCATTCGCGATATTGACCGCCCAGTTGACCGCCTGCTGAGGCTTATTGCTTGCCCTTACGGTGAATGATTTGTTGAATACTATCTTTATTCCGTCCTCAGTGTGAGCATACATCCTGTAACGGTATGCTCCGGCCGGGATCTTATCGAACTTCAGTGTCGATGCGGTCTTGCTGAGGTCAAAGTTGTAAGTGTTCACATTGGCAGTGTACTTATAGTCCGTCCACTTGTTGGTCGCGGAGAAAACGATACCCACTTCGACTTTTTTGATCTTGCTGGTTGAGGAGACCGTTCCCTTAGGTTTGAACTCCTTACCTACAGTATAGGTGTCCGGCGCATTGGCTCCGCTCAGCGAGATGCCGGTGTTGTCAGCCGCAGTAAGATCTACCGTGCTGGCGGTCTGGTCCACGACCGTAAACTTCTTGTTCAGAACATTTACGTACTTCTCACCTTTAAGTTTTACATGGATCCTGTAGTAATATGTTCCGGGGCTCAGGTTGCCGAATTTCAGCGTCAGATCGGCCTTCTTGATATTGAAGGACTTGCTGTTGATCTTGTACTTTGTGTACTTATACTCCCATTGCTCAGTATCGGCATTGGCTATTCCGATCTCGACAGAATAGATCTTCTTGCTGGCTTTGATCCAGCCCTTGATACTATAAGAGTGTCCCATACTGACAGTAGTAGGAGTGTTATAGCTGGTCAGCCATACCTTGCTGCTGGCCGCGTGAACATCGGTGAATGACAGCGATAGCACCATCACTGCCACCAAAATGACTGCCAGCGCCCGTTTGGTTTGTCTCAAAACATCCATAATAATACCCCGACACTTTTCCTTGTACTATTTATCGTATAAGGAATCATATCTGCCGGGGCGGATGTATTCAATCAATCTGTATGCTTGTTAATCTATATATATATTAAGACTCCCGGATCACCTCTGACAGGACGCGCTTGGAGGAGTTGCCGTCTTCGTATGGATTGAAGCGTTTCTTGAACTCCAGATACTTTTCGTCCGCTGTCCATCCTTCCGTTTTTCTTATCTCGGCAATGAGGTCGTCCTCGGTTTTGACTATAGGTCCCGGAAGTTCTTCGATCGAAAGATAGAATCCTCTCATTTCGTTCGCGTAATGATCGAGGTCATACATATAGAAAACGACAGGTCTCTCAAGGATCGAGAAATCGAAGAACACGCTCGAGTAGTCTGTGACAAGTATATCTGACGCGATATAAAGGTCATTGATGTCGGGATATGACGACACGTCCTTGACAAAGCCTTCGTAGCGCCCGAAGTCAAAGCTGTTGGCGACCAGATAGTGCGCTCTGAAGAGAATGATGTACTCACTGCCCAGTTCCTTCTGCAGCTTGTCAAAATCGACCTCGGTCTTGTATGTGTAGCCCTGGCCGCTCGTGTGCTGGTTGTCCCTCCAGGTAGGAGCATAAAGGATGACCTTCCGGTCCTCTACGCCCAGCTCTTTTCTGAGACGCGTGCGCTCCTCCTCATCCGCGACGGCTAGCCTGTCATTGCGCGGATATCCTTTCTCTATGATCTTTCCTCTCTGGCCCGTCTCGTTCAGGTTCCATGCAGTCGCGAATTTCTCGGTCGCGAAAGGCGAAGGTGAAAGGATATACGAGAATTTACGGGCATCAGTCCTGTACTTTTCTTTGATCTCCTTGAGGGAATTCATCGCGTTGTCGCTCTCGATGATGTCATATCCGAGCCTCTTGAGCGGCGTTCCGTGCCAGCACTGCAGATAGACCTGTCCCTTGCGCGGATACTGATGATTGAGCATGCGGTAATTCGTGATCCAGTACTTTGCCCTTCTAAGAGCTTTGTTGTCTGCCATGGTCCTGAACTTCACGATCTCAGTGCGGTCGTTCTTCAGCAGAAAGTCGTACTTCTCGGGCTCCTTGAAGCACCAGACGAACCTGTAGTCCCTGTATTCAGGAGCTGTCAGCATGTACTCATACATGGCCTTCGGTGAATCGCTGTAGCCGCGTCCGGAAAAAGTCCGGAAGTATACCAGCTTATCATCGATCTTGCCGAACGGATCGTCAAGCGTCATTTTAGCCCGGTAAGCTGCATCCCTGCTGCCCCTGAAGACCCGGCGGAATGTCTTGTTCTTCTTTGCGATGTCAAATACCGCCTTCTTGAATGTCTTAGTTATATTCATCGCTGACCTCCGTGTCTGCATTAGTTATTTCTGTATTCTCTCTCAAGAGAGAGCGCGAGCGGCGTGTCATTGGTAAAGTATGTATCTACGCCCATGTCTATGGCATCCTTTATCGATTCTTCTGTATCGAGCGTCCACGCGCTGAAAGCCTTGCCGTTTTCGTGCGCCGCGCTGCAGTTGCTCCCGGTCATGAGGCCGGCGGACGCCTTCACTGAAATAATATCTATATAAGATTTGTCTAAAGCGTATTCAAAGTCCCCCTGGCTCCTGCACACGTAGAGCTTAGGCATGTCGGGATACTTCTCTTCCAGAGTTTCGAGCACATGAGAGTACATCGACTGCACGGTTATGACATCAGCGAGACCGTACTCGTCCACAAGTGCCTCGAACGCCTCTATGCACGCATCACTGTCGGGCTTCAGCTCGATAATGTAGTTGATGTCCCTGCCGTACCTATCAAAGACCTCGCTGAGCCTGAGCACCTTATTGCCCGCCTCTGTCGTAAGGCTGTCGATGGTCTCAGAACTTATATACTCATACATTCCGTTGTAGCCTGTCATAGTCACGGCATTAAGATCGTGCGAAACGTAGAGAACTCCATCAGACGAAATGACGACATCCTGTTCAATATTGTGCGACCCGGCCTCGATGGCTGCATCGTAAGCCTTGAAAGTATGCTCTTCGGGACCGGCGGAGCCGCGGTGCGAATACACGTGTGATGCGATCGCTGCTTCCTCAGCCCTTTTGGCAGCTGCTTCCTCTTCTGCCTTCTGCTGTGCCTCCTGCTGTTCCCTGGCGGCTTCATCCCTCGCCCGCGCGATACTCCTCTGGTTTCCTATGTGCAGTATCCACACCAGAGAAATAATGACAAGGAGGATCAGCAATGCGAGCACTATTACCAACGTTGTATCAGCCCTTTTCTTTTTCATGGTTTTGTACTGCGTCCGGAAAGGGATACTATAAAATCAGCCAGCGCGGCAGTGCATTTATCCGTATCAACATCTATATATCTGTTCCTGAACGCACGCAGAGCGTCCATGTCGTAATCTTCTTTTTCGATGCAGTCAGCCAGTTTCTTTGCGTCTTTGAAAACATACGGCGCGACAGGCTCGCTTTCGAAGTCGATGTTCAGGCCCGTGTTCTCCGCATAATCCTCAAGATCGTAGGCATATATGAACAGAGGCTTGTCTGCAAGCGTTGATTCGATGACCAGTGATGAGTAGTCGCTGATGATCATGTCTGCCACCGACAGCCAGTCGAATGTGGAGAATTCCTCATCGTAGATGATGCCTTTCTGAGCAGTGTCTGCCTGTGCAGAACCGCTTTCGCCCACGGCAGTGCCCCCTCTGTAGAGCGGATGCAGCTTCACCACCAGATCGGATTTCCCGGGATCCAGCGCGTCTGCGAGGCTCTGCACGTCGACCGTTTTGCCCCTGCGGAAGGTCGGAGCGTAGAGTATCGTCTTTCTGCCATCTTCCTTCAGCTGAGGATATCTTGAGAGTATCTTAGCGGCCATCTCATCATGTCTGTCGCCGGCAGTGACGCTTTTGATATAGTCGATGCGTGGCAGTCCGCACTTTACTATCTTCCCGCGTTCTGTCCTGAAAGCCTCACAGAAGTATTCGGCAGTCACGTCGCTGGAGCAGATGACGTGATCATATCCCTTATGCATTTTCATCAGCTTAGCCATCTTCTCGGAAGACCCGCCTTCCTTGCCGACCGTCTGCCAGCCAAACTTCTTGACAGCGCCAAGAGCATGCCACATCTGGACCACCCTGGTCCCCTTTCCGTGAGGGATCATGCTGGCCGGTATACAGTATGTGTCAAGCACTACAACATCGGAATCGAGTATCGCAGCCTCCTGTCTGATCACATGACCGATATATCCGAGCGCTTTAAAAGACTTCTCCTTGGTCAGGAGCTTGCTGAGCACTTTCACTTTATGCCCGCGTTTAAGCAGCTCTGCCTCCAGCATGGAGACGTCGAGCGTCTTGCTGTCGCTCTCACGGCTTATTATCGCGATCTTTTTTCTGCCCTCTCGTTCCATCTTTTAAAGCAGTCCGTCCTTTTTCGCCATCTCTATGAATCTTTCGGTATTCCGTCCGTCGTGATACGTCACTATCTTGCGGAACCTTTCGATATGCTCTTTTTTCTGAGCCTTGCCGTATGTTCTTATGATCGATTCTCTCAGCTGTTCTTTGTCGTATGCCACTTCGCCGAACGCGAGGTCCTCCGTCAGCATCAGCCTCGAGGACTTTCCGTAATAAGCGATCGTATCATCCTTTTCTTCCCAGTCGAATATAACGTTTGCCCCGCGGTAGAACGCGTCGTATGAGATCGATGAATAATCCGTGATCAATGTATCGGTCATCCTGAGGGTCTCCTCATGAGTCACGTCAGGCAGCATCAGCCTTATCACGTCGCGGTCCCCGATGTCTCCGCCGGATTCCGCTGCGGCAACAGCGCTCTTCTTGATCAAAGGATGCGGCAGCACTACAACTTTATCTTTCAGATCGTCCGGCACCGCGTCGTATATCTTCTGTATGAACTTGAAATAAGTGGTCTCGCGGAAGTTCTCAGTCGCGAGATTTGCCTCTCCCGGTCTCCAGGTAGGCATGATCACGATGCGGTCATGCGTCTCATTTCTCTCCGCCCTGTCGAATTTGAGCAGGCCGCAGACATACAGCTCCTCGCGATCGAAACCTCCTCTATAAACGAAGTGGTCGGCCTCAAGTTCTGAAGATGTCACTATCCTGTTCTTGTATCCCGGGCGTTCGCGCAGCCTGAAGAAAGCGCGCCTCTCGGCGTCAAGCGACACCATGTACATAACGCCGTGCTGCAGGAAAACGAAGTTGTAACCCGCGTGTACGAGCCAGTACCTCAGGAATGGGCTCAGCGGCCTGAGGTCTATATTATGCGTGATGCGTTCGGTCGCTATGAACGTCCTGCATCTGAACAGCATCAGATAATGCCTGAATGAATACTTTGCAAGCAGCTTTGAGCGGTACCTGTCAGGCACATCGTTCCACGCCGGGCAATCTTTTCTTATAACGTAATAAACATTGCCATATCCCATATCGAGCAGTTTCTCGAACAGGACTGACGCAGATTCCTCATATCTTTCGCTGTTTTTCTCATACAGCAATATAGGAGTCGTTCCGCCTCTTTTGAGTTTTGCGGCACAATACGCAAGCGCTATCCTGACTCTCTGTCCGAAGCTGTCGGTATAGTTTGCCGGTCTGACCAGAAGATCCGTGCGGGTCCTGTATTCCTGCAGATAGCAGATCGACCCTCCTGTGCCGGACTGAGCCGTGTCTTCTTCTTCATCTCCTCCGGCGCTGATCCCAAGCTTTATGACTTTAGTATGGATTATACTTAATATCTTTGGCAGGCGTCTTCCGGATATGATCCGGTGCTCCTCCCCGAACTCATCGATCAGGGCTATGCGGTTGCGGAAGAAGAATCCTGTCAGATCCTCTTTAGGGATATCAATAAAGTATTTGTTTCCGCGCCTTTGGAGCTCACAAGGTCTCTCTCCTACTCTGGCGCTGACCAGATAGGAAAGCCTGTCCTGCAGGAACGAGATCCTTATGTTCTCTCCTCTGTCATGGATCGCATATTTCCTGACGGGTATCAGGTGGTACACGAGTCTGTGGTAATTCCTTCTGAGATCATCTGAATTTCCGACGTTGTCGATGTGCCAGCCCGGAAGCACGCGCCTTACCTCGCGAGGCATGTCTTCGTCTCTGATGCCTCCGATCAAAGGGTACCAGTCAACGTTTTCATACGTATCGAGTTCTTTGAGTGTATCGATATATTCCGGCTTTATGCCTCCGCCAAACAGCACGCTGACGTGGTCGCCGCCTTCAGTATTCTTCTGTATCAGCCGCTTCAGATCATTCGTGACGCCCTTGCTCAGATCCCTGACTGCGATCACGTTCCTCGCACGGCCGTCATTCTCTCTCTTTATTATTTTTACCGAATCGCTCTGTCTTCCTGCAGCGATCTCAAGGAGCTTGCGTGAGCAGTTCTTTTCGCCGCGCCGGTATGCGCAGAATGTATCCAGGAACCTTTTGTCAGCGACCGATCCTTCGCTGTTGAGGCCGGCTATGACCTCGTCCGGAGTGCGGCAGATATCAAAAGGCATCTTACGTATATCGAGATACATGCCGCGGCTTTCAAGATAATCCTCCAGATCGTACGTAAACAGAACTATCTTGCGTCCTGTCCCGGCATAATCGAAGAGTACGCTCGAGTAATCCGTGATGAGCGCGTCTGTCGCGTTCAGGAAATCGTAGGTCTCATATTCGCCCGGAAACGGTCTTATATGTTTATAGCTGTCATATGACAGTCTGCTTCCGACGAATGGATGCAGATTGACAAACAGCAGCTGATCGTCCGCGAGCGATCCATCCAGCGCAGCCAGATACCCGGTGATCTCTCTCTCCTGATCTTCCATGCTGACAGATTTTGAGTCGCTGCCCCTCCAGGTCGGCATGTACGCGTACACGCGCTTATCTTCAATGCCCTGCTCCCTGCGCACTGCAGCCCTCATCTCTTCATTGTAGAGCGCGTCATTCCGCGGATAATCAAGCATGACTGCGCTGCCGCTGAATTGAGAACTCAGCTGGTAGTCATTCATGAAGACGTCTCTCGTAAAGTCATTCGGGAAAAGAGCGTGGTCCGACATGAAGAAATTGCGCATCACGTTGCTCATGCCGCGGGCACCTTCAAGATTGGCTTTGCCCATGTGTTTGAGCGGGGTCCCGTGCCATGTGTTTACCAGTACCTGGTCAGTTTTCTTGCAGAACTCCGCCGGATACGTGTTATCCGAAAAAAAGTATTTGCACGTTGCGAGGAGCTTCAGGTATTCATCGCTCATCCTCTCAACAAGCTTTACTTTACTGAAACCGTAATATTCGATCTTCCTTTCGGCTTCTTTGCGCGTCTTTTCCGTAACAACGAAAAAAGGCCTGAGATCAGACCACTCCGGTCCGGTCTCCACCTCTTTCAGTATCGCAAACATATTGCCCGACACGGTCTCTCCGCGCCCCGGCTCTATCATTATGCAGTGTTCATCGACATCACATGAATACCAGAGATCGCGGTATTTGCGGTCACTGCTTTTATAGTATTTGATTTTGCGTTTTATCGATCGTAACGGATTTCTCATCAGTTAAACTATTTTGTTTCGTAGAATTTGATCGCCTCATCGATCGTTCCGTCAAATAGGATCTTTCCCTTCTCAAGCACGATCCCGCGCTTACAGAAATCTCTGGCCGTCGTGAGAGAGTGTGTAACAAAGAGAAGCGTCACATTGTCGTCAGCCATTATCTCGGCTATCTTTTCCTTGCACTTCTTCTGGAAATTTCTGTCTCCAACGCTCAGCGCCTCGTCAACTATAAGTATGTCCGGCTGGGCGTTGGCGTTTATCGCGAAGCCGAGTCTGGCTTTCATACCGCTCGAATAGGACCTCAGCGGCTGATCCATGTAATCCCCGATGTCCGCGAACTGCACGATATCATCTTCTACCGCATCGATCTCTTCATCATTCATTCCCATGAGGCTGCATTTGAACCTTATGTTTTCCCTGCCTGTCGACTCGGCGTCAAAGCCCGCACCAAGCTCGAGCAGAGCGCACACCTTGCCTTTGACGGTTATCTCGCCTTCAGTCGGGAAGGTAACGCCCGTGATCATCTTGAGCATGGTGGACTTGCCCGCACCGTTACGTCCAAACAGCGCTACGCTCTCGCCCTTCCTTACCTCAAAAGACATTCCGTTAACAGCTTTGTTCTCTTTGTACGGAACTTTCTTGCTGAACAGCCCTTTGAAGCGTGCTCTGCTGCTCTTATACAGCTTGTACATCTTTGTGACGTTGTCAAATCTGACTACTACTTCATTGCTCATATATCTGTACCGTTTCTGCTGACCTATAAAACGTCAGGGATCTCTTTTCTCAGCTTCTTATATACCGTGAGCGCAAGGATCAGGAAAATCAGGAAGGTGATCGAGAAGCACACCAGTGATACTTTGTCCTGCCAGAACCACTTTTTATAAATGAAGGCTCTTCTGTAGCCGCTGGATATTACCGTGACCGGATTGAACTTGAGCATGACCCTTATCCAGGTATTCTCGATATCCTCAACGTTATAGATGATACCCGACATCCAGAAGATCGCTGATGAAAGCGCATTGACCAGATTCTGGAAATCCTTGCTGATAGCGGAAAGCATGCCCGCCAGGAGCGCCCATACGATAAAGAACGCCACCATCAGAAGCATGTAAAACGGGATCTGCAGCAGATAGATGTCCGGCATATGTCCCGAGACCGCAAAAAGCACTATGGTTATGACCAGCAGCGCCAGATGTGTATATAAATGAGAGATATTGAAATACGTAGGTATGATCGAGATAGGGAATTTCATCTTGGTCACGAGCGGGCTGTATTTTCTGATACAGGCGGCTCCGCCGGTTATCAGCTCCTGCATGAAAAACCATGGCAGGAATCCCGCTACAAGCCACAGGAAGAAGGAATACCCCGCTACCGGCTTGCCCGACCTCAGTCCTACGGAAAATGCGAACCAGAACACAAAGAGCGTGATCAGCGGCTTGATGATCGCCCAGGACCAGCCCAGGGCGGCGCCGCGATACGTCTTTATCAGATCTGACTTAGCCAGCATCTTGATCTGGTCTTTGTATTGAATATGGTCTCTTACTATTTCTTTGATCGATTCAATCATTTCAGCACTTCTCTGTGATTATTCTGCAGATCCTGTCTACGTCTTCAAGAGACAGATCGGCGTAAAGAGGCAGGCACAATACGTTGTCGCTTATACTTTTCGCGATCGGCGTCTCAGCGGTGTCGAACTTCCATTCGTAGCAATCATAGGAATTCGTCAGCGGATAGAAATACTTTCTGGAGCCGATCCCGTATCCTGCCAGTATCTCCTGGACCTCGTCGCGGTTCTTCCCGTATACTTCAGGGTCGAACACGACCGGGAAATACGCGTAGTTCTGTTTGACCCCGTCCTGCACGACATTGAGCTTGATCCCGTCTATGACCGAAAGCTTTTCGCGGTAGCGTTCTACTACCTTCTTTCTCTTTTCGATCGCCTCGTCCACATGTCTGAGGTTGCAAAGCCCCATCGAAGCGCAGAACTCGTTCATCTTGGCGTTCCCTCCGACAGCCTTTACTTCTTCCGGTCCATGGATCCCAAAGTTCTTGATGTCGTAAAGCGACTGCTTATACTTCTCATCATGGAAACAGACCGCTCCGCCCTCTATAGTGTTGAACACTTTTGTTGCATGGAAGCTGAAGAACGACATGTCTCCGAAGTTGCCTACGCCTTTGCCTTTGTAGGTTTCTCCAAAGGTGTGAGCCGCGTCATATAAGACCTTAAGGCCGTGCTTACGCGCTATGCTGTCTATAGCTTCTACGTCACAGATGTTGCCGTATACATGTACCGGCATGATGGCGACCGTCTTATCGCTTATCAGCGCCTCGATCTTTTCCGGGTCAATGGTGTAGTCATCAGGCTTCACATCGCAGAACACCGGCTTCAGACCGTTCCTTACTATGGCGTGAGTCGTGGATGTGAAAGTGAAAGGCGTCGTGATGACCTCGCTTCCCCTTTCAAAGCCGCAGACCTGTATGCCAAGTTCTATCGACATGTGTCCGTTGACCATGAGCTCGATATTCTCTACGCCAAGGTAAGCGGCAAGTTCCTGCTGGAGCTGCACGTGCTTGCTTCCCATGTTAGTGAGCCATTTGGTTTCCCAAAGAGACTCTATCTCACGGATATATTCATCCATCGGCGGTATCGTGGACTGTGTCACCAATATTTTTTTATCCATCATCTTGTCTCCGCTTTATTTGATTATCGTGATCACGTTTGCCATGAACAGCTTTTCATATGCTTTCATGTGATTCGCGCTGTTTGTGAACTGTGCTTTGTTGACGGTGGAGATAGTGCCGTTGCCGTGTTTCGCAAGCAGCACGTTTCTGCCCTCCGGAAGATCGTTCAGCCCAAACTGATATATATCGTCACTGATACGCTCGAGCTCACTCTCCCTGTTGTCTATAACATTGTAGAAGAACAGCCTGTCGATATCTCCGTCATCGTTGTTCACGAATATGCGGGGTCTTTTGCTGTCCCCTACAAAAGTATATCTGTTCTTCCTCATGATAGTAAGAGGATTTCCTCCATTGCGGTTGCTCGTGATGAGGAAATCGTCATCTTCATAGAACAGGACCGGGGCCGGGAGCGGACTTCTGCCCATCTCCTGCATGTAGCTTTCTTCACCTATATTATACGAAAGATTGAAGTAGTAGATGGACTCCGGAAGATCTTTGATATTGAAGCGAAACCTGTCGTTGTCAAAGTCCAGCTCATAGCGGTCCATTTTATATACTCTGCTTATGGCAGTCACGCTGTTGACCTTTATCAGATCTTTGTAGTCGTTAGGCACCATGACGTATACATATACATTGTCCCCTTCCGCGGCTACCCTCTGCATGACCATCTTAGTATTCTCTTTGCACATCGCCTCTCTGAACATCGGCTTGTCTTCTTCAGTAGCCAGATCCCTCAGCTTTATAAGGATCGTTTCTTCATCCGCGATGTTCAGAAGAGCATCATAATCATGCGTCAAAAGGCATACTGTATAGAATGCGTGGAGGGTCGCGATGTGTCCTGCGTCCAGAAGCTGTCTGAAAAGCCCGGCATATTCCGTCAGCAGGAACCTGTACCTGTCACATACTACCGTGAAAAAGTCCCTGTCGATCTTCTCCGATCTCAGCAGTTCTGTCAGCGGGTAAAACAGTCTCTCGAAAGAATTCTCCCACATCCCCAGATTGAGAGAGCCTTTTTCTTCAGTGTTTTTAAGCGTTATCCTTACCTGCGTTTCAAATGAGTCGCATCTGTCGGCGATCACCCGGTACTCGTTTTTCTGATCGGTTATCGACTGCTTCTTAGGATTGTTTTTC
Organism: Mogibacterium sp.; assembly: GCA_017432075.1. Taxonomy (GTDB): domain Bacteria; phylum Bacillota; class Clostridia; order Peptostreptococcales; family Anaerovoracaceae; genus Crickella. The sequence continues at coordinate 34,122 of JAFRJV010000111.1, read as the reverse complement.
TTTCTCCAGTAATATACGACTGTGTGGTCCAGGCTGATCCTGTCTGCTTTATAAATAGCATCGAAGAGGAAAGGTCTGTCTGCTATCAGCAGTCCGCTCGCCATGTGGATGTCGTTCTTTTTGAGAAATTCCGTTTTGAAGATGCAATTCCAGTAGCTGAAAACACAGCTGAATTTAGCCTTGGCCTTATCGTCGCTGATCACAGTATTCTCTGCAAAAACCGAAGTCTCTTTCTCATTCGGCATGAATCCATACAGGTAGCCGGAATGGAGTATCAGAGGCATGCCCGAGGCAAAGTCGGAACCGTCCTCTTCTATCCTCTTTATCAGCTGCTTATACGCTCCGTCGGCGATGATGTCATCGGAATCGATTATCGAGCAGTATTTTCCGGTGCTTCTTTCAACGCCGATCTGAGAGGATACGGCGCCGCCGGAGTTCTCCGTCTTTTCTATGAGGTGAAACTGCGGGCGGTCCGCGATGTAGTTTTTGATCACTTCAATGGAATTATCGCTGCTGCAGTCATCAACGATAAACACCTCGTAGCTGTCTATACCCTGCTTTTCTATCGACGCAAGGCAGTCTTCGATATACTGCGCGTTATTGAAGCTGAGTACCGTTACTGATAATGTGACCTGTTTTGCCATATATCCCACCGTTCATTGATTCTCTGTCAGAGCCGGAATGCAGTCGATGTCAAATACCAGGATCCCGTTGACCCGCGAGACATCGGCTCTTTCCCTGAAGGAATCGTCTATAAAGATCGCGTCTTTTTCTTTTATATAACTGCTCTTGAGTTCTTCATCCTCTACGTGGATGATCTCGTCAAACAGCCTTTCATCTATCCTGAACTTATCCAGTGTATCCTGTTCTCTGCGCGCGTGCCTGGAAAGTATCTTTACTTTCTTTCCGCTGTTGACACACTGATATACAAAGGCCATCGCCTCCGTATTGACCTTGTCCTTAAAGATAAGTGTATCATCGAGGTCAATGTAGACCGTGCTGTAATCCAGGAACAGTTTGTAATTGTTGGAAAGGGCTCTGTCCTCTTCTATCTTCTCAAGCATGTGCTCAACGCCGGAGACTTTTACCCCCATGGTCTGGTAAACGGAGTTCAGGATATAGTTGAACCCTCTGACCCTGCTGAGCGACATGCTTCCGGCAACTCTCGGCGCTACCTCAAGAAGCTTGAATCTGCCGTCGGCTGCCTTCTTGATCTGGAAAAACCAGACGCCGTCAAAGCTGATCCTTTCGTTGATGGCACGGCCGATCGCTCTTACCTCATCCGTCAGCGGCACCGAAGCAGTATTGACGCTGATACCGTTGCGTATCCTGTTTCTGCTTCTCATGGACATGCTGATTATCTCACCATCCATGTCCGTGAAGCAGTCGACAGTATATTCTTTGCCCGGAAGGAGCTCGCATATCAAGTACTCTTCATCGCTGTCTCTTATGACCTGCAGGTCATCAAGCGTATCGATCCTGAATGCCCCCTGCGACCCCTGGCCTATGTCAGGCTTCGCGAAAAGCGGCAGGTCGGATCCAGTGATCTCATCCGGACTGTATACGCGCGGAACAAAATCGCAGCCTTCCAGCTTCTGATACGTCCGTCCCTTGGACCGCGCGACATGACAGGTCTCCGCTCCTGAAGTCACCAGCCTGCAGTTCAGTTTGTCCCTGTTGTCTGACAGGTAAAGGATCACGTCATCATACGCCGGAATAAGCACATCGATATCATACTGATCGATCACAGCGTTGAGTTCGTCGATGAACGTGTCGCTGCTGATGAACGATATCCCCTCAATGTAATTGTCGAATACGAATTTCCCGTGGCACGGCACCGAGCTGAGTCCGAAAAGTCTGACATGCTTGTCTCTCTTCAGAGCTTCGTTGACCTCAAGGCCAACCTCTGAGCCGCAAGGGAAAACCAGAACATTGATCATTTAAGATCCTCCTTATCTATCACAGCTTCCAGAACGTCCCGGGACGAAGTTCCCTTGCAGTATTTTGCGAATTCATTGCAGAAGGCCCTGAGCTGAGCTGTATAGCGGTAGTTACCATCTCTGATGCTTTGAATATTTCTGATAAGACCTTCATCATCCTTTATGATCTCTCCCGGCAGATCATTTACGTCGATATACGTGCCTCTCGTTTCATTGAGGTACTCTTCAAGGTCATACATATAGAAGAGCATAGGCTTGCGCGCGCTGGCGAAATCATAGAAGACGCTCGAATAGTCCGTGATCAGGATATCCGTCTTGCACAGAAGCTCCATGATGTCCTCTTCATCGCTGGCATTGATGAGAAAGTCCTTATACTTTTCATCTATGACAAGGTTGTTAGCGATCAGATGGTGCAGCTTTACGATGATGACATACTCATCTCCGAATGCGTCATATAGTTTCCGGATGTCGAACGGCAGGCTGAATTCATAGCCTCGCACATAATCTCCCTTGAGATCTCTCCATGTCGGCGCATACAGGATCACCTTTTTCTCTTTGGTGACGGGGTAATCCCTTTCTATCCTTTCGCAGACTCTCTTTTTTCTGTCCTCGTCAAAGTAGATATCGTTGATAGGATAGCCCTTCTTGATGACTTTTCCCTCGAAGCGGAACGCTCCTGTCAGTTTTTCTTCACCGTAATCGTTATCGACTGTCATATAGTCCCAGTTGAGACTCTCCTGATACAGCGCGGCAAAGGCATGCTTCTCAGGACCCTCACATTCTATATCAAAGCCCAGCTTCTTCAGCGGAGTTCCATGCCATGTATTCAGGTATACCGAGCCTTCCCTCTTATGGATGATCGGGAATCTTATATTGTTGATCCTGTACTTTGCCTTCGCGAGGTAATGAAAATATTCAGAGGTACCTCTTTCTACGATGACAGGATCGCCCGGGATAGGGCAGTTCTCTTTGTCCGGATACACCCAGACATATTTGAACTTGCTGTATTCCGGCCGCGAGATCATATATTCATACAGATACTTCGGATTGCCGGTGTAATTCTTGCCGAGATTGGTTTCGAAGAGTATCAGATGGTTGTCTATATCTTCACTCTTTACTGTTTTGAAGTAAGCTTCCCTTCCTTCCTGATAGTTGATGCCTTTTCTGAGCTCTTCCTCAGAGGTGTGCCACAGCTTAAGGTTGAAGTGGTTCTCTCCAAGGTATAATTCAGTAGACATTCCGTCTTTCGTGTGATCGAACAAAAATCTTTCGCGGGCCGCGTATTCTCTCGGAACGGCGCAGATGAAATCATCTTCGCTATAGCCGTTCACATATCTGACGCCTGCCCATAATGCTATCCTGCTGTTGTTGTAGGAAAAGTCGCTGAGCTGCTCCATATCGATCCTTACCGGCAGTTCCTTTTTCATTTCAGGCATATCGAACACGACATCCTCAATAAAGCGCGACTCTTTCCTGTAGTTATCATTTACATAAACCGACACGGACGATATCCTGAGCAGTGTCGACTGCAGGGACAGATCAAAGCAGAGATCATGTCCCTCAAGGCGGATGTTTTGCGCATGAGCTTTGAATCCGCTTGCCGAGAAGTCATATGCATATTTCTCCGGGTAACTGAGGATGCTGTCCTCTTTTTCGAGCACCAGCGACCTGTTGGACATGCGCATTATACGGTTGCCGTTATGTGACAGCACAACATTTTCTGAATACAGTCTCTTCTTTGGCAGATCAGCATACACGAAACCGCTTTCTGTGATCTTCTCCTTCTGTATGATCTTATATCTCAGAGCATATCTCTCAAACGGGACCAGTTTCCTTTCCAGTTGTGGCTTAAGAGCGATGAGTGAATGCTTTGACGATGTGACCGTCGCTATCTCATCTTCATTGCCTGTTCTGAGATCATGCCATAAAAGCACCACCCTTGCTGCCTTCTTAAGGTCTACCGTAAGGAACACTTCGTCATTTTCGAATTCGATATCGAATTCGACTGTCTTTGTCTTTGTCGTGAACGGTTTTACTGCCAGCCTTCTGTCTGCCTTGAAAGTATAAGAGCCGGAACCGTCCCCTTCCAGATATACTCTGTTGTTCAGCTGTCTGACTGTCACTCCTTCCGGTTTCCGGTCGATGCCGACGACGGCAGGGATCGCTTTCTTTTCTGTCAGAGCAAACAGCTGCAGCCTTTCATCACGGCCTATAGCCCGGACGTCTTCCAGCGTGACTGAGCCTCTCTCTCCGGAAAGTACCGGTGAAACGGCTTTTGTCCTGAAGTCCTTATCCATGACGACGAACGTCAGCTTGTCCGGCTGTCCGGCGACACTCTTATAACTGAAAGAAAGACCTGTATCTCCGATACTGATGTCCGACAGCTTGATAAGATCGTTGCGGTCATACCCGTATTGTCTGTTTTCGATAACGATCTTTTCGTCTTCAACTACCATGAACGAACGCGCGATAGCCGCGGTTCTTTTTCTGTTTCCGATCACCAGATCAGCAGACATTCCGCCGGCAAGAATTCCGGCCATTGTCTCAGCAGTATATGGCAGTTTAACGGTATTGTTCCTTGCCTCATACTTCTTGCCGCCTATCCTCAGGTTTTCAGCTCTGCCAACAGACATGTCAACAGATGTCACGATCTCGTCATTGACTACCCCGACACGGTATCCTTTTATGATGGCTTTTTTACCGAGCTTTTTGATCGTTTTCTTGATGTTTGTCTTGCCTTTACGCATGTCGTTACCTCAGATATGCTCCGCTAATAGACTCCAAGATATTCCCAGTTATTTTCGTTGAATATATTATCATGTACGCTGAACCACCTGTCCGGAAGGAATGTGTTCCCCTGATTGTCGTCGATCTGCCAGTTATGCGTGAACATCACTTCCTTGCCCTTTTCTCCCGCTGCCACTTCTCTGATCTCATTTCCCGTGAAAGGATTGACCATGTCGTCGACTTCGCCCTCCATAGCCAGATAAGGCGTATCGGCATTGGTCATGAATTTATTGTCTACAGTAAAAGTGTCGGCGTTAAAATCCTTTACCATGAGCAGGCAGTTGAGCGCTGTCGTGTCGAAGTATCTCTCATTGCCGGTTCCCCTGACATCCACCTTCAGAAGGATTCTCTCCTTATGCCAGAGATCCCATGAATGGTCAGATACCAGAATGATCCTGGTGTTGTCGTACACTCCCTGTTCTTTCAGGTAGTCAAACCACTTGCCGAGCTGCAGGAAAGTCGCCATGTTGACCTGGTAATGCGTGACCTGAGCGTCTTTTACGAAAGCCAGCTCTTCTCCATCCCACGACTTTCTGACCTTGTGCGTCTCATCGAATTCAGTATTGTCCACGACTGCAGCAGGCACGTATTCAGGTTCCTGAAGCAGTGTCGGCTGATGAGTGGTGTTGTTGCTCATCATCAGGAAGGAATCCTGATCAGAATCCGCTACCGTTGTGATATCCGGAAGGTGATACAGCACGGCATAAGCGTCCATAAAACGCTCCTCGAAGCCTTCCGCGGTGGACAGGCCCGTTCTGGTCTGCGCGACGGCCTTAACTCCCTGGCTGTTCTGCGCCGTCTCTATGGTAGCGCTGCTGTTGTAACTGCCGTGGTCGTACAGCGTCGGCTGCAGCACAAGTGGAGCCGCCTTGAACAGGCTGTAGCAGAAGAAGTTTCTCTTTCTGGTTTCTCTGGTAAGCTCGCTGAACGACTCAAAACTGTATTCATCGATCGAGAACTTGCCCTCCGAGATATATGTTTTGATCTCCGGATAGTCATCATAGATGGTCAGGTCCGGTATCCAGCTGTATCCCGCGTACGTAGGATCGACGACCATTACTCTGGCACCGCTCTCATCGAACAGCACAGGCATGACCTTCAGCGCTTCGTCGTTTTTCTCAGGTATGGTGAGTTCCGGCCGCTCATTCATCGCGGCAGGGACGTACTCATATCCGCCGTAGAGTCCTGGCGCGCCGGTATTGGTTGAAGTTCCGTAAGTTACGGTATTCGGATAATATGTGAAACCCGAGAACTGCTCTTTGAGTTCCGGCTTTTCTTCAAAAATATACGGTACGTAAATGCTCGCCGCTCTGTCAAGCATGAGGACGACTACATTGTTGCCGTTCTTGCTGAGCGATATCTCAGGCTTGCTCTCGTTGGCCTTCGCGACCAACGACTTGACCGGTGCCAGAGCCTGCGCGATGCCGAATATGTTGATCACCGACATGATGATGATCGCCATGCAGGCGGCGGCGTATACAGCCTTGACTACAGGCAGCTTCTTCCATATCAGCAGGGCTATGGCGATGACCGCGGCGATCACCAAAAGGTTGATCGCCATCTCCTTGACCGGTATCCTGATATCTTCATCGAACTGAAGCTGAGACGAGAAATTGCCGTACCCCTTACCGAAGAAGAAATAGTCTACGATACAGATGGCAGAGCCCGCCCACATCAGCTTCGTGAAGATGTTCTTTCCGCTGTTGTCCGCAAGCGAATAGAATATCCTGAACCAGACTATGAAAGTTCCCACGGCCAGGCACATTGCTGCGGCGAAGTACCACAGCGGCGAGGTGTAATTGCTTGCATCTATGAACTCAAGCGGAGAATCCGCGATAACAGTCGTTGGGATCAGCGCTCCGGTAAGAACCGCCAGCAGCAGTGATCCTTCCGTAAACAGCACATCCGTCTCTTTGGTGTTAAGCAGTTTCCCGGTTTTGAATCCCTTTCTTGACAGAATGATCGCTCCGGTAAGCGCGACAAGGACCGCGACTACCATGACCTGAGCCCTCGCGCTCTTCATAGGATGTACAAAGAGAACGAGTATCAGCAGCAGGGTCGTGAGGCCGAGCGCGCAGTAGAACAGCACCGTCTTCGCGTTCGGTATCTTGTAGAAGATGTTCTTGAACAGCGAGAACAGATTGTTCAGCGTCCAGTAGAATACCAGTCCCGCCGGTGACTTGTACAGGAAGACAAGGAAGATGGCGGCTATGCCGTACATCTGTATCTTGCTCTTGAGCGGGAATCCCTTCATGTATATCGCCGCCGATATGACGTTTATGAGCGTCATCAGTATCGGAAGAAGGTTCACGGACATCCCTCCGATATTGATCAGCGCGTCAGGCGCTCCCAGGTCGCTTATAGGACCGAATCCTACTCCCTTCAGAGTCTGAAGGTTCGAGAGAAAGTGGTATGCCGCGATGAAGAACGGTATCTCAAGCAGCAGCGAGATCGAGCCCTTCAGAGAATCCGTAGGCTTGTAATCATTCTCGCGGTAAAACGCCTGAAGCATCATGAATCGCTCATCGCCCTTGAAGGTCTTCTTGATGTGCTTGATCCACGGCGCCAGCGCGTTCTCGCGGTCTCTTTCCTCGGCCTGAACGGCATCGGCTCTGCGGTAAAGCGGCAGAACCAGGATGTTCATGGCGAGACTCAGCATGATAATGGCATAGGCAGGGTTGCTCACCTGTCTGTTCGCTATCTGAAATACGACTTCAAAAAACAGCTCAAGAGGTCCTATTAGAATCTTGTATATTATTTCTCCAAAAGTCATTCGTGTTCCTTAATTAATAATATCCCAGATAATTCCAGTTCTCTCTCTCAAATATGTCATCATGAACAGAGAACCAATAGCTTGGCTGGAACACGCACCCCTTTTCTTTTTCAACTGTCCAGTCATATGTGTATATGAGATCCAGTGTGCCGTCTTTGCTTACCTCATCTTTTAACGAGCGGCCTGTTGACGGGTTCTTCGGATCATCGACCAGGCCTTCGGTCGCGATTATCGGCGTATCCGCGTTTGTCATAAAGCTGTTGTCGATCTTAAGAGGATCATTGGAATTAAAGTCCTTTACCAGCAGCAGCGCGTTGAATGAGAACATATCCAGTTCTCTGTCCTCCGCGACTCCGCCTCCATCGGCATCCACCGGCATGATCTCATCCCCTACTAAAGCTCTGGCGTGGTCTGAAACAAGGATGATCCTGGTATTATCATATATGTCATTTTTCTTCATCCATTCGAACCATTCCCCCAGCTTCAGCAGTGCCGCCATATCGGCATGGTAATGGATCATGCTTGTTTCCTCTCCTATGTTTATCTCGTTCCCATCGGCGTCAGTCCTGTTGAATCCGTCTGTCTCGAACTTCGTGTTGTCGACCACGATGCTTGGAACATAATCCGGCTCCTGCAGCAGCTGCGGCTCATGAGTAGTATCATTGCTCATCATAACAAAGGCGCCGTTATTGTTATCAGTCAGCGTGGAGATCTCTGACAGATTGCAAAGCGTTGCGTACGGACTCATAAAAGCGTTGTTATAGCCTTCGGCAGTCAGAGAACCGTTTCTGATCTGAAGTCCGCTGCTTTCATCAGTGATCGTTCCGTTATAGCTTCCGCTTGAATACAATGTAGGCTGGAAAATGATCGGCGCCATTCTGAAAATGCTGTAGCAGAAAAGATTCCTTTTTCTGATAGCGTTCTTCTGACCTCCCGCGGCATAGTAACCATATTCCTCTGCCGAGAATTTCCCGTTTGTAATGTATTTATGGATCTCCGGCCGCTCATCATATATCGTCAGATCCGGGATCCATTTATATCCCGCGTATGACGGGTCGCATACCGTGACATCGTAATCATTATCATCAAAGATGTACGGCATCACCCTTAAAGCCTCATTCTGCTTGCTCGCCAGTGTTTCCGTATCTCTCTCGTTTATTTTTTCCGGAGTGTATTCATATCCTCCGTACAGCCCGGGAGAACCCACATTGGTGACCTGTCCATATGAGACCGTATTTGGATAGAAAGTAAATCCTTGAAGAATCTCTCCTATTTCCGGGTTTTCGTTCAACAGATACGGAAGGTAGTAGCCGCACGCTCTGTCCAGCATTATTACAATGACATTGTTACCGGTCTTGCTGAGTCTTAGTTCGGGCTCTTCCTGTGTAGCAGCCGTTATGCTGTCTTTTGATTTATTCAGAGTAGAGCTGATGTTTACACAATTTAAGACACCCATTATCAGCAGCGCTGTACACATGACTATAGCAAACAGCCTCACAAAGCCGGTCTTCTTGTTTGATAACACGAATACAACTAACGCGGCAACGGTAATAACCAGGAGATTCAGCAGCCATTCCGAATTGCTGATCGAAGGCTTGCTATCATAAACCAGCAATGATGAAATGTTCCCGTAATTTTTCCCGAAGAACATGTAATCCACAACTGAAACAACCGCCGCTATGCAGGTGCACAGGCCCAAAACCTTTTTCCCCTGCTCGCTCGCAAGAGAAAAGAACACCCTGAACCACACAATGAACACTCCGAACGCGATCGTTAAGGCGCTTATGATATACCAGAATGGTGAAATATAGCTCGATAATTCTATGAACTCCTCTACAGAAGCACCTATAATTGCGCTCGGGATCAACAGCCCGCTAGTGACCGCCAGTATGATGCAGCTTGGCGTGAACAGTTCTTCGCCTCTGCGAATAAGAGTGACCGATCTTGGCTTGTCCTTATTGATCAGATAATAAGTTGAAGGTATCTGGATCAGGAATAAAGCCGCTGCACAAATCGTTTTTATCCTTACGCTTCCGCCCGGATAGAAGAACAGTACTACTATTAAGAGCGCTGCACTCAGAAAAGATATCCCGATGCTCAGAATCAATTTCGGATTAGGTATCTTGTAGAAGATGTTCTTGAACAGCGAGAACAGATTGTTCAGCGTCCAGTAGAATACCAGTCCCGCCGGAGACTTGTACAGGAAGACAAGGAAGATGGCGGCTATGCCGTACATCTGTATCTTGCTCTTGAGTGGGAAACCCTTCATGTATATCGCTGCGGATATGACGTTTATGAGTGTCATCAGTATCGGAAGAACGTTGACTGACATCCCTCCGATATTGATCAGCGCGTCCGGTGCGCCAAGGTCGCTTATAGGGCCGAATCCGACTCCCCTCAGAGTCTGCAGGTTCGAGAGGAAGTGATATGCCGCGATAAAGAACGGGATCTCGAGCAGCAGTGAGATCGATCCCTTCAGTGAATCCGTCGGCTTGTAATCATTCTCGCGGTAATACGCCTGAAGCATCATGAAGCGCTCATCGCCTTTGAACGTCTTCTTGATGTGTTTGATCCACGGCGCCAGCGCGTTCTCACGGTCCCTTTCCTCAGCCTGAACGGCGTCGGCTCTGCGGTAAAGCGGCAGAACCAGGATGTTCATCGCGAGACTCAGCATGATAATGGCATAGGCAGGGTTGCTTACCTGTCTGTTCGCTATCTCAAATACGACCTCGAAAAACAGCTCGAGAGGTCCTATTAGAATCTTGTATATTATTTCTCCAAAAGTCATTCGTGCTCCTTACTGTCAGCTGATGATCTCTCTGTTCATCTTTTCATGTTTATCGATCAGATAATCAGCCACGCGAGATGCGCTTTCACCGATGTAAGCCCAGGTCTCGGCACGGGCCTCGGCCCTGCCCTGCTCAAAGCTTTTATCTGTCAAACATTTCTCAACAAGGGCCCCAATATCCTTCATGTTTTCTTCTGTCAATTTCGATCCCAGCTTAGGCAGAACTCTGAAGGTCCAAGGCTCTTCATCGAGCCAGCAGGCATCGTAAGGTGCGTCATCATATTCCGCATCAGTGTAGATGAGCGGCTTGTCAAAGACCAGGCTGAAATCGAACATGACTCCCGAAAAATCCGAGATCATGATGTCAGCTCTCCTCAGTACGTCAAAATTGTCGTTATCCCTGTTCCAGTGAAGACGGTCACTTTCAGGATAACTCTGCATCAGCGAGTCTATCATTTCCTTTTCACTGGTAAACGACTGCGGATGAGGCCTGATGATTATGTCATAATCCGTCTTTAGAAGTTCGTCAATGATCCTGCCGCCGTATTTACTGAAAATCGCGCTCGATCCCCATGAAGGCGCTACAAGAACAGTCTTTTTTTCATTACTCACCTTGCCGGCTTTGTCAACGCGATCCTTCATCGTATCGAGGAAAGGCAGCCCCACTTTAACTATTTCTTTCTCAGGAAGCTTCCTTACTTTCTCGAGTGCGCGTATCTGTTCCTCATGGTAATCACCGGACGTCAGTATCGTATCGTAGAAATCGATGCCAAACATTCTGTACATGGTCAGGTCGCTTGCTGCATGAGGAATATGCACATAGTGTTTGACATGCTTCGACCTCTTCCAGTAAAGGACATCCAGACTTGGCGTAGTGGACAGCACGATATCCGCGTGCATTGTGTTCAGGGACGCGAACGCCTTGTTTCCCTCGCCGATGAATTCCGTCTTTACGTATTCATACTCTTTGTCCAGAGCCGGATCGTCAGGTGAAGCGGTCATATATACGATAGGCGTTTTTCTTTTTTCGAACTCATCGCAAACCGGTTCGAAAACATTCCAGTAACGCTTGTGATCCGAAAATATCACATAGTCAGGATGTTCGTTGTCAGTTGATTTGGTCTTGCCCCCGCTCAACAAAAAACGAGCCTTGACAGTCATGTCCTTGAACTTGTAAGCACCAGCTCCAAGCACGCCTATCAGGATCGTAAAAAGCATGCTTCCCGTGCCGGGATCGATGTATAGTAGCATTAAGTTTCTCCTTGCGGTCAAGTGTAATTTAACTAAATGATTATATCATATAGGCCTGCTTTTATGCATTGTTTATCAATATATGTGCTGCATATATCAGGCAAAACAGCCTGCAGGATACAAGTCCTGCAGGCTGTTCAATCGATCGATTATTGTCCGTCTTTCTGCCCCATGTATTAACCGGCAGGTTTAGGCGGATTCAGACATTTTCCGTTGCTGTCGAAAGTGTACGACTTGCCGCTGATCGTTACGGTCTTGCCTTCAACTCTGTAGCCGCTGGCATTGACGTAATACATATCTCCTTCATACTCGATCCACTGGCTCTTTAACAGGTAACCGTCGCTGCCTGCCCAGCATGTGCCCACCGAGTCTTTTGCCCAGCCGTTCTTGAGGATGTAGCCGTTACCATCAAGATAGAGCCATCCGTGGGAATCCTGTGCCCAGGAATTCTTAACTATGTGGCCGTTTTCATCAAGCAGATACCACTCCTTTGAATCCCTGACCCATTTGCTTACTGTGATATAACCGTCAGCATTCATGTAATACCATTCGCCGTCAGCCGGGTCAAAGATCCATCTGGTTCTGGTGATCTTGCCGTTTGCATCCATCCAGTACTTCCCTGTACTGTCTGTTGCCCAGCAGTTTGCGAATCTGTATCCATCCGCATCAGCCTTGTACCACTCATCGTCTATCAGGAACCACTTGTTCCTCGGATTCTTACCGCTGGCATCTACCCAGCGATAGCCGTTTTCATCCTGCAGCCAGCAGCTCTCAGCCATATGGCCGTCAGGTTTGATGAAATACCATGAGCCCTTGTATTCGAGCCACTTGTCTGTTGCCATACGGCCATCCGCCTCCAGCCAGCACCAGCCTGTGTTGTCTTTTGCCCAGGCGTTTGCTGCCATGATGCTGCGGTCATTGAAATAGTACCAGTAGTTGTTGAACTTCTGCCAGCCCTTTGCTGCTTTGCCGTTATTGAAATAGTACCAGTCTATGTGATTGTTGCCTTCATCATCTACCCATTCTTCACTGTACCACTGTGTGAAGTTTTCGAGCCATTTTCCGTCTTCATTGAACATATAGACCCTTTTGGATTTTGCGACATAGTAAAGTCCATATGCCATGTTGCCTTCATAGTCTGCTTCTTCGAAATAGTACCAGATGCTTTTGACCTTTTGCCAGCCGAATTGCTGCGCTCCGTCTGAGTTGAAATAATACCAGTCGGAATATTCAGTGCCGTCATCTTCATCTATCTCGGTGAGATAGAGCCAGCCGGTCTTCATTCTTCCGGAAACCGGATTGAAGTAATACCACTTGTTTTTGATCTCTTGCCATTCTGTGACCATGGCTCCGCTGAAAGCACCGGCGTCTCCCTCTTCAGGATCCAGGTAATACCAGTAGTCACCGCTCTTGAGCCAGCCGGTCTTCTTGACTCCGCTCGAATTAAAGTAATACCATTCCTCATCTATCAGCTTCCAGCCGGTGACCTTTTTGCCGTTTTCGTAGTAAGAATTGCCATCTGATGACCAGTTTGTATTTCTTGCATGTCCGCATCCCATGCAGATGCCGGAATCATCATAATAATGACTCTCATATATAGGCTGATCTTCGGCATCGACTTCTCTTACCTCAAAGTCTTCTCCACAGATCTCGCAGCTTGTTATTTCATAGATCTTTCCCATAACGCTGTGGTTCCTGCCACAGTCTGTTATGGTAACATCGTCATCATCATACTCATATGTGGTGTATGTCGAAGGATGCCCGCAGGTGTTTTTATAACTACACAACTTGCAAACATGATCCTCTCCATATATATGTTCATCTTTGAACTCGCCTTTATATTCCGAATCCAGAGCCTCGCCACAGCTCAGACAGTATTCTACCTTATAAATGTCTCCCTTTGCTTTATGGAACTCGTTGTTTCCCTCGATCTGTTCATATGTAAGCGTCCCGTTGTATCTTGTTTCTTCTCCCCTTCCGGCTGTGTGTTCGCAGGCATTGCTGTGACCGCAGTCAACGCACACATGATTCGAATTGTAATTATGCGGTAAGGTTTCGATCTTCTCGCTCCACACTTCCGCGCCGCAGTCAACACAGGTCTCGACCCAATACGCATCTCCTGTGACCTTATGGTATTCATCGTCGCCCGTAATCTCTGAATAGCTGACGTTACTTCCCAATACAACTTCTAAGGACGTTCTGTAATGCGTACACGCCGCCTTTGCCGGTGCTGCTTTCATGCCTTCCGGTTCGGCTTCCGGAGCGTCCGATCCTGCTGCCTCTTCATTAACAACTTCTTCCTGAACAGGCTCTTCAGGCGCAGGCTCCTCAGCCACCGGATCTTCATTCGCAGGTTCTTCAACGACAGCCGGAGTTTCCCGGTCTTCAGCAGAATCGACCACGGCCTCCTGCTGCTGACCGTTTCCTGTATTATCATCTGCTGTTTCTGAATCAGCAAAAACGCTGAGTGCCGGCGAAAGCACCATGACCATTGACAGCAGTAATATTAATATGCTTTTTCTTTTCATATTTATTGCTCCCTTTGACAGCCTTTAATAATAAAGTCTTCTTTCTAAAAAAGGTTATCATCCGATATCCCCAAAAACAACCTAAAAGATGTTTAGGAAACTTGTGCTGTCAGGAGCAAATAAAAGCTCCGGCGATCTCTCGCCGGAGCTTGAATCATTGCTTTAGTTTGTTTTTCTCGGTGGATTCGTGTATCTTCCGTTTTCGTCGATGCATCTTCCGTCTTCGTCGAAATTGTAGTATCCGGCCAGATATCCGTTTTTAGCTCCTATATAATACTTCTTCTTGTTTTCAACCTGATAGCCGCTTGAATCAACGTAGTAATAATAGTTGCCGCGTTCAACTACCCACTGATCCACTACCTGATAGCCGTTTTCGTCCACCCAGCACCAGCCTTTGGAATCCGGTATCTGTTCGTTTTTGTCCATACGGCCATCTTCACCCACATGGCACCAGCCTGTGGAATCTTTGAGCCATCTATCCTGAGCTCTATATCCCTTTTCCAAATAGTACCAATCGCCGTCGATCTCCTTCCAGCCGCTTGTTTCGACCATATATCCGTTCGGACCTATCCAGCACCAGCCCTTGCTGTCAGGGGCCCAGTCGTTTGTGACCATGCGGCCGTCTCCGCCCAGATAGCACCAGCCCTTGGAGTCTTTCTTCCAGGTATTCTCGACCCTGTATCCTTTTTCGATATAGTACCAGTAATCTCCGATTTTAAGCCACTTGTTCTGTTCGACCATGTAGCCATCCGATCCTATCCAGCACCAGCCCTTGCTGTCCGGAGCCCAGTCGTTTGTGACCATAAGACCGTCCGATCCCAGATAGCACCAGCCTTTAGAGTCTTTCTTCCATTTGTTCCGGACCTGGTATCCTTTTTCGATATAGTACCAGTCATTTCCGACTTTTATCCACTTGGTCTGCTCGATCATATAACCGTCCGGTCCGATCCAGCACAGGCCCTTGCTGTCAGACGCCCAGTAGTTTGTGACTAAACGGCCATCTTCGCCAAGAAAATACCAGTAGACAACACCTTCTTCGTCAACTTGTTTGAGCCATCCTGTTTTCTTTAATCCGGTGTTTTCGTTGAAGAAATACCTTGCTCCGTCGATTTCCTGCCATCCTTTGAGCGGATCGCCGTTTTCGTCATAATAATAGTTTCCGTCGTCTGACCATCCCGCGCCGCTCCTCAAGACAGACGGCTCTTCCTGGACAACTTCTTCAGGCGCTGCCTCCTCCTCCGAAGATTTCTCTGTCTCCTCTTCAGCCACAGGCTCCTCAACAGTTGCCGGAGCGTCTTCTTCGATGAGATTGACTACTGCTTCCTGCTGACCGTCATCATTGCCCGTATTATCTATCGTTTCTGATTCCGCAAAAGCGCAAAGTGCCGGAGACAGCACCATCAGGATCGACAGCAATAAGATCAGCAAACTGTTTCTTTTCATTTATCTCTCCTTAACTATTTTTCTTTAGTTAATGCTTATTATCAATCTGTTAGAGAATATCATTTTACAGCGCTTTTGTAAATCCATGTTTTCCTTATAAAAAAGTAAGGGGCCTTTTCAGACCCCCTCTTCTGTTATTGGTTTAGAATGGCGGATTCTCACATATTCCATTGATATCGAATGAATAGTAACAACCGTCGATCCATATTGTATCGTCCTCAACTCTGTATCCGTCTTCGATATAGTACCAGTATCCTTCGTATGAGATCCACTTAGTCTCCTCGACCATGTAGCCCTTGTCACCTATCCAGCAACAGCCCCAGGAGTCCCTGGCTCAGCCGTTGGTGACCATGATGCCATTTTCATCCAGGTAACACCAGCCTTTTGAATCCTTGATCCATTTATTGCATACCGGATGGCCGTTTGAGCCCATGTAACGCCAATTTCCATTATAGTCTTTGATCCATTTATTTTTGGTGATCTTGCCGTTGCTGCCCAGCCAGTACTCTCCGCTGCTGTCAGAAGCCCATGTATCTGCAAGCATATAACCGTCTTCGAAGCAATACCAGGTATTGCTGATCTTCTGCCAGCCGTTAACACCTACGCCTTTCTTGAAGTAGTACCAATACGTGTATTTGTCTCCATCGCCAAAGATGACAGTTTCACTCTTCCAGCCTGTAAATCCGCTCTGCCACACGCCGTTGCTGCCAAACAGATAAGCCTTTTCCACATTATCGACATACCAGATCCCTGTCGCCATGTATCCAGCATCATAGTCATCTTCGTCATAGTCATCTTCGAAGTAGTTCTCTTCGAAGTAGTACCACTTATTGCTGATCTTTTGCCAGCCAAAGAGCTGTGCTCCGCTCGAGTTTAAGTAATACCAGTCAGTATATGTTTCTCCGTCTTCATCAGTATGGGTCAATTTGAGCCAGCCTGTCTTCATTTTTCCTGAGCTGTCGAAGTAATACATCTTCTTGCTGATTTTTTTCCAGCCGATTGCCATGGCGCCGGAGACTCCGCTGATTTCCGATACAGCCGGATCTAAGTAATACCAATAGCTGCCGTCTTTGAGCCATCCTGTTTTCTTTACGCCGCTGGACTTATCGAAGTAGTACCATTCGCCGTCAATCTTTTTCCAGCCCTTTGCCAGCTTTCCGTTCGCATCGTAGTAATAGGTTCCATTATTTGCCCAATTTTCGTTCCTCTTGTGTCCGCATAAATCGCAGACACCACTCACATAGTCGTGTTCTTCATGTACAGTCGTATAACCAAGGTTCTCTGTCTCCAGGTCTTCCTCACAGTATTTGCAAGTGGTTTTTCTGGTTATATAGCCTGTGACGCTGTGGGTATCGCCATTCTCATCATCAGTGATTTCAACTTCATCATAGTCATACCATACATAAGTCTTTTTATGTTTGCATCCGTTCACATGGCCGCAGAGCGTACAAACATGATTGCTGCCATAATCATGGCTAGCTAAGATTTCATTATCTCCATATGGAGTCCATTTGAGGTCTTCACCACAATCTTCGCAGTATGTGACAATGTATATATCGCCAATAACTCTGTGATAGCAGTCATCACCTTCGATCTCTTCGATTTGAACTTCATCGCTATTCCAGTCAACATAAGTGTCTTTGTTTATATGTGAACAGCCTGAGTCTTTTGGCTCGCCCCTCATAACAGGTTGCTCTTCCGATGCTTTATCTGCTTCCTCAATGGCTTTTTCTTCAGCCACAGGATCCTCAATGGTTTCAGGAGCGTCTTCCTCTTCGGTGAGATCGACCACAACTTCCTGCTGCTGACCTTCACCCGCATTATCCGTTGCTTCTGAATCAGCAAAAGCGCAAAGTGCCGGAGACAGCACCATCATAACCGACAGCAATAATACCAGTAAGCTTTTCCTTTTCATCTTGTTCTCCCTGTTTGGCTTGGTTAATGATATCTGTTACCTTTTGGAGATTATCATTTTACAGCATTGTTGTAAATCCACATTAAACTAAAAAAAGTAAGGGGCCTTTACAGCCCCCCACTTCTATCATTAATGTTTTAGAATGGCGGATTCAAGCATATTCCATCGCTGCCGAATGTATATTCTTCGCCATCGATCTCTATAGTCTTGTTTGTGACGCAGTGGCCGTCTTCATCCATGTAATACCACCCTTTAGAATCCTCTGCCCATGCATTGGCATACATATATCCGTCTTCTTTATCGAAGTAATACCATTTGTTACTGATTTTCTGCCAACCGAAGGCTTCTGCTCCATTCGACTTGAAGTAATACCAAGTAATATAAGTTGCTCCTTCTTCTTCATCAGTCCAGGTATCTTTGAGCCAGCCGGTCTTCATGACTCCGGACTTATCGATGTAATAATAATTGCCATTAATCTCATCCCAGAAGTCGGAATACATATATCCGTCTTCTTCATCGAAGTAATACCATTTGCCACTGATTTTCTGCCAACCGAAGGCTTCTGCTCCATTCGACTTGAAGTAATACCAAGTAATATAAGTTACTCCCTCTTCTTCATCAGTCCAGGTATCTTTGAGCCAGCCGGTCTTCATGACTCCGGACTTATCGAAGTAGTACCAATAGCCTTTGTAAGACAACCAATTGTCGGCAAGCATCCAACCTCCGTCGAAATAATACCATTTATTGCTAAACTTCTGAAAGCCGTTAATACCTGTTCCCTTCTTGAAATAGTACCAATCGGTGTACTTAGTTCCATCATAGGTGTAAGTTTCGCTCTTCCAACCTGTAAATCCGCTCTGCCACTTTCCATTGCTTCCGAACAGATAAGCCTTTTCAGCTTTATTATTCCACCAAATGCCGTTTGCCATCTGGCCGTAAAGGTAATCGTCATCTTCATCTATGTACTCATCGAAGTAATACCAAGCACCGCCAATCTTTAGCCAGCCAACACACATTGCTCCTCCGGAGCTAAAGTAATACCAGGCACCATCCCCGTAGCCTTTGACATCCTTGACCCATCCGGTCTTCATATGTCCGGAATTATCGAAGTAATAATACTTGCCGTTAATCTCATCCCAGATGTCGGAATACATATATCCGTCTTTTTTATCGAAGTAGTACCAATAGCCTTTGATACTCTTCCAGCCGTATACCATATTGTCGTTTTCGTAATAGTACCAATAGCCGTATTCGTCCTGATCCCAGCCTGTTTTTCCGCCTCTCAAAGCAGCCGGTTCTTCCGTAGCATCCTTTGCCGGTTCTTCAGCAACTGGTTCTTCAGCAGCAGGCGCTTCAACGTTTGCCGGCTCTTCAGCAGCTGGTTCCTCAACAACAGGCGCCTCAACAGTTGCCTGCTCTTCAGCAGCCACAACTTCTCCGTCCGTATTTTCCGTTGCTTCTGACTCAGCAAAAGAGCACATTACCGATGTCATCACCATAGCCATTGACAGCAGCAATACTAATAAACTACTTTTCTTCATTTGCCTATTCCTCCCTCAGTAATCTTAAAAAATATTAAGAGTGTGGTAATCAGAGGGTAGCACTTGCAGGCAAAAAACTCAACCTATTTGCCTCGTTTCCTTTGTATTTTTGCTCTGTTATTTGTATTTTTCTAACAGGTATTTACTATAGCGTCTTGCCATAACGCGCCAGTTATAAAGGCTCTCTCCCATTATCGCTCCTCTTGCCTCACGGTAGAGCGCCCACACATACCAGTAATATGACAGGATTGCCGTATATGCCAAATAATGGAATCTGAGAGTATCATTATATTCACTCCCGCAATACTCTTTGATGAATGCCTCCGCGTCCGGAATATCCCACATGGAATCCATGATATATGCTCCCAGATCACAGCCCGGATCGGCGTTGCCCGCGTACTCCCAGTCGATCAGTATCGTCTCTCCTTTGTCTGTGAGCATCCAGTTCTGCGCGTAAGTATCGCAGTGACAGAACCTTGTCTCTACCCCGTCTCCGATCGTTTTCTTATAGCATTTTTCGACATCGGCTTTAAGCTGATCGAATTCTTTATCGGCAATGCCGCCTTTCTCTGAGCGCAGAAGTTCTTCCAGTTTTCCCGTTTCTTCCCATGGGCTGAAGGTTCTTCCGTCAGGAAGCTCGTGCTGATGCAGCGTCTTCATTACTCCAATGACTCTTTTCGAATCATCTGCCGATCCATAATCAGGTGCTCTTTTCTCTTCAACATATTCTGAGAGTTTCCATCCTTCGTTGTCATCCATATATATAAATGTAGGATCAGCCCCTATAAGTTTGGCAAGCTCCAGAGCTTTCTTTTCATCTTTGCGTGAAATAAAAGCTTCTGTCCCCTCGCCCGGATGCCTGTAGACATACTTTTTCCTGTTGACCTCAAAGGCGAATGATGTATTGGTTATTCCTTCCTTGATCGGTTTAAGGTTGAGAATATCCTCTTCATTACAATTCAGGCAGGAAGTGATATTCTTCATTATCCTGCTGTGAGTATTGTTGATATAACTGGCATCGAACTTACGGAGATCATCAAGTGAATCGAATTCGAAGATGACATCGTCCGGATAGACCTTTATCTCCATTGGAGGCAGCTCTTTGACATTCTCCATCAGAATCTGCTCCCAAAGCGACTGATCGTAATTGCCTATTTCATGATCCGCGTTGAGTATTCCCAACATTGCGGCGCTGAACTCTCTGTCCCAGTACACATGGCCCAGCATTATATCGCCTTCTTCTCCGCAGAGTCTTACCTTGGATATGTTGCCCTTCTTGTCCGGGATCATATACCATTCATTGGTTTTTTCTTTTACGTGAATGGCCGCGTAATATGACTGATATACATACTCCTCAAAAGGATTTTCTACGAAGTAGTCGTCAGAGGAGCAAATATAAGTGTTCTTAATGCAGTTTTGAGCCAAATACAAAGTATGTGTGTTGTTTTTGGTATTATATTCCGGATTGATGATTATTTTGATGCCATCGTATTTATCCTCAAGATAAAAAAACGCTTCTTTCTTGTATCCCAGAACGATGGCTATATTCTCTATGCCTGCCTCTTTCAGTTGTTTTATCTGGCGCTCAATAAGTACCTCGCCCTTAACTTCAAGCAAGCCCTTCGGCTTCTCCAGGGAAAGCGGAACAAAGCGGGTGGACATTCCCGCCGCCATGATAACCGCTGAATCGACTTTGTACGGCAGCAGCGCCTGCATCCCAAGTTCTGTTATGCCGTTATCGTCGATATAGTTCTGTTCAGAGAAGGATTTCATTGTCTGAGACACATATCCAACTGAAACAAAGGCCATATCTTTCATTTTTCTGTAGCTCTGTATTCCGTACTTCTTAATTGCGTAAAGCAGATTAAACTCATTTCTGGTCATTTCGGTCTCCTTTTTGGAAGTTATCTTTGTTCAAACAGTGGGAATAATAGCATAAAAATGAACAAGGCGCAACGACTGTGGTTTCTATGAATAAATATGTATTGTATTAAAAAAAGTGTTCATTTTTGATATGATTATATGGTAATATGAACACCGTGTAAAAACATATTTGATAGGCAAGCCATCAGATTCGTAAAAGAATGCTGTATGATCAGGTCTTTCAAATAATAACAAGGAGGATATAATGGCTGAATTAATCAGAGAAATTGAAGATTCTGACCTTCCTAAGGTCAAAGCGTTGCTTGGTTCCGTTTTTGAGGATGATGAGTACGTCGATATCTGCCGTCTTGGTGGAATGACTAATCATTCTTACAGGGTTACCCGCGCGGACGGAAACGAGTATCTTGTAAGGATCCCGGGAGAAGGCACCGAGGAGATGATCGTCAGAGATGACGAGAGAAAGAGCACGGAGCTTGCCTGCAGTCTGGGTATAGATTCCGAACTTTTGTATTTTGGAGATGATGGACGTAAGGTCATGCGTTTTATTGATGACCCGCAGCCTATGACCGAAGAGGTAATGTGCAGAAGTGAAAATATCAAACAGGCAGCGGACATCTTCCGTAAGCTGCACACCTGCGGAGTAGACACAGGAGTTAAATTTGAAGTTTTCGAAATGGCTGACCTGTATGAAAAGATCATTCGTGACGGCGGAGTTGCTTTCTATGATGACTATGATGAAGTTAAGCAGACTGTCATGGATATCAAGGCATCTGTTGACGCCAACGGACCTATCCCTCGCGTACCATGCCATAACGATTCCCTAATCGGCAACTGGGTTCTTGATAAGAACGGCAAGCTGTATCTGATCGACTGGGAGTATTCCGGCATGAACGAGGCTATGTGGGATCTTTCCTGCCTTTCCATAGAGATCGGTTATAACGAAGAGCAGGAAGCGGAACTCCTTCTGGATTACTATCAGAGAGAGCCATCCCTTGAAGAGAAGAAGTATTTCATAGCAGCAAAGCTCTATGTTGATTATCTGTGGACTCTGTGGGGTCTTACCCGCGTTCCGTTTGACGGCGATTTCATGCAAGAATACGCGGACGGAAGATATCTGAGACTCAAGAACAATATCGAAGCTTATAAAAAGCTTGGTTAGTGTAAAAGGAGGTAAATAATGTTTGCAGGAATAATGGCAGGTCTAACCTGGGGAATAGAAACGACGATCATTGGTATCGCGCTTGCTATGACACCTTTTGTATCGACGGAACAGGCAATCTTTTTAGCTCCTTTCGTATCAACTTTTATCCACGACGCTTTTTCCGCGATATGGGCATGCGCGTATAACGGTTTCAGGGGTAGGCTTCCGGATCTGGTAAGGGCGTTCAAGACCAGAAGCGGCAAGTTTGTTGCTCTGGCGGCAGTCATCGGCGGCCCGATCGGCATGACCGGCTATGTAATGGCGGTTGCTAACATGGGCGCTTCCATTGGCGCGGTATCGACAGCGATGTTCCCTGCTATAGGCGCAGTAATAGCGCATTATTTCCTCAAAGAGGAAATGCGCTGGTATCGTTGGGTTTTCCTGATCCTTACTCTGCTTGGAGTATATGGTCTGAGCTATTCACCTGACCTCAGCATCAAGAATTTCTGGCTGGGCGTACTCGGTGCTCTCATGTGCTCATTCGGCTGGGGTATCGAAGCTGTCATCATCGCGAAGTGTGTTCAGGATCCGCTGGTCACAGACGACCTTGCTCTTCAGATCCGTCAGACCACTTCGGCGCTCGTATATGGACTGATACTTCTCCCTCTGCTGAAAGGATGGGGCTTCACGATAAGCCTCTTCAGCGGAACCGGAATGCTGATCCCAACGATTGCTATTGCCGCTCTTAGCGCAACAGTATCATATCTCTTCTACTACAGAGCTATTTCGCAAATCGGAGCGTCCAAGTCCATGGCTTTGAATATCACATATTCCGCCTGGGCCGTAATAATCGCGGTAGTATTCTTCAAGAATTACGCTCTGCTGAATCCGATCACTATTCTGTGTACGATCGGAGTCCTGGTGTTTGGTATTCTTTCAGGCGCGGACTACAAAGAGCTATTCAGCAAGGAAGAGAAATAAACGCGTTTTATGTATTAGTGATTAATAGCAATAGAAAAGCCTCCCGCGTGTATGATTACACTGCGGGAGGTTTCTTATTGTATATTTCTGCTTAGTTTTATTGGATGTCAAGGCGCTGCTTTATCTCTGTAACGATACATTCGAGATCCTTATCACCATTGACAGCTGTATCATAAATTGTTTCCACAGTTTTTCTTCTCTTATCGCTGTCAATATCCGGATCATTCATTCTTTCCAGAATCATATTCAGAGCCTCTTCCCAGTCATCTGCCTTTGCCCCCGGCGCGACTTCGTCAAGTTTATACAGCATACCGCCAGGGACATCCTGTTCAATCTTATCCGGATTCAATAAAACGACCGGCTTATTCTGTAATGCAAAGTCAAACATTGCTGATGACCAGTCCGTTATCATTGCATCGATATTGATCAGTTCGGAGAACAGATCTTCTGCCGGCTCGCTGACTTCCATTCTTGGGAACCGGTCTGTTCCTTTCTGCAATTTTTCTCTTACTTCATGATAATAGTCGTTAGGGATCATGATCCTGAGGAAGCAGTCCTCTTTTTCAAGAAAAGCATTGATGCTGTCAATATTTTTTAATAAAGCGTCCGCGTATTCTATTTGATCTGACACCCTTGCTCTGAAGCCGGGACACAGAGCGATCACGTTATTTGTTTCTTTCGGTTTTTCCCTGACAGCAAAGCACCTTGGCGATACGCACTTTATGATCGCCTCCTCGGGAATACCCATTACTTCATTATAAAACCGCAGCATCCTGTCATTTTCTGCAAGTTGAAGGAATGTGTTTGGATAATCCTCTGTGAAATAGCTTCGTGTTTCTTCCGTGAGCATTTCTTTATCATAATTCTCCGGATGCTTACTGATGATCTCTTCTGCTGTAATAAAAGGAACTGTTCTCAGGTCCCTCTGATATGCATTGAACCTTTCTTTTCCTTCTGGCCGGATCCCGTCTCCAAGCCGGACGATCTTAGTGTTCTTATTGATCCCTTCTATACCAAATGATAGTATTTTGTAGTTGTTGACAAAAGCAACCGCTGCCTTTTCCAAAACATGCTTACATTCTTCGCTTCCTATCTTTGCATATGGCTTTCCTTCAGAATCAAACAGTTTGGTCAGCGTTATGCTTCTTGTGATCCAGACAGCGCTGATTTCAGGGTGATATGCCAGAATGTATTCGTACAGATGCCTTACATTTCCGCTATAGTACCACTGGTTATCATAACTGAAGACCCATAGTTTTTTGTCTTCGATCGCTTTGTTATCTTTAACATATGCGTTTAATCGTTTTCTTATGTTTTCTTTTATTTTTTCTTTCTTTTTGATTTTTCTTTTATCGATTAATTTTGAAACCCCCTCTTTTACGTCACTATCTGTTATAAGCATTTGGAAGCCATTTTCAGAGTAAAGACTTTTTAACTTATTGATAGTTGATTGGTTTCTTAAATTTGCTTCTATTGCCAGACTGGCTGGATATGCATATTTTATATATGCTTCTCTTAACAGATCATCATTCTCAGTATTTATAATGTATTGAATATAATCGTTGAATTCGTGGACAATGCGGTCTCTTATTTCTGAATTTGCAAAAAGACCATAGTGACTTAAATAATAGCTCTCGATATCAACGGCCATTTCTATCCGGTTCTGCTGGCTTTTTATATAGAGATCTGTCTTTGATTCATGCTCCGGCGCTCTTTCCTCTGAAAGCCCGCCGACAGACATCGTTTCGGGAATATAACCGATAAGTCCGTCCCCGACCTGAATCATTACCAGTGAGTGTTCCCAGTATATTTGGGTATAATACCACTCTGGTATCTCCTTGCTGTTATCCCATCTGTAAAACATTGATGATGAATGAGCCGGGCTGTACTTAATGTAATTATCGGCCTTCATTTCGGTAAGCGTTGTATCGTAATCCGGTATTGATCCTGGAAAGACGATGCTGCCATTATCATCCCGGTCATAGCATTCATACAAATACCACGATGGATCTGCCATTATCATGGTGTTATGAAAGCACATATTATACTCCGGATGTGCTTCCATCAGATCGAATTGCTTTTGTAGTTTGTATTCATCCATCCAGTAATCATCGCCCTCACAAAATGCAAGGTACTCGGTTTCCGCACGCCTGCACAGATCCACCAGATTCCTTTGCGCTCCAATACTCTCCTTGCGGATGAAAGGAACGATCTTGTCCGGGTATTTTTCTGCATAGTTCTTTACGATCTCGGCAGTTTTGTCAGGGCCATTATCCTCTCCGACTAAGATCTGAAACGGAAACTCCGTTTTCTGCATCAGAAAACTGTCGAGAGCCTGCGCAATATGATCCTCATGCCCGTATGTGATACATATGACTGATACCTTAGGTTTTTCTGTCATTTTTCCTGTTTTCCGTGTTCTTCTTCTCTATCAAGAAAGATTACTTTATCAAAATGAGGTTTTCTGTCTTTCAGCTCCGGCATTTTCATGTAATCCCCGTACATTGAATGCAGTACGCCATCCGGATTGTTCGGAACAGCCACCTCGACACCTTCAAAGACCATCTTTTTTACCGGCAATGCATCCTCAAGATCAAAAAAACATTCTATAATCGTTCCTTTGTTGCCGATACAGACTTTTTTTGTCGACTGCTTTTTCTCTTTTTCCAGCTTGTTAAGGCGTCCTTTGTCGATCAATATGCCTGCCATGTTTTTTGAATATCTGTACAGAGAGTGTGTCGCGGCATATTTATGCTTGTTGTTCTGTCTTCCTTTTAGCCTGTCTTTAAGTATATCTATCTGTTCTTCGTTTTCGTATTCGAACTTGTTCACTACCGTGACTTTCAGGATATCTACGCAGATGCCGTGATATTTGAATTTGCGGTCTATTACCCAAAGCGATTCATACGTATCGCTGTAAAGGTCACGTATTTTTGTCCATTCCGGCCAATATATCGGATCTGATCTTCGATTGTGAACGATCATATCGTCAGGCAGTTCTCTTCTCAGCAGCTCTATAGCCCGCGCATAATCCCAGTCAAAGACGAACAGGTCGCAGTCATCGTCCCACGGAATAAACCCTTTATGCCTTATCAGACCAAGCAGCGTACCATGTGCGATCATGTAATCGATCCCATGTTTTTCAAAAATATTAACGATGACAGACATCATCTCGACAGATTTCTTTTGGGTCTTCTCGATGTCTTCTATGCTATAGCTTTCAGTAGTATAAAACTCAATGCCATTTTTGTCTTTAACAAGTATCATTTCTTCCATGATGGTTTCCTTTATTTCATAAGTTCTTTCATGAAGCTTTCCTTGTTTTCTTTTGCACTTGTAGTTGGTCTTCCGAGATCGTCTCTTGCTCCGATGGCGCTTTTTACTTCTATGAAGGTCAATTCATCTTTCCTTTTCGCAGCCTCAAGTGCAGCATCAAGGTTTTCAAGTGTATCTACAGAAATTACATTGGGATAAGCGCAACCTTCTGCGACTTTGGCTATATCCATGTGCCCGGCCACCGTAGGCTGCCCTCCTACACTTTCATGAGCGCTGTTATTTATTACGATGTGCACGATATTCTTTGGCAAATAGGCTCCTATAAGAGCCATGCTTCCCATGTGCATCAGCATCGATCCATCACCGTCGATGATCCAGACTTTTTTGTCAGGCCTCTGCATTGCGAGTCCAAGCGCGATCGATGAGCTGTGTCCCATCGATCCAACTGTCAGAAAGTCGTGTCCATGCGTCTCGTTGCGTGAAACTCGCAGCTCGAATAATTCTCTGGATGTTTTTCCTGTAGTCGAAACAATAGGATCATCGCCGGTCACATCGATTATATGGCGCACAACATCCTCTCTGATCAGTTTATTGCCGTTGGCGTACTTTGAGACACCTCCATATTCGAGAGCTCCCTTACGAACCACGAAGCTTACCTGTTTGCCAGCAGCCAACATGCCTCGGAAATCCTCCATCACATCTTCGAGTTCTTCTTCCGTAGTGTGTTCTCCTATTATATAGGTGGAAATGTCCATATCCTCAAGCAGCTTAATGGTCACTTCGCCCTGATATTTGTGCTGAGGCTCATCCTTCACGCCCGGTTCACCACGCCAACCAACAACGAAAATGCATGGTATACCGTAGACCTTGTCATTCATCAATGAAGCGACCGGATTGATTATGTTGCCCTCGCCCGAATTCTGCATGTAAACCACAGGCACCTTGCCCGTTGCAAGATGGTAGCCTGCTGCTAATGCAGTACAGTTTCCCTCATTTGCAGCGATGATATGATGTGTGCCATCTGTTCCATATGTGTTTATAAGATAATTGCATAGGGCTTTCAGCTGTGAATCAGGGACGCCGGCATAAAAGTCAGCACCAAGTATTTTTACGAATGTCTCTATTTTCATTATCGTCTCCGTCTTCTGTTTCAGCAGCTCAGCAGTCCCTGTTTTGTCTGATTATATTTCCATACATAACTGCGAGCTGCTCTCTATTGAAAATGACAGGATTGTTAGAAAGTCTTTGTGTATTTACGGAGTCGGTCAGCCGTTCTATATCTCTTGAAACATCATCGCTCACCGGATACTCCATGCCGAGTTCTTCAAGCAAAGCATTAAATTCTCCTATTGTGATCCCCGGCGCAGCATCGATATGCTTCCATACTTCAGGAAGGCAAATGGCGGCGGCATGGCCATGCTGGAATCCATACATGCCGGTGATCTTATAGCACATAGCATGGGCAGCAGTTGTGGTCGATATGTTGATCGCCTGTCCTGCCAGATTAGCAGCATCCATCATAATGGCGTTGCCTTCTTCTTTATTTTCCAGATAGGCATCTTTACCCTTAAGGATAAGTTTTATCGCTTTTTCTGCGTATTCCCGGCTCTCGTTGGTTGCTTTCTTTGCCCAATGCGATTCTATTGCGTGGCAAAGAGCATCCAGCATAGTGGCCTTGCGTGTATACTCCGGAACGCTGAGGAGCGTTGACGGCTCGAGTATTACTATATCCGGCAAAAGTTCAGGAGCAGCGACCGAAATCTTGTTGCCGCTTTCATATACAACTGCAAAATGCGTTGACTCGCTTCCCGTGCCTGCAGTTGTAGGTATGGCGATGATAGGTGCCTCAGACTTGCTGTAATGCTTTATGCATTTAGCTACATCAATAGAACTGCCTCCTCCGACGGCGAGTATGGTGTCACATCCGGATTCCTTAAAAGCCTCGACTCCATCCATGACTTCTTCTTTTCCCGGATTAGGAGTAAACCCGCTGAATCTACATGAATCAAGGCCTTTGATAAAACCCGCTATCTTAAGACTGTCAAACGAGCCCCTGCAAACCAAAAACAGGTTTTTCCCTTCGAGCATTCTTTTGTTTTCTTCAAAGCCTCTGTATATCAATTGACCCTCCGGACTACTCTTCTGCAGGAATCAATCTTATGATCTCTTCGAAAGGCATCAGCATCCTGTCGCATTCCTCTGCCCTATGACACTCAAGGATAGTCTTTGCGGCTTCCTGAATAGCCGGAACTGTTGCCCGCATTAGCTGATTGGCATAAATAACGATGTTAGCACCACGTTCTTTCCACTCTTCTTCCTTAATTGAGTTGAAGGATGTTGGTACCAGAACGATATACGTTGATCTGTCTTTTTCTCTGAACTTCTCTATAAACTCGAATATCTCACCCGGATCTTTCTTTCGGCTATGTATCATGATAGCGTCAGCTCCGGCGCCAACGAAGGAAAACGCTCTTTGGAGGGCATCGTCCATACCCCTTTCAAGGATAAGCGATTCTATCCTCGCGCAGATCATGAATTCTTTTGTTCTTTGAGCGTTCTTGCCAGCCCTGATCTTCTCACAGAAATTTTCGATCGATTCCTGAGTCTGTTTTACCTCGGTTCCAAACAGTGAATTCTTTTTGAGACCGGTCTTGTCTTCTATGATCACCATAGACACTCCGAGTCTTTCAAGTGATCTTACCGTATATATAAAGTGTTCGGTCTTGCCGCCGGTGTCTCCATCGAAAATGATAGGCTTAGTGGTCACTTCGGTGATGTCTTCTATTGTGCGGAATCTTGAAGTCATATCGACCAGCTCGATATCCGGCTTGCCTTTTGCTGTCGAATCGCAAAGCGATGAGACCCAAGTGGCATCATACTGTCTTGCTTCACCATGCTGATAGACTACTGTATTCTCAACTATCAGTCCTGTAAGGCCGTCATGCGCTTCCATAGCGGTTATTAAGCCTTTGGTCTCAAGCATCCTCCGAAGTCTTCCTCGTCTTATGTCAGGCATAGCTAATTCAGCTTTTGTTCTTGATTCTATGTCTTTATATTTATCATCCGTGTTGTACGGGTATTCTACCAACTTTCCTCCATATGAAGCCAAGACCGATACGACTTCGTCTCTTATAGGCTTCTGAAATCCGCTCTGCCAGTCATCTCCATGAACTACATAGTCAGGTCTCAGTTCATTGAGAACTTTTAAATACGACAGGGTATCTTGCTCTATGACTCTGTCAACACAGTTGATGTTTTCAAATAGACTTTTTCTTTCTTCAAACGGAATCAAAGGAAATCTCTTGTATGACGCTATTACTTCGTCCGTGAGAACGCCCACAACAAGCTTGCCCAACTTCGAGGCTCTCTTGATTATGGCAATGTGACCACTGTGGAGTATGTCTGTCGAGAAGCACATATAAACAATTCGGTTCTCTACCTCTGAAAGGTTTGCCTTTACTACCGCAAGATCCTCCGGTGTATCGATTTCCGCGCACAGCCTTTCGCGAACATCGTATGCGCGGATCACACAACTATCGGTCACTTCATTAAGAGCGTTCTCAGCATATACGCCGGTATTGCCTTCATCACAGTACTCCGTTATCTTTTCAAGCCAGATTTTCCAGTCTGATTTGTTCAATTTGTATAGGGCCTGGGCTTCCATTGCGGAATCAAAATACTCCACCCCTACCGCCTTGACTATTCCGTTCTTTACTATAGCTTTGAAATCTTTGTCAGGAAGGGGTGTCGTAGAGCTGACTTTCATACAGCTCCCTTCAAAAGCAAGGATGTCATCAAGTACAGAAGCTTCAAAGACTACATCCCCGTGCATCAAAACTATGTCATCGTCGAGATATTCCCTGGCACAATATATCGAGTAAATATAATTTGTCTCTGCATACAGTGGATTGTTCACGAAAGTGATGTTGAGCGGATAATCCAACTCCCTGCAGTAATTTACGAGAATCGAATCATAATAGCCGGTGGTCATGATAACGTTTTGGATCCCGGCTTCCGCAAGGAGTCTCAGCTGTCTGCTTAAGATAGTTTCTCTTGCAGAGATCTCCGTCATACACTTTGGTTGTTCAGATGTAAGAACTCCCATACGATGTCCAAGTCCGGAATTGAGTATTAATGCTTTCATTATCGACCCTCCTGTTTTTGACTCGGATATGAGTCTGTCATTGTATTAAATACAATGGTAGTTGACACACAACAAATATCATCGCTGACCGGTTGTTGATCCAGCGACTGTCCTTTTGCCTTGTTTTTATCAGTAAGATTATTGCAACCACGATTCGCAGAAAGTTATATCGATCAGGCTGCTGTTATCTGTATTTTAGATTATGACCTTTCCTTCGAGTACCGCTTTGAGTCGTTCACCATATGGGCTCTTACCGTAACGTCTGACACTCTTTGCGAGCATCTCATCATCGATCCATCCCATGTGATACGCGATTTCCTCCGGTGAAGAAATTGTCATACCTTGATACTGCTCTATCATGCTGACAAAGTCAGTGGCTTTCTGCAGACTGTCGAATGTGCCAGCGTCCATCCAGGTATAGCCGCGTCCAAGAAGTTGTGCGTTCAGTCTTCCCTGTTGCAGATACATGTCGTTGAGCGTGGTGATCTCAAGCTCGCCGCGCGCGGACGGTGTGACCCTATCTGCCATGTCGCTCACGCCCTTAGGATAGAAATACAGACCAACGATCGCGTAGTTGCTCTTTGGCTGTTTAGGCTTCTCTTCGACTGAGATGACCTTAACTGACCGGTCATTGTCAGTGCTCTTTTCGAATTCCATGATGCCAAAGCGCTTTGGATCCTGAACGTAGTAACCAAAAATAGTAGCGGTCCCTTTCTCGGCATCTTTTCGGGCATCCATCAGTTTATGGTTAAGTCCGTTTCCATAGAAGATATTGTCACCAAGAACCATCGCGCAGGAGTCATCTCCTATAAACTCACGGCCTATAGTAAATGCTTGGGCAAGTCCTTCGGGTTTTTCCTGTACAGCATATGAAAGCTTGACTCCGAACTTGGAGCCGTCTCCCAGAAGTTCTTCTATTCTCGGAGTATCTTCCGGAGTGCTGATAATCAGGATATCCCTGATCTTGGCAAGCATCAATGTTGACAGCGGATAGAAAATCATCGGCTTGTCATAAACCGGCAATAATTGTTTCGATGTCACCAACGTGAGCGGATATAACCTTGTGCCGGCGCCTCCTGCAAGTACTATTCCCTTCATAGATACCTCCTTTTGTATTCTTAATAATTCTCTGCGTTGATTTCGAAATAGGCTTGCGGATGCGCGCATACCGGGCAAATCTGTGGAGCTTTGGTGCCCACAACGATATGTCCGCAATTGCGGCACTCCCAAACCTTGACCTCACTCTTTTCGAAGACCTCCTGCGCCTCCACATTGTGCAGCAGAGCACGGTAACGTTCTTCATGATGTTTCTCGATAGCCGCTACCATGCGGAACTTGCCTGCTAATGCCTTGAATCCTTCCTCTTCAGCTGTTTTCGCAAAGCCCTCGTACATATCGGTCCATTCGTAGTTCTCGCCTTCTGCAGCTGCCAACAGATTCTCCGCTGTTGTGCCGATTCCTTCGAGCTCTTTGAACCACATCTTGGCATGCTCTTTCTCATTGTCGGCAGTCTTCTGGAAGAGCGCAGCGATCTGCTCAAAGCCTTCTTTCTTCGCCTTGGAAGCGAAATAGGTGTACTTGTTGCGTGCCTGTGACTCGCCTGCGAAAGCGGCCTGCAGGTTCTTTTCTGTCTGTGTTCCTTCGTATTTGTTTGCCATGACATTTCCTCCTTATCTCTGTCTTGGACCCTTAGTATCATGTTTATTATATCTGCACGGGCCAGGTATTCTCAACAAAAACTACCTTTTCCGGCTTTGTTAAATTCTTTATGCGCCTGCCCTGTTTTGTGCTACAATTCGGGTGTAAGGGAGGCTTTGCATATGAATATTTTCAAGACAGGACCTAGATTCATAAAGGGATATATAGAGACAAAGAAATTCACTTCAATCAAGAAGCAGGCTGAAGCGCTGCGCGCTGTCGGTGATCTTCGTGGCGAGAAGGAACTGATCTGGGATGCCCAGAAACGCTGGGTGGAGACCATGTCTCCGGTGCTTGGTCTCACATATGAGGTTTACGGAGAAGAGAACGTCCCATCCCTTGAGGATGGCCCTTTCATGATTTACAGCAATCACCAGAGTTTCGCGGACATATGCGCCACACTGTGGCTGATGAAGGAGCATGGCCCTATGGGATATGTCTCCAAGAAGGAATGGAGCAAGTATCCTATCCTGGCTGATGTTGTAGAGTATTCGCGCTCTATCTATCTGGTGCGCAACAATCCTAAAGAGGCGGTCAAGGCTTTGGGCGAGGCCAAGAAAATGCTCGATCAGGGTTTCAGTCTCTGCATCTTCCCTGAGGGGACCCGCTCGCAGAAGCACGAAATGGGCGAATTCAAGGCCGGCGCTTTCAAGTTTGCTGAGAAGGCGAAAGTTCCTATCCTGCCCGTGACCATCGACGGCACATATCATTTCTTTGAAGAGAAAGGGACGTGGAACCCTGCACATATAAAGATAACTGCACACCCGCTGGTGCATATAGAGGACATGGACCGTGAGCATCAGCATGAAGCCCAGAAGCAGATAGAAGCGACTATCCGGGCTGCGTTGGATGAATAATAAAGGAAATAAACTATGCGTTTTGTGATACAGCGTGTAAAGCACGCGTCTGTAAGTGTAGGCGGCGAAGTGGTCGGCAAGATCGACCGCGGATATATGGTGCTTGTTGGCGTGTGTGATGCCGATGATGAAGCCATCGCTGACAAGATGGTCAATAAGATGATTAACCTTCGCATCAACAGGGACGCTGAGGGGAAGACCAATCTTTCGCTGGCGGACGTTGAAGGCGGACTTCTTATAATCTCACAGTTTACACTTTATGCTAACTGTAAGAAGGGCAACCGGCCGTCGTTCGTCGATGCCGGATCGCCTGAGCACGCGAATGCACTTTATGAGTATATCCTCGAGAAATGCCGCGAGCGCGTACCTGTAGTCGAGAAAGGAATGTTCGGCGAGGAGATGGCTGTCGAACTGCTGAACGACGGACCGTTTACAATCATTCTTGATTCTAATGCGTTGTAAAAGTTGTTTCTTCTCTCTATAAAACAGCGCTGGCATAATAGCCAGCGCTGTTCATTTGTTTAATAATCTTTACTTATACTCACTTTACTACTACCGTCGAGGTTGCAAATAAATATATCTTCAACATATTCATAATTGTCAGAGCATATATATATTAGCTTGTCATCATATATGCATGGTGCCCAACAATATGGATCCTGTGATACAAGACTAATATTCTCCCCATTCTTATCTATACTATACAATCTGCATTCATCATTTGCATTTATAAAATATAGACGATCTTCTTTTACTCCTAGGGAGCCGTCATTCGCTCCTTCATATAAGACTTTTCTTTCAAGTGTCTCCAGATTAATTTTTACTACTTGTGCTTTTTCGTTCTCCTTTTTTCACCTTCATATTGTATGCAATAAATATAGTCATCATTCAGCACATATTGGTAGGTTCTGTTATCTGTTATTTTTTTATCTTCTTTTGATTCTAAATCATAGACATGAAGCGTTTCATTATCAGCGTCATCCTGGTAGTAAAGTTGATTATCAACTAAATATGGCCAATATATTTCTTTGTCAAATACTACTTCTTCGTTTTCTCCCTGAAGATCTGCTCTGCAATAGTTAACCGCCCTATCATTTTCATATTTACAATAATAAAGGTAATCTCCTACTATCTGTAAATAATACGCGTCATTAACCAGTTGCTTTTCTTCATCT
>JAFRJV010000110.1 GCA_017432075.1 Mogibacterium sp. | reverse complement strand
TCGGTAGTTTAACACTTCGTGCATAGCAAAAATCGCTCAAGGCCTTGAAAAGCCTTGTTTTTTTATGCAAATTCTTTGAATTTGTTTGTAGTATATGTTGTATGTTATTTGTATTTGTGGTACAATATACAGGGATGGATCCCAGTGATTCCAATGCATAGGCGCGCTTTTGCACCCCGCCCCACGTGGCACCCGCCCCGGGTTCCGCGCGCCTGCGATGAGCTTACAAATGACGGCGGGAGCGGGAGCGGAGTCAAGTGACAGTACGCTGGCCGCCTGTCGAATAAGGATGCGGCCGGGCAGCGCTTGACGCAGCGACACGGAATACCCTTTATTGCGCCAGCAGCGGGAATACGCTGCTGGCCTGCCCTCCCGGCGAGGGAAAATATACTATCCGTCTCAGGCGCAGCCTGAGACACCGATTTGATCGGGGCTCTCCGAAGGAGCGTCCCGGGATAGCGAGGTAATATGAAACTCTATTACGACAGGAAAGCAAAAGATCCCATCTACTACGTTCAGCAGGGATACCGCAACTCTGAAGGAAGGTCCACCACCCGCAACATAAAGCGGATAGGAAAGCATTCTGAGCTTCTTGAGATAACGGATGACCCTCTTGAATACGCGAAGCAGGAGGTCGCAAAAGTAAATGCGGAGCTTCGCACCAAAAAAGTAACATATGAAGCCAAAGTGGACTTCAATGAGAAGGTGCCGAGAGGAGATGGCAGCGCTTCTTCTGCTACCTGGGTCAACATAGGATATCTCATCCTGCAATACATAATGAGCGGTCTTGAGCTTAAGGAGTTCTTCAAAGATATAACGAAAGACAGGAAGAACACCTTCGACTGCTATACGATCATGAGGTTCCTGACCTATGCGAGGATACTCGATCCTCAGTCGAAGCATGCGACCTGGGGCAAGATGGGCACATACTTTGAGAAGCCGGACTTCGAATACCAGCACATCATGAGATGTATGGATATCCTCTCTGAGCACTACAGCAAATACATAGAATGGCTCTTCAGGAAGAGCAACAACGTAGTTGAGCGGAATACTTCTGTCATGTACTATGACTGCACCAATTTCTACTGTGAATGTGAGAGCGCGGACGAAGACTACATCGATGAAGTCACAGGAGAATACATCGAGGGACTGAGGCGCTTCGGATACAGCAAGGAGCATCGCCCTAATCCGATCGTTGAGATGGGGCTGTTCATGGACATGCGCGGCATCCCGATCAGCATGAGCATCAACCCGGGAAACAAGAACGAGCAGGTCACTGCGATCCCTATGGAACAGGAGATCCTTAGGATGACTGACGGAGCTAAGTTCATCTACTGCGCTGATGCAGGCCTCGGCTCCTACAACATCAGGAAGTTCAACAGCATGGGCGGCAGAGCCTTCATAGTCACGCAGTCAGTAAAGAAACTGAGCGATAAGCTGAAGGCCATCGTCTTCGATGACAACGGCTACAAGCTGCTTTCGGACGGCAGGACGCCTATGTCCATAGAGGTAATGAAGTCGTTCGACCGCTATGACAAAAAGAATCTGCCGCTCTACAATGACCGCATATACAAGCTCATCCCTGCTGAGCTCGCTATTGACATGGGCCTTTATGAATACAAGGAACTCAAGAACGGAAAGGTCAGAAAGCAGAAAGCCAAAGGCAAGGTCGATCAGTACGTCATCGTCACCTTCTCAAGGAAGATGATGGAATACCAGAGAGCTGTAAGGAAGCGTCAGGTTGAACGCGCAAGAGAACTTCTCAAGACCGGTGATCCCGAAGAGATCAAGAAGGGGCCAAACGATGTGAGGCGTTTCCTGAAGAGAGTCGCGAAGGCAAAAGGCGGCGAGGACGCTAAGGTCAGCTATGAGATGGACTATGCTAAGATAGCCGAAGAAGAAAAGTATGACGGCTTCTATGCTGTTGCCACCAATCTCGATGATGAGGCGAAGGACATCATTGCTGTGATGGAGAAGCGCTACAAGATCGAGGAATGCTTCAGGATCATGAAGACCAACTTCAACGGCAGGCCTGTATACCACAACAAGGAAAGACGCATACGGGCTCATTTCATGATCTGTTATACTGCTCTGCTGGTCTACAGGCTGCTTGAGTGCAAACTCGATGATCAGGGGACTCATGTAACAACTGACGATCTCATCAACACTCTGAAGGTGATGAACGTAACGAATGTCCATGATCGTGAGTACCAGGCTCTGTACACCGGAAGTCCTGCCCTGGACGCTTTGGTAAGGCTTACAGGCATGCCGCTGGACAGGATGCACTATCTTCCAAAGGAACTCAAGAAATACACAAAAAAACAATACAGCTAGCGTTTACATACTACAATTGAAATTCATGCTAAAAGCCGGAGGTCCTGTATTTATGGGAATCTCCGGCTCATTCATTCTTTTCAACTGTTAAAGACGGGATTATAGCAGATTTAACGTCCGTGGTTAACTTTTTTTGTGATCAGAAGTCCAGTGTATCCAGTCTGCCGGCAAGTTCTGCGATCCTGGCAAGGTCGCGGTCTATTATCGCCCGCTCGTGATCGGACACGGAACTCTTCTTGTGTATCTTGTTGATCATGCGCACATCGCAGATGAACGCCGCCTTCTCCTTCACATCATTCAGCTTTTTTTCATCTTCAGTGCCGAGGTAATTCCTCAGGAACACCTCGAAGAAGCGTTTTGCGGTCTCGTATGAAAAGCCCATGAAGTTCTCGATCACTACCGGATCGTCCTCTCCCAGGATGTTGTAGAAGTAGTAG
>JAFRJV010000014.1 GCA_017432075.1 Mogibacterium sp. | reverse complement strand
CGCACGAAGACACCGCAGCAACCCCAGCACGTGCCGGCAATGATTGGTAATAATAAGGCGAATTTCCTGAACATAGTTGACCTCTATATGAGTTGATTATCTTTAACAGAGCGAAGGTGCGGAGAGTATCGCGATCGACTCCCGGAACTGTTGACATTGCGTATCTGCACCTGTTCATCATGTTGTTTCTGTTGTTTCTCATCGTTCTTACCTCCTTGTTTTCTTCCTTTTGAAGTGGTTATTGTTTCTTTGTGATTTTATAGTAGCGCAAGAGATGCGAAAAGAAAAACGAGCGGTTTTTATGATTAAAACAAAGAAAACTTATCGCTAAAAAGGTGCAAGGTAATCGTCAGATTCCGCATATCCCTTAGAATGCTTTCAGCTTTCCAACGGACTCGGCCCAGATGCCCCATCCTTCTGTGAGCAGTTTGCGACCGGCATACATTGATGCCAGTGAATCATCAAGCGGCGGCGCAATCTCCACAATATCAAAACCTATAATATTCAGTTCTTTGAAGAGCCGTTGCATCAGTGTCATAGCCATTCTTGATGTCAGGCCGCCGAACTGCGGGGTACCTGTGCCCGCCGCATAGGCCGGATCCAGAGCATCGATATCAAATGTCAAATAAACCTTGTTGTATTTCTTCATCTTTGAAATGCAGTCATCCGCAACGGCTTCAATGCCTTCCTGATAACAGTCGTATGCTGTCTTGACCTGGATGTTTCTACCACGGCTGAATTCAAATTCATCACGTTCGATCGACCGGATTCCGATGAAGTACAGGTTCTCTTCGGACGTGATGTTTGACATTTCCAGTGCCCGCTGTTCGGTGGAACCATGTGAAAGCAAATCGCCGTCCATCTCCAGACTCAGGTCCATATGCGCATCTATGTGGATAATACCAAAAGGCTCTTCCAATGCCGCATTGATACCTCTTTCCATAGGAATCGTAACGGAATGATCGCCCCCGATCATCGTGAAGTGAACGCCTTTTCGAACGAGATCTTCAACAAAGCCCTGCACCTCCGCAAAGACTATGTCCCGGTCATCCCCCTCGAAATTGCCGGCATCCAGCACCCGGTATTGGTCAAAATAGTCTAACCGTTCCGTGCAAGGTGTCGCGTGATCCGTATTGGCCCGCAAAAGATCCGGCGCCTTTGCGGCTCCGCCTCTGTAACTGACACCGCCGTCATACGGGATGCCGAAGATGACTGCATCCACATCGATCACATCTGCTTCTGGCTTGTTCAGGCCAAACCAGGTTGCTGTGTTTAATGCATTTTCGTTTTTCTTGATCATAATATCCTCCTGTATAAAGAACCTCATTATTATTGCTTTTGTGTTTTGCTTTCATGTCTTGATTATAGGACAGGAATGATGTAAAGTAAAACTGTAATTATTAAACAATAAAACATAGAAAACTTAACTGGAGATGAGAACAATGGAGAAGGTCAATCCGGAAGTATTCATGAATATCGTCAGACTCGGCAGCTACAGCAAAGCGGCTGAAAAGTTGGGTTATACAAAGGCGGGCATCAGCTACATCGTGACAAGCATGGAAGAGACCGCGGGCTTCAAGCTGTTCAACCGTGAGTACGGCGGCGTGCGGCTGACACCGGAAGGCGAGGCTTTGCTGCCGCATATGCAAAGGCTTTATGAACAGGAACAGAATCTGCGGGAGCAGATGGACCGCATCAAAGGGCTGGAGACCGGGCACGTCAAAGTTATTTCCTTTAATACAGTACTCGTCTGCTGGTTTCCGGATATCCTGAGAGGATTCAATGAGAAGTATCCTGGAATTGAGATTGAGGTGTCTTCTTGCGAAGGACCTGCGGAGGGCATAAGGAGAATCTATGAAGGAGAGGCCGACTGCGGATTCCTGCCGACGGACCGGGCGGACTCGATTGACCTGTTCCTGATCAGAGAAGAACCGGATGTTGCGGTAGTGGCCCTCGACCATCCCATGGCGAAGAAAAAGCTGTTCCCGGCATCTGAGATGGAGAAGTATCCGCTGATTGGCTATCCGGAAGAGGAAGCACCGTTTTTCTATGGGCGCGCGAAGGAGATGGACATTCATCTCAATCAAATCATGACGGTCGACAATGACTACGGCAACCTATCCATGGTCAGCCAGAACCTGGGCTTCGGCGTGTACCCGCGCATGATTGCCGAAAATTGCCAGTTCCCGGTCAAGGCGATTCCGACCGACCTAGGATCATCCACGCCGATTTCCATTGGCATCCGATCTTATGAGAAAGGATCCCTGGCGGCGAAAGCATTTGTAGATTATGTGCTTGAAAAATATCTCTCAGAAGATGAGAAACCTTAAATAGATTCGAAGAGGACAGAAAATGAAACGTTTATTTACGAATGGCAAAATCTTCACATCAGAGCATAAGAATCTGTACGCGGATGCGATGCTGGTCGATGACGGACGAATTCTTTGGGTCGGTAAGCAGCAGGAAATGCCATCAGGTTCCGGCGGCACGGACATTTCGATAGATGAGGAGATTGATCTGAAAGGCAGGACTGTGATCCCGGGTTTCATAGATGGTCATATGCACCCTATGATGCTGGCGGAATACAGTAGGCAGATCGCCTGTCTGCCTCCTGAAATCAATTCGATCCGTGAGTTGACAGAGGCAATCGCACATACTGCAGAGGAGACGCCGGAAGGCAGCTGGATCTGCGGATGGGGCTATGATGAAGGAAAGTACGAGGAAAAGCGTGCTCCGAACCGATACGATCTAGATAGAGGCTGTGCGGACAAGCCGGTGTTTCTGGTCCGATGCTGTGAGCACGTTCGCTGTGTTAATAGTAAAGCACTTGAAATCGCAGGCATTACAAAGGACACGCCGGACCCTCCCGGCGGCAGAATCGACCGGGATGAGAATGGAGAGCCTACTGGAATTTTGCGTGAAAACGCCCGCGATCTGGTTTTGCCGTACATGCCTGTGGAGACGGAAGACGAAATCATTGATGCGCTTGTGGAACTCAGTAAGCTGCTGATTTCCCAGGGTATCGTGGCTGTGGCCGATATGGGTAATCTGTGTCCCGGCGGCAATTACGATTACTATGCAAAAGCATCCAGGAGAGGGTTCCGCCAGCGTGTCGCCATGTATTACATGTGGGATTACTTTATGGACGATCCCTGTTTCCGGATCACGCCGCAGATGATGGACCGCAAGCAGCGACTGCTGATCGCCGGGCTGAAACTGATCGGCGACGGCAGCATCAGCGGCAGGACCGCCTGGCTGCGGGATCCATATTTGGGTACAGAAGAATACGGCATGCCGGTCTACTCGGATGAGAGTCTGGAAAAGGCGATTTCTTTTGCGAAAGAATGCGGTTGCCAGATCTCCGTGCACGCCATGGGCGGACGGGCTATCGACAGAGTCATCGATCGTGTCTATAAAGAAAAGGACTGGACTGACGGGAGCGTGCCGTATTTTCGCATCGAGCACGTGACGGAGCCGTCAGAAGCGGCGATGAAAAAAGCCGCCGAAAAGGGGTTTGCCTTTGCCAGCCAGCCGATCTTCGAATACTGCGAGATTGAGACATACAAGGCGAACATGGAGGAGGCACGTTTGAAACGCCTTTATCCTCACAGGGCAGAACTGGAGCGCGGCGTCCGACTCTGCCTGTCAACAGATGCGCCCGCCACCTCCTGGGCCGTGCCGTCAAATCCGTTTCCGAACATCAAATCAGCCGTGACCAGACGTGCCTATGACGGAACCGATATCGGGCAGGATGAGCGCATTGATATTGAAACCGCCATCATTCTCTATACGAAGAATGCTGCTGAGATCTGCGGCTTTACAGGACTGGGACAGCTGAAACCGGGATACAGCGCGGACTTCGCCGTGCTGAGCGAGGACATTTTCAGCATCGACCCTGCGCGCATTGATGAAGTCTTTGTGAAAGAAACCTACATCTGCGGAGAGAAGGTGTACGGCTAATATTGTTGGTACTCGATAGGGGAGTCGAACACGGAGGAGTCGGTCCCGGGACCCTTGCAGGAAGGGGGTCTCAGCCACGTCGCGCACGAGTGTAAAGTGTAATAAAAATGGCCCTCAGAGACATGTTGACAGTCTGCCATGGCCGTATTACAATGTAATACGAAAGGAGGGGTGAACAATGCTTTCATTAAGACTGGAGAAAGAAGATGAACGACTTATTAGAGAATATGCCCGTTTCTACGGTATGACCGTTTCAGAATTTCTGAGGAAAGCTGCCATCGAACGCATTGAAGATGAATATGATCTGAATGCGCTCAAGGAGTATGAGAGAAGAAAGAATAACGGTGAGCTTGAACTATATGACCACGACGAGGTTTGGAGCAAACTATGACATACGATGTTAAGTATGAAAAGAAGGCTGTCAAACAGATTCAGAAACTTGATCCCAGTGTACAAAAGCTCATCAAAACCTGGATCGAAAAGAACCTCATAGGAACGACTAACCCACGTCAACACGGAAGGGGACTAATGGGGAACAAAAGTGAGTATTGGCGATACAGAGTAGGCGACTATCGGATCCTTGCTGAAATACGGGATGCAGAAGTAATCATTATCATTGTGGAAGTTGGGCATAGAAAAGAGATTTACAAAAGATAAGACATGAAATCGACGGACTTGCAAAAGCGGCAAGTATAATTCTATTTGTTCTTTTGCAATCATTGTTGCTAATTCTCTAAATTCATATATATGGTTTAAGTGATATGGATTATCAGAATGGCTTCTTCTCGTTTTTTGCCTTTTTTGTTGCAATTACTTTTTCAATCAAGGATAAACTTCACTCTTTCTTGACAAAAAGCAGCCAGGCCGTATAATGAATATAGGATAAATTCATTGTATATATTTATTGGAGTTAAAGATGTACATCAATACAGAAACAATCTTCTCAATGACACAGGCGAATCAGAATTTCTCTGTTGTGGCAAGGGCAGTCGATCGTGAAGGAGAAGCTGTTGTTTTTAAGAACAACAAGCCGAAGTATCTTGTTGTCAACATGGAGAACAGCGATCGGTTACTTGATTTAACAGAAGATGAAAAAATCGATATCGTTACAAGACGGATTTTGAACAAATATATAGGGGCATTTAAGGAGTTGGCGAAATGATCAAGTTCAGCAGTGAAAAAGTGAAACTGCTCCATCAGTTGATGGCTGAAGCTACCGGTGGAAGTGTCGGCGTGAGGGATGAAGGATTGCTCGATTCAGCAATAGAGGGTGCTTTTGCAACTTTTGATGGAATTGAGTTGTATCCTTCGAAGGAAGAAAAAGCTGCGAAGCTCGGATACTCGCTGATTTCGAATCATGCGTTTGTGGATGGCAATAAGCGTATTGGAGTTTATGTAATGCTCAGTTTTTTGGAACTCAATGGAATCCGGATCGAAGCGAGTGATGAAGATGTAATTGTGCTG
This sequence comes from Mogibacterium sp., assembly GCA_017432075.1. Lineage (GTDB taxonomy): Bacteria > Bacillota > Clostridia > Peptostreptococcales > Anaerovoracaceae > Crickella. The sequence continues at coordinate 3,273 of JAFRJV010000014.1, read as the reverse complement.
GGACTTGGAGCGGCCGACGGCAGCATGAAACAGGAAGACGTCCTTACGTGGATCCATAATCATAAAAAATGATTATGGCGGAGGAGTACTATGAAGTTTGAAAGTAAGAAATTTGAAGAACTGTCTTCGGAAGAACTCTACGAAATACTGAAATCCAGAATCGAAATATTCGTGATTGAACAAGATTGCAATTTCCAGGACTGTGATGATTGGGATTATGGATATCATGTTTTTTGCAGGGATGAAGCGGGCAGAGTGGCTGCATATATGAGAATATATGAGATCGAGGAAGAACCAGATGTCATTCTGATTGATGGGAAGGCGATATGGTCAGGCAACCTTACCGAGGAACAAATCAACGTTGGGACGAAAGTGCCTGATTACGATGCTGCCTCGGGTCATAGTGAGGAGAAAAGAAACAATGCCCGCACTGTCCAGATGGGCCGTGTCCTGACACTGGAACATGGCAAAGGACTTGGGAAAGAGCTTCTTGAGTCAGGAATACAGACGGCGTGGAATCATATGGGAGCAGACAGAATATTCATCGAAGCAGAGGACTATGTAGAAGGGTATTATGCAAAGGCAGGATTCATTCGGACATCGGATGTGTTCCTGAAAGATGAGATACCACATATTCATATGGAATTGTGGAGATAGAAAAGTGGATGAGCGTTGTCCATCTGTTTGTTATAGGTGCTTGCTATGTGGAAGTCGGGCATGGAAGAGAATTCCATAAGAAAAAAGATATGCAGCCTTATGTCAAAACTGCATATCTTAGCTGGTACTCGATAGGGGAGTCGAACACGGTGGAGTCGATCCCGGGACCCTTACAGGAAGGAGGTCTCAGCCACGCCGCGCACGAGTGTATTATAAAGCGTAATAAAACACATAACAAAGCAAAGGCGATTGTTCTGCAGAAGAAACCGTGATAGAATGCATGCATAAAGAATAATACTTTTTTAAGGGAGGGTATGATCATGAAATTCAAATGCAGAATATGCGGATATATCCATGAGGGGGATTCCGCTCCTGAAGTCTGCCCGAGATGCAAACAGAAGGATGTATTTGAGCCATTGGAAGAAACTCCTTCCAATCCATACGCAGGGACACAGACAGAGAAAAACTTAGAGGCAGCTTTCGCAGGGGAGTCCGAAGCGCGCAACAAGTACACCTACTATTCATCCGTAGCGAAGAAGGAAGGATATGAGCAGATCGCTGCTTTGTTCCTCAAGACGGCAGATAATGAGAAAGAACATGCGAAGCTCTGGTACAAAGAACTGCACGGCGGAACAGGAACAACGCCGGAAAATCTCAAGATGGCAGCGGACGGTGAAAATTATGAGTGGACAGACATGTATGCCGGTTTTGCGGAGACCGCCGATGCGGAAGGGTTCCACGAACTGGCAGAAAAGTTCCGCGGCGTTGCTGCGATTGAAAAGCACCACGAAGAACGCTATCGCGCACTGCTGAAGAATGTTGAGTTGAAAGAAGTGTTCGAGAAGAGCGAGGTCAAGATTTGGGAATGCAGGAACTGCGGCCATCTCATGACGGGAACCAAAGCTCCGGACGTCTGTCCTGTGTGTGCGCACCCGCAGAGTTTCTTCGAACTGAACGGCGAGAACTATTAAGACAGAATCACAAAGCAAATATTGAAAGCGAGTACCGTACTGGTACTCGTTTTCATTTGTTCTTGTTGTGAATTATAATTCAGTTTGGCTGAAGTATCATTGTCTTGCCTGAATTATAATTCACATATATGATATGTACAAGTAAAAATGCATTAGGGAGGTAACTATAATGTCTTTTAGTGAAAACTTAAAAAACGCTCTGTCACAGAGCAATATGACAATGACCGACTTAGCGAACAGCACGGGGATTACCTATAATATGATAAAAAAATACTGCGCGGGCGGCGCGGATCCAACAGTTTCTTATGCACTGAAGATTGCAGAAACACTGAATGTTTCCATCGATGAACTGATGGACTACAGAGCACCGGAACGGAAGAATATGTTCCGGCAGGTATTCGAGCGTGACTTCACATATATCGAGGGTTTCCTTCGTGTCGTGCGCAGGCTGCCGAACAAGGAAGCCATGGTGGATCCGCATACTGACAGCACCTGGACGTACAGTCAGCTCAATGCAGATGTGAATAAATTCTCCAACGCCCTGCTGGATCACAATGTGCAGAAAGGAGACGTGGTTCTGTTCCAGTTGCCGAACTGTCCGGAATTCGTCTTTTCATATCTCGCACCGCAGAAATTCGGCGCTGTAACCAGCCCTGCCAATCCTGGTTTTGCGCCTGAGGAATCGAAAGTGTGTCTGGATTCCAGCGAACCGAAGGTGTATATCTACGACGAAGCGAACAAAGATAATTCAGTCAAGGCACTTGCTTCTGCAGATGCAAAGCCAGAGCTCATTCTCATGGTCGGAGACGGCGAACTACCGGAGGGACATATCCGTTTCAGTGACTTTGTCAGAGATTATCCTGACACGGAGCCCGTTACAGATTTTGTGCCTTATATCTATGACGAAATGATGCGACTCTATACTTCCGGGACCACAGGGAAACCAAAAGGAGTACCATTATACAACGCCAATGAAGTGCTTACTTGCCATGATGTTATGATGCACTTCCCAATGAATTCCACAGACGCAACCATGAATACGACGCCTTGGTTCCACCGCGGCGGAATCCACTCCGGCGGGCCTGCTCCGACATTCTTTGCAGGTGGAAAAGTCGTCATCATGAGATCTTTCCAACCGCAGCTTGCCCTCAAGAACGTACAGAAGTACGGCGTGACATTCTTGATTGGCGCACCTTCCATCATGAAGATGCTGGTAAGGCAGCAGGAAAAATTCGGCGCAGACCTTTCTTCCCTGAAAGGAATCGTCACCATGGGTGCGCCGTTTGAAAGGACCGATTGCATCCGTGTTCAGGAAGTCCTGACACCGAACATCTTCAACGGATACGGCACGACCGAAACCTTCTGGAACACATTCCTCAGACCTTATGAACTGCCGGAGATGGCAGGAACCGCAGGACGTGCCTGCACAGACGACGACGTAAGGGTTGTAAGGGCTTACGAGGATAAATTCGCAGACCCTGACGACATGGTCGCCATGGATGAGATGGAAATCGGCGAGGTCATCATCAGAACGCCGAAGTCATCCTACTGCTACTACAACAACGGCGAAGAGGAAAAGAAGAAATTCCATGGCGGCTGGATGTACACAGGGGACTTGGCAACCTGGGATAGAAACCAGTTCGTT
>JAFRJV010000109.1 GCA_017432075.1 Mogibacterium sp. | reverse complement strand
TCCTATGAATAATAGTCACACTTATGTGTGCCAATAATATTATATGAGGATGGTTGCCGGACTGCTCAGCAGAGCGGCAAGGTTAGCGGCAAGGTTGCTCAAATTCGCCGTGCAGCGTGTTCAAACTGACCGGCATATACAGCTCTCCATGTTGGACAGTACAAGCAGTTGGCTTATCGTAGCATAATCGCGGATGTTACCTTTCTTTTTCGGATTTTCATCTCTCCACATTTTTGCAGTCTTTCCAAACAGAGCCATATTGAGAACGTCCGCTTCACTTGCATAGGTGAAGGATATCTGCTCCGGTGTCAGGTCAGCAGGGATGAGGTTGTCTCTGATTGCATCTGTATGGATGCGGTAATTGAGTTTGCTGATCTCGCGGTTGAGATTCCATGACAGGGACATACGGCTGCTCTCATCATTTTTCAAACGCTTATAGTCCTTGATTATGTATAGCTTAAACTCAGGAGACAGCCAGGACGCGAACTCAAGTGCGATATCCATATGAGCATAAATACCGCCACCATAACGCCCTGATTTGGATAACAGGCCGATAGCATGAAGGTCCTCGTTCCATTTCTTTATAGAAAAGACGAATGCATTAGAGCCGACATCCTCTTTAAACGTATCGAAATCGATACGTTTAAAATCCGGATTATGCAGCACTTCCCATAAACCAAGGAATTCCACAATATCTCGTCCTCTGAGCCAGTTATGTACGGTGATCCTCGGATCAGTACTTCTGTATCTTGCTATATCGGTGAGAGACACATATTCGTTTTTGAAATCATGCGTATAGATGTTTATATCGATCCCTTTGGCGTGGATCGTTTCTATAATTGGCTTCTTTGCCATTTTAGAGACCTCTCATTCATTATAAGAAAACCTGTTCGAACTTGTGTTGACATGAGTATAGCACTTTAATATAATAAATACAAACATTTGTTCGATTTTAGGCTGCTTTTTATCACCTTTCTTTATACCTTCAAATGATAAATGGCAGCTCAGACCTGCATGTATGTAACAGGTCTTGACAAGGCTTGATACATACATGCGGTTGTGTTATCCTGCAATACTTCCTTCAGGGAGTATCTATAATAACAAGTCAACAGATGAAATTGAATACCACCGTTATCAGGAACCTTCTCTGGGACATCGGGAAACCGTGAGCATGCAGGACCAGTGCGCCATGACACCGCTAGTACGGTCGAGCGATAACACTATGTATCCAAAAGGAAGATGACAACTTCAATGTGCGATGACAATCCCAGGGGACAATGATACTCCCGTCTTGACATATATACATGGGGCGGCCCGAGGAGATCCCTCGGGAGTGCGTAACTGGCTGTGAGGTCGCCTCGTTAGCGACCGCCTGATAATGCTCCGGGAAGGAGCCCGGCACACGTATAAGGTAAAATAACCCTTATTGATTTTTCCGTTTACAAAAAATTGTAGTCGGCTTACATGATTTATTCTGATTAACGAAGAACAAATACGAGGTTTTGTCGTGCAATCAGAACCGGTCATGTAGGCCGGCTTTTTTCGTTTTCAAAATAGCCTGCCTTATCAGCTTTCACTGCGTAAGAGATAAGGAGGTAATCATATGACTTTACGCACTATTAACAAGGCCTACGAGGAACTCAAAGCAAGAGATCCCGAGACGGCGATCACAAGGAATCTGCTGAGGGAAATGGTGACTCAGGGAGTCATTCCAAGCGCCAAGGCAGGCAACAGGTATCTGGTAGATGTCGATGTAGTCGAACAGTACTTCATGGACACGACACATGGCTTGATCCCGGCGGCGGAGATCAAGTGCAGCAGAAGGAATTAAGGAAGGAGGTGAGACAGAATGGATAAAAGCTACAAACTGATCAATATGAATGATGTGGAAGCCGAAGAAGTCGAATGGCTCTGGGAGGGCTTCATCCCTCTTGGTAAGCTGACGATCCTGCACGGAGACCCTGCAAAGGGAAAGACTATGGCGATGCTCAACATCATCGCAGCACTTACAACAGGCAGAGACCTATTCTCACCTCCGGGAAGCCCGCAGGTAAGAGAACCTGTCAATGTGATCTATCAGACAGCGGAGGACGGCCTTGCAGATACGATAAAACCGCGTCTGATAGCAGCGGGCGCTGACTGCAGAAGAGTTTTTTCGATTGACGATTCTGATAGAGCACTCACAATGTCTGATGAAAGGATAGAGAAGGCGATCGCAGATACACAAGCAAAGCTCTTTGTGCTCGATCCGTTTCAGGCATTCCTCGGAGCCAGGGTAGACATGCACAGAGCGAACGAGGTCAGACCTCAGATGAAGCGTCTTGGCGATGTAGGGGCGCGTCACAGATGTGCAATGGTCCTGATAGGTCATCTGAACAAGAATGGCAAAGCAAACATTGACTACAGAGGGCTTGGCTCGATCGACTTCATGGCTGCAGCAAGGAGCGTGATACTCTGCGCGAGATCAAGAGAAGATCCTGACGTGAGAGTGTTGGCAACAACGAAGCCATCGCTCACTTATGAGCACACTCCGGTCGCTTTCCGTCTGAGTAAGGACAGGGGCTTCGAGTGGATCGGAGAGTATGAAACACCGGTACACGATCTTCTGGTGCCGACCGGGGTCAAAGGACAGAAGACTTATGATGCTATCGATTTCCTCAAGGAAGTGGTACCTGAGGACGGAGAGATGATAGCGAGCTCAGATGTTCTGGAAAAGGCAGAGGCGAAGGGGATCGCAGAGAAGACACTTCGCAATGCTATGAAGATCATCGGGATCGAATCCGTGAGGATCGGCGACAAATGGTTCATGTGTTGCAAAGACGCTGAGCAACAGATGTAGCTGGCAAGATGGTAAGACGGCGTTACTTATATAAGCTGCCATGTTGCCATCTTGCTACCTTGGCAGGAGTGAACATCACGACATGAAGGAGCACACACGTCATGACACGCAGGAGCACGCAGCAGGTGCCATACAGGAGCACGTAAGGAGGAGCCATATAGGAGCATACGAACAGGAGCAACAGTGACTCCTTCTTCGGGCAGTACAGGAAGTAAGCAAAAATCCATCTATTTAAGAGGCCTCGCCGACTGAGAGCGAAATACACCCATCGCACAAACCTTGCGGTTCGTACTCTGTGTATTTCGCCTCGCAGGGGCGGCGCCGTCTGCAAGTAACGGCGCAAAAACGGCCGCGGATTTATGGATAACCGGAGCAGAACCATGGAAAAGTGCAAGGACAGCGAGCTGACCGTCCCACTTTTCCACAGCCCTGCAGCGAGTCCGGTTACCCACAAGCTCCTCAGCCGCGACTGCTATCATCCCTGGATCCAATGATGTTAGCGATGAAAAAGGAAACAGTATTTGAAATAGAAATGAACAACAAAGGAGAAACTAAATGAAGCGAGTAAGCTATATAAGACATGAAAAACTGCATAACGTAATGGGAAGGATCAGCTATATAAGCAACGAGGCCAAGCAGGAACATCTCTATGCGACATACGAGACCCAGCCGAGAGAATACTGGAGAGCGCTTGCTAAGGAGAACCGTGATGACTTTTTCAGATCCGGCACAGACGGAACCTGCATCGAGGCGAGAGAATTCATCATAGCTCTGCCGGAAGTCTATTACAAAGAAGGCATCGATCCGAATGAACTGCTGAGATATTTCGTTGAGTCATTCAAGAAAGAGTACGGTGTTGAGTGCGTCGCAGCGCTCCATCACAACCATGATATGACGAATTATCACATCCATCTGATCTACTCAGAGCGTGACAAACTGGACGAACCGGTGAAGAAGATCGCATCACGCAACATGTTTTTCGACCCGGATGGAAGACATCTCAGGACGAAAAAAGAAGCAACGATCGAAGGAAAACTGATGCCCGGATACACGATGGTTCCCAAAGGCGAGGTTTATGAACAGCACCTTTTCGACAAGAAGAAGCCGATATTCAAGCAGAAAAGATTCACTGAGCAAGCGAAAGCATTCTTCACGGACAAGATCAATCAGCCCTTGAGAGAGGATCAACAGTTGCAGATGTTCCCGAAAAACAGCCCGTATCTTGCTACGAAAAAGATCGGCAAGAACAACCCGAAGGCAAAAGAGATCAGAGAGACAAACGCACTCCGAAAAAAATGGAACAATCAGGTGGATATCGCGATCAGGAGGGGAGCACCAAGGGACAGCCTCATGATAGTAAAGCATGAACTGATCTCGAAGCCTGCAGCTGAGTCTATAAAAGAGTCAGGCGGTAAAAGCGATCCTAGAAAATATAACAGCATTCTTGTTAGAGCAGTCGCCATTATTACAGAAATGTGCAGAATCCTCAGCGGCAGAAGCATAGAGACCTGGGCAGAAGTCTGGGGCAATGCTCTTGAAAAACTTATGCAGTATGCTATCAAAAGGACTGGTATCAGGATGTACGATCCCGTTAAAGATATCCGAAATGATAGAGGCGCAAGATGATCTGCTACCGGGATAGCATTTATACAACAACACCGGGGATGGCAATATCCCCGGTAGTGCCATGTGTGATCAAAAACTGTGTTCTTTGTTTAGTGCGATATTGGCATTTCAACTAGTCCAGTTCAAATACATCAGAGCGCCTGAGAGGCATATATTGCTTTTCACTTCGAATCTTCACAGCCACATCAAAGTCAAGATCTGCAATAACAAGTCCTTCCTGGTCATCTCCAAGCGCGACTACATTGCCGCTCGCATCTGAGAATACCGACTCCCCACAATAGTCCATTTCGCCCTCGAGACCAACTCTGTTGACCATCAGCGTGTTAAAGCTGTTCTGGAAAGCCGGGATCCGTATCTCCCATTGGAAGACATCAGACGGTTCAGCCTTTTCGTTCGCAACAGGAGTGAAGACGAAGTCTGCTCCCTTTAGGGCAAGTGTGCGCCAGCTCTCCGGAAAATGGCGGTCGAAGCATACTATAGTGCCGATCCGGCCTATGGATGTATCAACGACTTTGAATCCATCATTTCCCGGTGTGTAATAGTCCTGCTCATAGAAGTGATACGCACGCACTATGTGATGCTTTTTCTGTACGGTCAGGATGTCACCCTGCTCATCAACTATCATGCTTACAGGATAATAATTCTTGTTCTCTTTAAGTGTGATAGAGAAGCCTCCTATTATGTTGTAGTCCCTGCATGCATGGCAAAGTCCTTTAACATATTCGTGATAAATAGGGATGCCGAATTCAGAGATATCAAGCCCCGGGAACTGAGGCAGGTAGTGCGTCAGCTGTCCCTCTGGGAAGCATACCATCTGACAGCCTGCTTCTGCTGCCTCTTTTATAAACTTCAGAGATTTTTCATAATTCTCGTGCATATCCACAGACATGCTCATTTGTACTGCTGCTATTCTTGGCATTTTTAAATCCTTTCCTATGGACCTTCAGCCATATTTAATGTATATACAAAAGGAATTATATATTATTTTGTTCAACGCTTGAAAGAAACGCAATAAGACTGTCAATGTCACGTTTGTTATTTATGTAGTGCAGGCCGATTCTCAGCAGGGTTCCCTTGTTAAAGCAGTGAGCGCGTATTCCTTTGGATTCCATGAACTTTTCATTCAATCCATAGTTCTCAGGTATTGAGAGAAATACTATATTTGACCTGTTGCTACTAGGAATATCGCCATAGACTGTTATTTCCTTGAGATACAAATTAACACGTTGATATAGATAATCGGACAATGATAAAACGTATTCCTGAACATCGCTGCTTCCAAGATTTGCATAGTGTTTAACAGCTGATTCAAGACCTATGAGGCCGATTATGCTCAGACCACCGCATTCAAATCTGCAAGCATTGGTTCTGGTATTAGGCTCATAAACATTCTTGTTCCAGCGTTCTTTCTCGCTGCACCAGCCTGTATCAACTAGCTTTAGTGATTTCTGCAGAGCAGGACTTATGTATGCTGCGCCTATTCCCAGAGGAGACATCAACCATTTATATCCGGAGCAGGTAACAAAGTCTACATTCATCTCGTTGACATCAATATACATCACTCCTGCACTATGTGATGCATCTATACCGAGTGCAATACCATGGCTTCTGCAGAAATCGCCGTATATTTTCAGATCATGACGGAATCCGTTAAACTTTTCAACATGATTAAGACATATTGCTCGAGTCCTGCTATCCACAAGACTGAAAATCTGATCCGGATCCGTAACACCTTCAATAGGATCAACAAACCTGACCTCGACTCCGTTCTGTCTTTGGTTAAGAAGAATAAATGGAACGGATTCGTGGCTTGCACTTGAGGTTATTACATTATCTCCAGGCTGGAGATCCAACCCATTTATAAAGATGTTAAAAAGCTGCGTTGAACTTGAACCAAAGCATATGTCATTTCCTGTGCAGTGGAACAGATGAGCTACTTCGTTTCTAACGCTGTCTGTGTATACCCAGTATTCAGCAAACTGCTCGAAGGTCATACCTGTTTCAGACCCTCTCTTGATATAATCGATCATTGCATCCCGTGAGTAGGTGGGGTATATTCCCCCAGTGCAGTGATCCAGGAATATGCACTCCTCCATAATAGGGAAGAAACGACGCTCATCTGCATACTTATCTCTTGATCCCTTATTTGTCATATCTTAAGTAGCTCCTTCGAAAATGTACATATTAAATAACGATTATACCTGCATGGCGACCCGTCCGGAGGTTATAGACGAGTCGCCATATAGAATCTATTGTGTAATGCTATGCAGCTTCTATCTGATCATCATCTTTGCTGCGGTCAGTGAACTTACGACCCCAGCCTGTGATTCCTGCGAATATGAACACGCAGATCAGAAGTATGTTGTATATGTTGAATGGAATGAAATCAATAGGGCTGAAAGTCTCAGGCATAACTCCACAGGAGATCGCCAGACTGTGTGCTGTCAGAACACCTGCTCCATAAGGGATAAGTCCGGAGACAGATACACAGATGCCATCCATAATATTTGAGCCGCGTGTCTTTTCCATGTTCTGCGCTTTGATAAGTCTGTAAGCGAACGGTGCAGCTACTACGATAGCAGTTGAGTTGGACGGTACCATAATTACGATGAGTGCGCAGATCGCAATAAGCAGCAGCTCCGTAGAACGAGGTGTTTTGGCAAGTCCAGCGAGTTTACCTATCATGTTGTCCATTGCACCAGACTCGGTTATACAGCGATTGAGCAGGAATGTGAACGTGGTAAGCATCATGATACCGATCATCGATGTTGTACCTGTTGCAACTATACCTTCAACATCATAAACATTTTCAAGAGTTATGAGACCGGTGACAAGTCCGAGCACTATTGATGTGATTGTAGCGATCAGCAGTGCAGGAATAAGATCAACTCCTTTTACTACAAGTATGATGAGCAGGATAGGAGCAATGATCAGAATCAGGCTGGTAGGATTGGTTTCCGCTACTGACTCGATGATCATAGGATCTACCTGTTTGGTAAAGCCGAAGAATACAAGGACTATAAGTGTCAGTAATCCAGCTGAAATAGAGTATTTAAGTCTTGTACGCACACATTCACCAACAGAGATTCCCTGTGTACCTGCTGAAGCGATCGTTGTGTCAGAAATAGGAGCAAGATTATCTCCGAAATATGCTCCGCTTACGATTGCACCTATCGTTACAACAGGATTACAGCCTAGAGCAACTGCAGTAGGGAGAAAGATAGGGACCATTGCTACAATAGTACCGCTGGATGTTCCCATCGAGGTGGAAAGAATACATCCTATAATAAACATTGCGGCAGGGAAGAATGCCGGACCGACACCGATTTTTGTAGCAGCCCACAGGATTCCCTTGGCCAGACCGCCAATGGTTAGTGATTTACTAAAGATTCCTGAGAAGATAAATGTCAGGAACAGTGGGGCAAACATCTTATCCTGAAGTGAGCGGAACATCATTGAATTGAATTCGTGCTTGTCTTTGCAGAGAAGATATGCAACTACGATTCCGGAAAATGCTGCTGTCCAATAGTTCTGTGCAGATTTATGGCCTGATATTACAAGTGCGACAAGTATGACGAGCATAACCACAAAAGGGATTATTGCTCCGATATCACCCAGATAAAACTGGACTTTGTGTTGCTTTTGATTGTTGCTCATTTTTTTCACCTTTCCTTATTATTATGTGAGGTGGTACTTGCCTGCAGGGCAGGCCCTCAGTGGATAGCAGTTGTTCACATGTTGTCGACAATCTGCGAACAACTGGATTGTACTATACGTTTTTTTCAAAGGCAATACCCAAAAACTAAAAACAATATGTTTTTTCTTTTATCATTGATCATAAAATTGCCATCGATTAATAGATCAAAATGAAAAAATGACTTGACATACGAAAAAAATACAGTATCATAATAACAGATGTATTCAAATTGTCGACAATGTGGAGGCGGATGATGAGTAGTAAAAAGGATGTTGCATATCATTACTTAAAAGAGGCGATTCTTGCTGATGAGCTTAAGCCTGGCACTCCTATTTCAGAGATAGCTGTAGCAAAGGATCTGGGGATATCGAGGACTCCTCTGAGGGAGGCAATGAGAGAGCTTGAGAGAGAAGGCCTCATAATCAGTTATCCGGACAGAGGGAGTTTTGTCTCACAGGTGTCGCCTTCAGATGTCGATGAGATATATGAACTAAGATCGATGATAGAGTGCTGGTGCCTCAGAAAGGGATTCAGCAGACTGGACAGAACAGAGCTCCAATATATAAAGAAGGATTTTGAGGAAGCATATGAAAAGAATGATTGGCAGCTCTTCCACACTGCGGACAGAAAACTGCATGGAATGATAGTGGATAGCGCAAGCAGTCCAAGGATCCGGAGTTTTGCAGGAAATCTAAATTCGCAGTGCGAGCGTGTCAGAAGGATAAGCGCTAAAGGCGTGAGCCGCAGTGAAAAGTCACTGAGGGAACATAGTGCCATAATAGATGCGATAATTGATGGCGATGAAGCCAAGGCAGAGGAGGCACTCAGACAGCATCTGTCTTCTGTAGGAGATACGGCAATAGAGGTTTCCAGGCGTTCATTCTGAATGTTAGGATGATTCAAAGTAACAATTGAACAAAGTCAAAAAACGGCTTCGGAATGGTACAACCGAAGCCGGAAAAAATAATTGTCGACAACGTGAGCACAACATAGTGCAGCCAAGTTAATAAGGTAAAAAACGGGAGACAAGCAATGATTTCACAGAGAATTAAAAGAATGACACCATCCGCAACAAGCACACTTAACGGCATGGTATCGGAAATGAAGGCAAGAGGAGAGCATGTTATTTCATTCAATGTCGGAGAACCGGATTTCGATACACCGGCAGCTGTAAGGGAAGCCCTTAAAGAAGCGACTGATACAGGCAAAACAAGATATGTGGCTGTCGGAGGCATCACGCCTCTCAGAGAAGCCATCGCAGCCAAACTCAAGAAAGACAACGGTCTTAATTACACCGCTGAACAGATCTGTGTTTCGACAGGAGGCAAACAGGCGGTATTCAATGCAGTAATGACGATCTGCGATCCAGGAGATGAAGTGATAGTGGTGGCACCTTGCTGGGTCAGTTATGTAGAGATGATCAAACTTGCTGAGGCAGTCCCTATCGTTGTAGAGAGCGCTGAGGATTATCATCTGTCGATCAATAACATCAGGGCAGCCATAACGAACAGGACAAAGGCGATCATCATCAATACGCCGAACAATCCTACCGGAGCGGTGTACAACGAAGAAGAACTGAAGGCATTGGCCGAGCTCGCCAAAGAGCATGAGATGTATATCCTTTCGGATGAGATATATGAGAAGCTGATATATGGAGATAAGAAGCATGTCAGCATCGCATCCATCTCACAGGATGCTTATGATCGAACGATTACACTTAATGGATTTGCCAAGGCGTATTGCATGACGGGCTGGAGGCTCGGCTATGCAGCAGGACCTGCAGATATCATCAAGGGTATGATATCCTTCCAGGGCCATTCGACAAGCAATTCCACGACCATGGTACAGTGGGCAGGCATAGCAGCTCTTGAGAAATGCGATACCGAGGTCGAGGAGATGCGGCAGGCGTTCGAAAAGAGACGCGACTATATGAAGCAGCGTCTTGATGCAGTAACCGGGATCAAGGCAGGCATGCCTGACGGAGCGTTCTACTTCATGCCTGATGTAAGCTGCTGGTTCGATAAGACCTATACTGACGGAGATGAAAATGTTAAGATCGGCGATGCGCAGGGCTTCAGCCAGTATCTGCTCAGGGAAGCAGGTGTTGCAGTAGTCCCTGGAGATGCATTCGAAGCGCCGAATACCGTAAGATTCGCATATCCGGTCTCAGTAGAGACGATAAAAGAAGGAATGGATAAGATAGAAGCCGCGCTGGCAAAGCTGAAATAGAGGAGGTCTGAGATGAGCATATTTGACGAAAAGTATAGAACGAGATTCGAGAAACTGTCGACTACAAATGTGAGCGATGCCTGCGACTTTTACGGGATACACGGAGCGACCTATGGCATCCGTCCCATGATGGAGCGCTGGGGCCGTATGGTAGGAAGAGCAGTCACCATGAAGATGTGTGCTGCAGGCGAGACTAAAAACAAGCATCATCTGGGCATGAATGCCATAGTAGCTTCCGAGCCGGGAGACATCATTGTTATAGATAATGGCGGCAGGCTCGATACATCCTGCTGGGGCGGGATCCTCGCTAACAGCGCAAAGATGCGCAAGGTCAAAGGAGTAGTCATCGATGGCTGCTGCAGAGATCTCGACGATATAATCGATGCAGATTTCCCTGTATATGCAAGGGGCTGTGTGGTTGCGACTGCACGAGGCAGAGTGATGGAGCAGAGTACCAATGAGATGATCTCGTTCGGTGGTGTACAGGTGAGACCGGGTGATGTAGTCATGTGCGATAGGAGCGGAGTAGTCATAGTTCCGTGGGAGCATGTGGACGAAGTACTGACCAAGGCTGAGGAACTTTATGACAAGGAAGAAGCGATGCTCGCAGAGATACTCGCCACGGGTGACATCCTTGGTACAGATGATAAATTCGACTATGAAAAAATGCTGAAGAAGTAACTCCGGAAAGAAGGATACAGATATGGTACTTACAGAAAACAAAAGAGCAGAATTACTGAAATTGCCTACAGGAAACGTGGCAGACTCAGCAGGCAGGAATTCAGTCATGGATTCGAGGATCAAGCCTATAGATCCGAAGTCTAAGATGATAGGCAGAGCTGTGCCGGTGGAGTGTTTCCCGGGAGATAATCTGGCGCTTCATCAGGGTATGGAAATGGCTAAAGCCGGAGATGTGCTTGTGTTTGACTGCAAGGGATTCACCGAAGCAGGACACTTCGGCGACATGATGGCGACGGCATGTAAGGTAAAGGGTATTGCAGGAGTAGTGATCGACGGCAGCTGCCGCGACTCCGAAGATATCAGGGAACTTGGCCTCCCGGTGTTCGTCAAGGCGTTCAATCCGAGAGGCACGGTCAAGGAAAGCCTTGGTAGAGTTTATGTACCAGTGGTATGCGGTGGAGTGACAGTCAGACCGGGAGACATCATCTATGGTGACTGCGACGGCGTAGTAGTTATCCCACAGGAGAATGAAGACGAGATCTTCGCAAAAGCCCTGAAGAAGTATGACTACGAAATAGAAGTACGGGAAAAACTACTTGCAGGAATGAGCACTATGGAAGTGTATGGATTTGACAAGCTTGTAGAAGAGAAGCTTTCAGACAAATAGATCAAAAAAACACTCTCAGTGAAACGGACTCTGAAGATAGAAAGGAATAGGCTATGAAACCTGAACTGACATTACCTAAAGAAATAATCGAAGCATTCAGCAAGCTTGACACACCGAGCATCTCGGACGCTATGGACAAGCTGCGCATCACAGGCGGCTGCCTGGGGATCCACCCTGTCGTTCCTGATACTTATATCTGCGGACAGGCATTCACCATACACTATGCACCATGCGGTGAGGAAGTGAAGGGAACCGTAGGAGACTTCATAGACGATATACTGCCTGGCGAAGTTGCCGTTATCGATAATAACGGCCGCCTTGACTGCACGGTCTGGGGAGACATAATGAGCTATTATGCCACAAAGCACGGGATCGCCGGCACAGTAATAGACGGCGTGTGCAGAGACATCAATGTTATCCGTAAGCTCAAATATCCTATCTTCAGCAAGAGCATCTACATGGTTACAGGCAAGGACAGAGTCTATGTAGATCACATCAACGAGCCTGTAAGCATCTCCGGCGTGCAGGTATGTCCTGGAGATCTGATATGTGCGGATAACACCGGCGTCGTAGTAGTTCCATTCAAAAGGGCAGAGGAGGTACTCAAGGTCGCTCTCGAGATCGAAGCTGTCGAGCAGCAGATCATGGCTAAGATCGAAGCGGGAGTGACTCTCAAAGAGGCGAGACAGCAGACCGGATATCACAAGCTGCAGACACCTGAGGATTGATCGATCCGGAGAAAATACATGACTGAGGGGAACAGTCAGAAAAAGAAATTAACAATGCGAGCGGCGATACTTCTGATGGCAGCGGTGGCTGTCGCCAGAGGGTCGTCGTTCATTTTCTCAAAAATGCTTTTGCAGACGATGGAGCCGCTTAATCTTCTGGGAGTCAGATCTCTGACTGCGTTCCTTATCTTGTTTGCTTTATTCGGCCGCAGAGTCATCACAGCTGTCAAAGACGATCATCGGAATCTGAGGGCAGGGGCTTTGCTTGGACTGATGTATTTCATGATAATGACTCTGGAACTGAACG
Organism: Mogibacterium sp.; assembly: GCA_017432075.1. GTDB lineage: Bacteria > Bacillota > Clostridia > Peptostreptococcales > Anaerovoracaceae > Crickella. The sequence continues at coordinate 26,220 of JAFRJV010000109.1, read as the reverse complement.
GTCTGAAGCACACAACGACATCAACTGCGTCTTTCATCGAGAATTCTGCAGTAGTGCTGGTTCCTTTGTTTGAAGCAGTATTGCTTTGGAGAAGGCCAGGCAGGATCACGATCGTGAGCGCGATCCTTTGCCTTGCAGGTGTTGGATCAATTGCTATGGGTGATATGAGCGGCAGGATAGGCATCGGAGAAATACTGTGCATGATCGCCGCACTGTTGTATACCGGAGCGATAATAGTGACAGACAGAGAGTCAAAAAAATGTGATGCATTCGTGGTTGGGATCCTGTATGTGGGCTTCATGGGTCTTTTTGGAATGATCGGATCGGTCGCGGCGGAAAGCCCGCATCTTCCCAAGACTCCGGCTGAATGGGGCTTGCTTCTGATGCTGGCTGTTATTTGTTCGAGTTTTGGATTCGCCATGCAGCCGGTGGCACAGAGAACTATATCTTCAGAAACAGCAGGTGTTCTGACAGCACTTAATCCGCTTACTACGGCAGTTCTGGGAACTGTCGTACTCGCTGAGCCGTTCAGAATAAACAGTATTATTGGAGCAATACTGATATTGACAGGTGTAGTGATACATAATATGAACAAAAAGGCTTTTAATGCGGCTGATAGTCTATGAACAGAACCACAACTATTTTGATATGAACCCAGCTACGTATCATCAAATCCAAATTAATAGTGATAAAAAAGTGATAAAACTATAGTTTTTCGCCTAATCAGGAAAAGAATAAGAGCCTTAGAATCGTGTGATTCCAAGGCTCTTATGGTGCGCGCGGAGGGATTCGAACCCGCGACCTACTGATTCGTAGTCAGCCACTCTATCCACTGAGCTACGCGCGCATATCTTTTCGCGACTGTCAAATGTTACAACGAAGAAGGACAAATGTCAATATCTGAAGTCTGTTTTTCAACAGATTAGGTGAAGCAAAAGGCCGGCATTTCTGCCGGCCTTAGGTTTTACATGTGTAAAGCGATCAACTAGATCGAGAAGCCCTTTGTCATGTGGTCATCATCATCCATGAACCATTTAGCTTCGCCGCAGAGGTATGCAGCGCCTGTGACCTGTGGGATGATGGTGTCGAATTCACCAACCTTTGGACCTTCGGAAGCGATTTTTCCGATGAATCTTGTTCCGATGAACGATTCGTAAACGAAGCAATCACCAACACCGAGCTCACCATGCTTATAGAGCCAGGACAGCTTAGCTGAAGTACCTGTGCCGCAAGGTGATCTGTCGAGCTGAGGATTTTCGAATTCGCCGAATACTACGAGGTTTTTAAGAGCGAACTTTGCTTCCGGGCAAGTCTCCTTGAAGTCGATGTCCGTTGTGCAGTAGTTCTCGATGAGGTCAACTGATGTAATGTCGAGTTCAGGATGCTGGATCGGGATAGTTTTGTTGATCTCCTGAAGAGCGAAGCTTGAAAACTCTGTAAGGAACTTGGCTGTGTCAACGCCAACCTTGAGTCCGAAGTTCTTTTCTGTATCTACGAGAGCAAAGAAGGAACCGCCGAAGCAGATGTCGTATACGACTTTCTTGCCCTGATACTCGAGCTCGAGGTCTTCTTTGTAAACAAATGCAGGAACGTTTGTCAGTGTAACGCCTGTTACCTTGCCGTTCTTGCATGTCGCTGTAGTTCTGATGAGTCCTGCAGGAGCTTCGAGAGTAACGTGAGTGATAGGCTCGTTCATAGCCATGAGGCCGCCCTCGAGGATAGCTGTAACAGCTCCGATGGTGCAGTGTCCGCACATGTTGAGGTATCCGCCGCCGTCCATGAAGAAGATACCGAAATCAGCTTCAGGGTTGATCGGCTCACAAAGGAAAGCTCCAAACATGTCGTGGTGTCCGCGTGGCTCAAACATAAGCATTGTTCTCAGATGATCATAGTGTCTCTCGAGATAATGCTTTTTGTTTATCATGGTTGATCCCGGTACATCCGGGCAGTCGAGAGCGACTCTGCAGTACTCGCCCTCTGTATGTGCCTCGATCGTTCTTACGACGTCCTTGTTATAAAGGTCATAGTTGATCTTTGGCTCAAGATACTTTGCCATAGGTAATTACCTCCCTAGTAATTATTACTTATTACACGTGTAAATAGTGCTTGAAGATCATTTATCTTCATAATGTATGATATCGCAAACAATAATAAGCGTCAATGATATAACAGCTCCTCGCATCCACTTTTACTTAATGCCTGATTAAGAAATTTTAATCGGCAAAACTATAAAAAAGAGAGTGCCGTGAAAGCCTTATTTTCTATAGGTTCCCGATATGTTTTTTGAATACGGAATGTTGCTAGCGATAAATATAAGTGATATTATGGATTTGTCAAAAAAGGCGTTTTTTGCGTGTCTTAAGACAAAGGAGATCAAGTATTATGGAAAACATTCAGATGTTACTGAAGCAGGGTGCCGTAGGCAGACCATGCGCTCCGGTTGTAGCGGTAGGCGACAAGGTAAAGAAGGGCACACTGATCGCGACACCAACCGGACTCGGAGCAAACGTTCACTCCAGCGTTTACGGCGAAGTAGTCGAGATCCTCGAAGACAGGATCATCATCAAGCCGGATGAAGAGCAGCCTGATGAATATGTAAAGATCCCGAAGGGCACAAACCTCGAAATGATCAAAGAAGCAGGTATCATCGGACAGGGTGGTGCAGGATTCCCTACATTCATCAAGATCTACAACGGCAAGGATGATAAGCCGGTTCTCGACCACGGTTACATTCTCGTTAACGCTTCCGAGTGTGAGCCTGGACTCGCTCACAACATTCAGCAGATCGATGAAGATCCTGCTAAGCTGCTCAGAGGTATCCATTATCTGATGGAGATCGCAGGAGCAGACAAGGGCATCATCGCTATCAAGAAAAAACACAGAGCAACAATTGAGAAGCTGGACGCACTTCTGAAGGATGATCCGGCTATCGAAAGACATCTTCTCCCGGATATCTATCCGATGGGCGAGGAGCGTGCTGTAGTAAGAGAGTGCCTCGGCATCGAACTCGAGCCGGACAAGCTCCCATCAGCAGCAAACGCTGTAGTAATCAACAGTGAGACGGTTTACAGCTGTGCATCAGCCATCGAAGACCAGAAGCCTCTTATCGACAAGAACATCACAGTAAGAGGAATGATCAAGGGTGGAAGCGAAGCACACGTATTCGAGAACGTTCCTGTAGGCACAAGCGTACAGGCTCTGATCGACAGAGCAGGCGGCTTCGATGAAAGAGGTTACGGCGAAGTCATCATGGGCGGATCCTTCACAGGAAAGGCTTGCGAGCTTGGCGATCCTATCACAAAGTGCACAGGCGCACTTCTTGTAACACGTCCGTTCAGAGATCTCCACGGCGCTAAGGTCGGTATCCTTGTATGTGCATGCGGCGGAAACCTCGAGAGAATGGAAGACCTCGTTGCTAAGTACAATGGTACAGTAGGTCATGTCTGCTACTGCAAGCAGGCAGCTGAAATGCCAAACGGAACACGCAAGTGCGAGCGTCCTGGAAACTGCCCTGGACAGGTTAAAAACAACCTCGAGTTCAAGAAGGCAGGCTGCGAGTACATCATCATCGGCAACTGCTCTGACTGCTCCAACACAGTTATGGCATCCGGTCCTAAGATGGGACTCAAGGTAATGCATATGACAGACCTTGCCATGATGGCAGTTGGTCACCCGCTCTACAGAACACTCAAGGTCTCCAAGAAGGTAGACCAGGATCTCAATGTTGTAGACAATGTTGAGGACAACGAGACTGTAGAATAGTAAGTTATCACTGTTAATTATCTTCGCCCGGATAACCCCATCACGATCCGGGAGGAGGGAATTATATAACTGTCATCACATATTGTGAGACAGGCAACTAAAACTTTTAGGAGGAAGATCGATATGTCAATAACAGCTGAAACAGCTAAACAGCATGCGAACGATCCAGCAGTACTCTGCTGCAGAGCAGAGGCAGGAACAGAACTGACACCTGCAAACTTTGAGGATCCGGCAATTTTCCCAGATCTGGTAGATTCGGGACTGCTGAACCTTGATGGCGCACTGAAGCTTGGCCAGGTGCTTAATGGATCAAAGCTTACAAAGACTGTTGATTCTCTCACACCTATTACACCGGACATCGTTGATAAGTTCGATGCAGCAGAAGAGGAAGCTGAAGCAGCTCCTGCAGCTGAGGAAGCAGCAGAGGCTCCAGTAGCAGCAGCTCCTGCATTTGCAGCTCCTGCAGCAGGCGGATACATCAGCCTGCACATCGGAGAGGGCAAGGACATCGACATCCAGATCCCTACTGGAATCGGCGGCGGTGCAGTCGCAGCTCCTGTAGCAGCAGCAGCTCCTGCAGCAGCAGCTCCTGCAGCAGCAGAGGAGACCGGTGAGGCTGTAGTAGTCAGAGAGATGACACGTAAGCACTACAAGATCGATAAGGTAGTTCTTGGTGACGAGACCAAGATCGAAGGAACAACACTGTACGTTCGTAAGGCAGCAGCTACTGAGGGCGCTGAAGCTCAGAAGCTCGTTCACAGCCTCGAACTCGACGTGATCACACCTGACAACTACCACGTATACTCTGAGACAGTAATGGATATCCAGCCGATCGCTACTAAGGAAGACGATTATGAGCTTGGTGAAGGCGTTACAAGAGTTCTCGACGGCGTAGTAATGGTAGTAACAGGTATCACTGAAGAGGGAGTACAGGTTGGTGAATTCGGTTCTTCGGAAGGCTACATCGATGAGAACATGATGTGGGGACGTCCTGGTGCAGTAGACAAGGGCGAAATCATGATCAGAGCTCATGCCGTAATCGACAACAAGAAGAACATGGAGAGACCGGGCCCTATCGCTATTCATACTGCAGTTGACCACGTAACTCAGGAGATCAGAAACGCAATGAAGAAGGATCTCACTGATGAGCAGGTTGTAGAGACTCAGACAATGAAGCAGGTTAGAAGACCTGGAAAGAAGAAAATCGTTATCGTTAAGGAAATCATGGGCCAGGGCGCTATGCACGATAACTTCCTGTTCCCGACAGAGCCAGTTGGCGTACTCGGAGCTAAGCCGAACGTAGACCTCGGTAACGTTCCTGTAGCTGCTAACCCTCTCGAGGTAATGGACGGCTGCATCCACGCACTGACATGCATCGGACCGGCTTCGAAGGAAATGTCCAGACATTACTGGAGAGAGCCACTGGTTTACGAAGCAATTCACGATGACGACGTTGACCTGGTAGGCGTTATCTTTGTTGGTTCGCCGCAGGCTAACACTGACAAGTTCTACGTATCAAGAAGACTTGGCCAGATGGTAGAGTCCATGAACGTAGACGGAGCATTCGTTACAACAGAGGGATTCGGAAACAACCACGTAGACTTCACTTCCCATATCGAGCAGATCGGTAAGAGAGGCGTTCCGGTTGTCGGATTCTCATTCTGCGCTGTACAGGGAGCTCTCGTAACAGGTAACAAGTACTGCGATGCTATGGTAGACAACAACAAGTCGATGTCCGGTATCGAGAACGAAGTACTTGCATGCAACACACTCTGCCACGAAGACGCTATCAGAGGTCTGGCTATGCTGAAGGCTAAGATGGCCGGCGAGAGCATCAAGGCACCTGAGAGACAGTACACACACGCAGTTAAGGAGAACAACGTAGAGCTGATCGAAAAGGCTTACGGCACAAAGATGGAACTCGTTGAGAACGAGCAGTCACTGCCAATAAGTGAGAAGAGAAAAGCTAAATACGACTAATCTGAAAAGGGAGATCATAAATAGATATGAAATATGGTGACAGGATAATCAGAATGGAAGGCGTTATCGTGGAAGTCCATGACGGAAGCGTAGCCATCGACTTCAAGGGCAGACTGGGACATCTCAGGATTCCAAAGAGGATGATAATTTCTGATTACGACCTCGAAATAGGTCAGGAAGTAGCCTGGAATATGAGTTTCATTGAACAGGAGAGTTCTGCTGTCAACGAAAGATATCTTGAGACGATCGAACATTCCAGAGAACTCCAGAACGAAATGCAAAGTAAAACCAAATAGGAGGGTTTATTCAAAATGAGTATGACAGTTGTAAAAGGATTACAATCTGAGATCTTCGTACCTATCACTCCTAAGTCAGTATGGGCTCCTGTAACAAAGCCGCTCAGCGAGATGACAGTTGCTCTCGCAACAGCTGCCGGCGTTCACAGAGTAGACCAGGAGAGATTCAACCTCGCCGGAGACTTCACATGGAGAAAGATTCCTAACGAGTCGACAGAGGAAGAGCTGATGGTAACCCACGGTGGTTACGATAACTCAGATGTAAACAAAGACATCAACTGCATGTTCCCAATCACAAGACTTAAAGAGCTCGCAGCAGAGGGCTTCATCAAGGCTTGCGCACCATACCATGCTGGTTTCATGGGCGGCGGCGGAAACATTGAGAAGTTCACTAACGAGACAGGTCCTGCAGTTGCTAACATGCTTAAAGAGGAGGGCGTAGATGCGTGTCTCCTCACCGCTGGATGAGGAACTTGCCACCGCTCTGCAACAATCGTGCAGAGAGCAATCGAATCTGTTGGTATACCTACAGTCATTATTGCAGCACTTCCTCCAGTAGTAAGACAGGCTGGTACACCAAGAGCAGCAGCACCTATGGTTCCGATGGGGGCGAACGCAGGTGCTCCGCATGATGTCGAGATGCAGACAGCTATCGTAAAAGCTTCCCTCGAGCTCCTCGAGACAATCGAGACTCCGGGCAAGATCGTATCGCTGCCATTCGAATATCACGCAGTTATCTAGTACTGACGTACAGAGAAAAACGAATAGGACATCGGACTATTCCGAAGATGGGGCTGAGAAATCAGCCCCATTTTTACAAAAGAGGCTTTAAAGCTAACGCATTATGCTCAAGAGGATAATATACAATGGAAGACATTGAACTGAGAAGATTAGTGATCAGGGCATTCCATATGGATGATGTTGAGTTCGGAGACGAGAACAAGATCACTACAGACGGCAAAATGACCATAACAAAAGACGGTCTAGACGAGCTGGCCGCAAAACATAGCGAAGTCATTGAAAAGATAGACATCCAGATCATCAAACCGGGTGATCATGACAGATATACAAATACCATCATGGATATCATCCCGATATCCGTCAAGGTGCTGGGCAAGTGCGGAGAAGGCACGACCCACACAATCACAGGCGTTTACGTCATGCCTACGGGTGTTGACGTTGACGGTGAGCAGGCACACGAGTTCGGCTCATCCGAGGGCAACCTTAAAGACATGCTCTATCTCAACAGAGCAGGCACTCCGGCTGATGACGACTTCATCATCTCCTTCGACATTACCTTTAAGAAGGGAATGGGCCAGGAGAGATACGCCATCATCGATGCATATAGAATGGTAGAGGAGTGGATGAACGAATTCAGACCACAGCTCAAGAAGTTTGAAGGCACAAAGTGCACAGAGAGACACGAGTATTATGACAGGATCCGTCCGGGTCAGAAGAAAGTGCTGGTCATCAAGGAGATGATCGCTCACGGTGCAATGCTCGATACATGGATCTTCCCTGATCAGCCATGCGGTGTTGAGGGAGGAAAGTCACTTATAGATTACGGCGCGATGCCTGTCATGCTGACTCCTAACGAGTTCAGAGACGGTGCCATCAAGGCGATGAACTAAGGAGGTGCAATATGGGAGTAGGTCCTTCGACAAAAGAAACAAGCCTTCACCATTTCAGAGATCCTCTGATCAAACTGCTTGGTGAGGATCCAGGAATCGACCTGATGGGAGTTCTGGTATTCGGATCGCCTGAGGGCAACGAAGAAAAGATCAGATGCTCCAGGACAGCTGCAGTAGTAGCTGAGTGCGCAAGACCTGACGGAGTCATCGTTGAGACAGACGGATGGGGCAACCTTGACGTAGACTATGTAAACTGTGTCAATGAGATAGGCGAAAGGGGAATTCCTGTTGCAGGTCTCAACTGGAGCGGCACCGCAGGAACCTTTGTTGTTGAGAGCCCGTATCTCGACAATGTAGTTGACTTCAACAAGAATCCTGAAGGCATCGAGTCCAACATCGTCGGTGAGAACAACTATACTGAAGACGATGTAAAGGAGTGCATCAAGAAGCTCAAGATCGCCATGCTCAAGAAAGAGCGCGGAATCAAATAAAAATACAATAGAAAAGCGGCTGTAAAAGTCGTGAAGCGGAGGCTCTGCGGCAGCCGGCACTTAGCGATTGGCGAGCAATATCGTCAGATATTGTGAAGCCAGAGCTTAGTACCGCTGCGTTAAGCCGCAGCGAGGCGAGAGCCGTACTCCGCGGCATGACTTTTACAGCCGCTTTTTATATTTTTTGTTATTCTTCGAACAGTGGGGTGGAGAAGTAGCGCTCTGCTGTATCCGGGAGTACCGTTACAACTGTTTTGCCCGGGCCGAGCTTTTCTGCCAGCATGATTGCCGCGACTACATTTGTGCCGGATGAAATGCCGCACATGATACCTTCTTCACTCGCCAGACGCTTTGCCATATCGAGGGCATTATCATCAGGGATTATGCATGTGTTGTCATAGACTTCCGTGTTCAGTATGTCAGGGATCAGGCCATCTCCGATGCCCATCTGGACGTGCGTGCCGATACTGCCTCCGGCAAGTATGGCAGCGTCTTCAGGCTCTGCTGCCCAGATCTCAATGTCCGGATTATGTTCTCTAAGCACTTCGCCTATGCCTGTGATCGTGCCTCCGGTACCGATGCCCGAGCAGAATCCGTGGATCGGCCCGTTGACCTGTTCGAGTATCTCGCGGGCAGTCGTTGTCTTCTGAGCTACAATGTTGTTCTTGTTTATGAACTGCTGCGGAACAAATACGTGCTTGTCCTGCTCTTTCATCTTCATTGCCGTTGCGAGGCATTCGTGTATGCACTTTCCGATATCTCCGTCATCGTGAACGAGAACTACTTCCGCACCGTAATGCTGTACAAGCTTGCGCCTTTCTATGCTGACGGAATCAGGCATTACAATAATAGTGCGGTAACCGCGCACTGCTCCGACGAGGGCAAGGCCTATGCCCTGATTACCGCTGGTAGGCTCGACGATTATAGAGCCCGGTCCTACGACTCCTGCTTCTTCGGCTGCCAGTATCATCTGGTATGCGGTCCTTGTCTTAATGGAACCTCCGACATTGAGTCCTTCGAACTTGACGAGAACCTCTGCGTTTGTTGGCGGATTGATGTGATTGAGGCGTATCATCGGGGTGTTGCCCATAGCCTCGAGAATGCTGTTATAAACCATTTGCTGTCCATGACCCCTTAATATTTTTACCCAAGTATTGTACATCTAACTGCCGAATCGTGGCAATAAATGGAGACAATAAATTCGTAAATATCAGAAGTCAAAGAGCAAGATATGTTATACTTTATCCATGTTTAGGGATGACAAAAGAGAAAGTATAGGACGCAGAACAATACGCGGTATGATCATTTTCACACTGCTGCTTACTATCGTGGTCAGCTTGCCGGTGACCTATGGTTTTTCTGTGCTTTCAAGACGCCATTATCACGAGGATACAAGTGATTACGCGGGCATAATATCACATGTCATAAAAGGGGATACTGTTCCGGATTACATAGGAACAGGAATAAAGGATGAATACTATGTTAATACCGTAGTATTCCTGACATCATTCAGGGATGAGGTAAGACTGACAGATATCAGCGTGTTTGTACCTGATGGCGATGAGGCGATTTATGTCTGGGACACTAAAGGCGGCGAGGGTTCATACGATCTCGGTGACCGCACGGGTACATACTGGGAATACAGCGCGAACTATGATTTCAGTCCTTCGGAAGATGAGTCCATAGAAAAAATCTTGTCAGGACGTACAGTGATAACGAGGACTACATAAGTGCATTTGCGCCTCTGTATGGCGGTGATGGAAGTATCAATGCTGTCGTTTGTGTGACACGTCCGGAGATAGAGCTGAGAACGATAGTTTCGCAGTTCATCCTTGCTATATTCCTTGCATCAGCTGTTCTTTCGGCGATCGCCATGCTGATCGTCTACAGGCTTATCAGAAAAAAATTCATACAGCCTATAGTGATGCTGACCGGAAGTGCAGAGGCAATGGTCGGAAACCTGGAACGTGAAGAGGCGGTGAGCATAGATATTCACACTAATGATGAACTGGAGACGCTGGCTGACGCTTTCACAAAGATGGATATTGACCTCAGGGAGTATATAAAAGAACTTTCATCGATAACAGCTGAGAAAGAAAGGGTCAGCGGTGAGCTTAATGCTGCAGCAAAGATCCAGATGGGCATACTTCCTAAGCTGGGCATGCAGTATGATAAACTTGAGGAATTCGATCTGGCCGCATCGATGGTACCGGCCAGAGAGGTAGGCGGTGACTTCTATGACATCTTCATGACGGATGACAGGCATCTGGCTCTTGTAATTGCAGATGTTTCCGGCAAAGGCGTTCCGGCTTCACTCTTCATGGTCGCGACAAAGATACTGATAAAATACAGCATGAAGCAGGGAATGAGCCCGGCTGAAGCATTCCGTGCTGTTAATGAAAAGCTGATAGAGAGCAATGACATGGAACTCTTTGTCACTGCGTGGATGGTGCTGATAGATCTTGAAACCGGTGAATGTGTTGAGATCAATGCAGGGCATGAACACCCGGCTATAAGAGAGAACGGCGGCATATACGAGCTTGTCAGATACAGGCATTCGCCGGCTCTCGCAACACTGGATGATATCACATTCAGGGAGCGCAGCTTCAGGCTTGATCCGGGAGATTCGCTCTTCGTATATACAGACGGTGTCACAGAAGCTGCCAACAGAGATATGAAGCTATTCGGAGAAGACCGGCTTGTCGCCGCGCTTAACCGTAACAGCGGGGCTGTTCCTGATGAGCTCCTGAAAAACGTCAGGGAATCAATAGACGGATTTACAGGAGATGCGGAGCAGTTCGACGACATCACCATGCTTGCTTTCAGATATAACGGGAAATAAATGTTTACGCACTTACATCTGCATACTGAATACAGCCTGCTTGACGGAATGAGCAGGATCTCCGAGCTCCCTGAATATGTCAAGGAGCTCGGCATGGATTCGTGCGCCATTACAGATCATGGAGCCATGTTTGGAGTGGTCGATTTCTACAAGGCGTGTAAAAAAGCGGGCATTAAACCCGTAATAGGCTGCGAGGTATACACGGCTGCGAGGACCCTTTATGACAAGGATCCGGATAAAGACCGCGGGTATGGTCACCTTATACTCCTTGCCGAGAATCAGAAGGGCTACAGCAACCTCGTAAAGATAGTTTCCAGGAGCTATGTTGATGGTTTTTACTACAAGCCTCGTGTAGACAAGGAGCTTCTGAGACAGTACAGCGAAGGACTGATCTGCCTTTCAGGCTGTCTGGCGGGCAATGTGCAGAGGCTGCTTCTTGCAAGAGATTATGCCGGTGCAAAAAGGGAAGCACTTGAGCTGAAAGATATATTCGGAGAAGACAATTTCTTCCTCGAGATACAGAACCACCATCTCGAAGAGGATTTAACCGTCATGACCGGGCTGAAGATGATCAGCGATGATACGGGGATCCCTATCGTAGCTACAAATGACGCTCACTATATGAGGCGGAGTGATGCAACGGCCCAGGACGTGCTGATGTGCATCCAGACCCAGGCAAAGGTCACCGATGAGAACCGCATGAGGTTTGAGAACGACGAGTTTTACGTTAAGTCTGAAGCTGAGATGAGGGAACTCTTTCCTGATATGCCTGAAGTGATTGACAGGTCACATGAGATCGCCGAAAGATGTAATGTAGAGTTCGAATTCGGAAATTATCACCTGCCTGAGTACATACCTCCTGACGGAAGAAGCACAGACGATTATCTGAGGGAGCTTTGCTATAAAGGCCTTGTGAAGCGTTACGGAGCCGAAGCGATGGATCCTGAAAGCATATACAGGCAGAGACTCGAGACTGAGCTCAAGGTGATAGAAGGCATGGGTTATGTGGAATATTTCCTCATAGTCTGGGACTTCATCCATTATGCGAAATCCCACGGGATCGCAGTCGGGCCGGGCAGAGGATCCGCTGCGGGCAGCATCGTGGCTTACAGCCTTGATATTACCGAGATAGATCCGATAAAATACAGTCTCATCTTTGAGAGATTCCTTAATCCGGAGCGCGTGAGCATGCCGGATATAGACATAGACTTCTGTATCGAAAGACGCCAGGAAGTCATCGATTATGTAATACGCAAATATGGCAAGGATAAGGTGTCGCAGATCATAACCTTCGGTACGCTCAAGGCCAAGGCGGCTGTCAGAGACATAGCAAGAGCTCTTGACGCGACCTATGCAGAGGGTGATGCGATAGCGAAAGCGATCCCGAATGAGCTTGGCATTACTATTGCCAAGGCTCTCGAGGTCAACCCTGACCTCAGGCAGAGATATGAGAATGAGCCTCTCGTAAAGCAGGTGCTTGACCTTTCTATGGCTCTCGAGGGGTTGCCGCGTCACGCTTCGACTCATGCTGCAGGCATCGTTATCTCGAAGATGCCGCTCGATGAGTATGTGCCGCTTTATTCATCCGACAAGGGCGTAGCCACACAGTTCAACATGACGACCATAGAGGAGCTCGGACTCCTCAAGATGGACTTCCTCGGACTCAGGAACCTCACGGTCATACGCGATGCGCTGCGCATGATCAAAGCTAACCACGGCATCGACATCGATTTTTCATCCATGGACTTCGACGATCCTGAGGTTTACAAACTCATATCTGATGGCAACACAAAGGGCGTGTTCCAGCTGGAGAGCGGCGGCATGACAGACTTCATGAAGAACCTGAGGCCGAGCTGCTTTGAAGACATAGTTGCGGGAATAGCGCTGTACCGACCGGGACCGATGGACTCGATCCCTAAATATATAGACAACAAGAAACATCCGGATCACGTGAAATATGTGGATCCGCATCTCGAACCTATCCTCGGAGTCACATACGGCTGCCTGATATATCAGGAGCAGGTAATGCAGATAGTGCGTGACCTCGGCGGATATTCGTTCGGACGTTCAGACCTTGTCCGCCGCGCGATGAGCAAAAAGAAGATGCAGGTCATGCTTGAGGAGAAGCAGTACTTCATCAACGGCAAGACGGATGAAGACGGCAATGTTGAGATTGCCGGGTGCGCAAGAAACGGCGTTCCTGCAGCAGCTGCGGAGACCATATTTGAAGACATGGTCACGTTTGCTTCATATGCGTTCAATAAATCGCACGCTGCGGCATATGCGGTGATCTCTTACCAGACCGCTTACCTGAAGGCTCACTATCCGGCTGAATTCATGGCTGCACTGATGACCAGCATGGCCGGAGACGCTAAGCATACGGCGGATTATGTAAGAAACTGCCGCGAGATGGGCATTGTGCTGGATCCTCCTTCAGTAATCAGAAGCGAAAAGAACTTCTCAACAAAAGACGGACGTATACGGTTCGGCATGCTTTCGGTCAAGAATGTCGGCGAGGGGATAATCGAAGCAATAATAGAGGCGCGCGAGTCTGTCAAAGGAACGCATGATATTTATGAGTTCATAGAGGCGATCGACGCCGGCGAGCTCAACAGAAAAGCTATAGAATCGCTGGTAAGAGCAGGAGCTTTTGACGACATCAATCCGAACAGGGCACAGCTGATGGCGGTGTGCGACGATGCCGTACAGAGAGCCCAGAAGAAGGCAAAGCAGGGCAGCAGGGCGCAGATCAGTCTGTTCCAGCTCGAGGACTTCGCCGATGAAGCCATCGCGAGCCCTGAGCTTCCGAAAGTGGCTGACTTCAGCAAGGAAACCAAGCTCGCCATGGAAAAGGAGATGCTTGGGGTATATCTTTCGGGACATCCACTTGACGAATACGCAGCGCTTATAAGAGACAATACGAGCGTGGGGACCGCTGAACTGACCGGAGGCGGCGAGGAGTTTACCGCTGAAGGGGATGATGCCGACAGCATGGTGATCAACACCTCAAAATTCAAGGACGGTGATTCGGTCATCATGGCCGGCATGATAAACGGCGTGCGTACCATGATCACGAGGAAGTCACAGGAAATGGCCAGAATGACTCTTGAGGACTTCGACGGAGTCATCGATGCCATAGTCTTCCCTAAGGTTTATGAACGAAAGAGAAACCTTGTCAAGAACGACATGATAGTCGGCATATCCGGGCGCGTCAGCTTCAAGGATGAGAGTGAAGCTGAAATACTCGTAGAAGATATAGTGCCGATAGAAAATATAGCGAGTCTGGGCAGAAGCAGATCACAGAACGGCAGAGATACAGAAGCATATGGATATCCTGCTGAGAACAGAACATCCATGCCTCTGAACGATCCTGTCAAACTCAGGGTACCGGAGGAAGTGGTCAGGTCGCACGGAGGCGCTCGCAAAGTATTGATGCATCTTACGGACATGTTCAGCCTGTATCCGGGTGAACGGGATGTTCTTGTATATCTTCCGGGCCAGAAGCCGGTAAGGTGCAATGCTGATAACCGGGTGGTTTTCAAAGATGATCTCAGGGCCAAACTGGTAAGGCTCCTCGGAGCGGAGAACGTAAAAGGGTAATGGCAAAAAGCATAGTAATATACACATCAAAAAGAGGATCGACCAGGCAGTATGCGGAGTGGATAGCCGAAGATCTCGGATGCGAAGCACTGCCGCTTTCTGATGCGAAAGGCATCGACCTGCACGAATACGACTGTATCATCTACGGCGGATGGATACGCGGATCCGGAATCGTTGATTTCGACAAATTCGCAAAGATGCTGGATGATGAGCTCATGCAAAGGCTGATCGTTTATGGAGTCGGCTTTGCAGATGAGACAGCGGAGAACTACGCGCAGGTCTGGGGTTACAGTCTGGGAAAGACAGATCCGAAGAACGAGCACAGAGTGCTTATGTACATTCTTGGAGGAAGATACGATCCTGAAGCAGTCACCGGCCTTGATAAGTTCCTCATGAAAACGATGAGGGCGGTGCTTCTCTCGGGCAGCACGAGTGATGCGAAATCACAGGCAAACATGATGAAAGACCGCATCGATAATGGCTGCGATCTGGTGAAACGGGAGAATATAGCCTCGCTTGTTAAGGATGCAAAAAAGATAACCGGTCAGCAGAGCGGCAGGTGATCCTCATGATGAAAGACTTTTATGATCCGGACACTAAACCGCTGTTTACTCCTGAGGATTTTTACGGTCCTAAGTGTGACTGCGCGGAAATATGCATTGTTGTTTTTTCGCGTCAGATCCATGCATATCTGACAGATCATTTTAAATGCACGAAGTGCGGTGAGATGACCGGTTGCAACATGGTCACCCCTATACACCTGTTTGAGTACGGCGGCAGACGTGTTGCTTTTTATTTGTCTGCGATCGGGTCAGCCATCGCATCACATCAGGTGATCGAATCAAACTGGCTCACAGGCGCGGAGACCTTCATCATGTTCGGATCAGCCGGAACACTCGACAGCAGAAAGACTTCCGGGAGATACGTTGTTCCGGGCAAGGCGTACAGGGGCGAGGGCATGTCGTTCTATTATGCAGAGCCTGCTGACTACATTACGGTAAGCGGGGCGGAAAAAGTCGCTGAGTGCTTTGAAGAAGCAGGAATACCGTATGTAACAGGTCCGGTGTGGACGACGGACGCGTTTTACAGGGAAACCGAGCGTCTTGTAACTGACCGGAAGAATGAAGGCTGTCTGGCGGTTGACATGGAGCTGGCGGGAGTCCAGGCTGTATGTGACTATTACGGCTGGCAGCTGTACGATTTCCTTGAGACCGGGGATGTGGTAGATGTCGATGGATATGACATATCGACTCTCGGCAAGGCGAATCACGACACACGCAAGCTGGAAGCGGCTTTTGCGATAATAGATAAGCTTTGATTAATATGCTCCGACAGCCTGTTCAGCTTCACTGAACAGGCTGTTTATAAACTTTCACCTCATGTCTATTGATACGGGTTATCGCAATATCCTGCAATATTGAAAGCGTCTATTTGTTTAGACAAATGCCTGAAACTACAATGATATTTTAGGCGGTATGTGTCTGTATCCCGGTATTTGCTTGAAAGAAAACGGAGGAAATGATATGTCAATCGAACTGGAATATGCATTAGAACATAAGAATGATCCTGCTGTACTTTGCTGCAGAATGGAGCCGGGTGAGATCTCGCACCACAACCTTGAAGACCCTGCTATTTTCCCTGACCTGGTAGATACAGGACTTCTGAAGCTTGACGGATGCCTGACTATCGGACAGTGCCTCGGTGCTACACTTAAGGAAGTATCCGACTCACTGACACCGCTCACAGCTGAGATCGTAGACAACATCCAGGATCCTGCTGCCGGTGAAGAAGCAGCAGCTGAGGAAGCTCCTGCAGCAGCAGCAGCTCCTGCAATGGCAGTTCCTGCAGGCACACAGATGACATTCGGCGGCGGAGTCGTTAAGCTCTACATCGCAGAGGGCAAGGACATCGCAATCGAGTTTCCGGTATAAGCGGGAAATATCCTATTGAATCTGTAAACAGACGTTGGAGGCATCCGTCAGGATGCCTCCGATTCTTATTGCCCGCAGATACGCAAACAGCGTATACTTAAAGTTAAGGGTTTACAGTTTGCGACGGAAAAAGGACAGAGTATGAAAGATTTCAGCTGGGAATGCCGAACTAAAGTGGAGTTCGGAAAAGGATGTGTTAAGGAGCATCTGGCGCATCTGGTCGAGGAATTCGCACTGCCGGGCCGCAGCATCATGATCGGTTACGGCGGAGGTTCAGTAAAGAGAAACGGTGCGTATGACGATGTGATCAGCGTGCTTGAATCGCTGGGATACAGCCGGGCAGGTGATCCGGAAGAAGGCCGTCAGATAATTGAATTCCCGGGGATAATGTCGAATCCGACTCTCGGAAAGATGAAGGAGGGAGCCGGACTTGCTTCTCAGATGAACGTCGGTCTCATCATCGGTATCGGCGGCGGCTCGGTAATGGACTGCTGCAAGGCAATATCCGTGCAGGCAGGCTATGACGGCGATGCCTGGGAGGATTTCTGGATACAGGGGAAGCCGATGACTCACAAGGTCATTCCGTGCGGAGTGGTAGTGACCATGCCGGCTACGGGCAGTGAGGTGAATGGCTGTGCAGTCCTCACAAACGAGGAGACACACATCAAAACAGACAGAGACTATCCTGAGATGAATCCGTTATTTGCTCTTATGGATCCGTCATACACGCTTACGATGCCGCTGAGACAGCTCAGAGCCGGTACTTTTGACATATTGTCCCATATAATGGAAACGTACTTCAGCTATCCTGTGGAAGACAATCCGGCTGATGACGTGGCCGAAGGTCTTATGAGAGGGCTCATAAGGGACTTCAGGGCAGCAGTCGAGGACCCTGCCGCTTATCCGGCCAGGAGCAATATAATGTGGGCGGCATCCCTGGCAGAGAACCGCATAATAAAGACCGGAAAGACCAAGGACTTCCAGGCCCACAACATGGAGCATCAGCTTTCGGCTTATACGGACTGCAACCATGGCGAAGGTCTCGCTGTTCTGCATCCGGTATATTACAGACATATATGTAAGGATGGCCTCGGAAAATTCATGAGGTTTGCGGACAGAGTCTGGGGTCTTGACCGTGAAGAATATAATAGTGATGAAGCATTTGCTCTTGCAGGGATCGAAGAGCTCGGATCCTTCATAAAGGAAATAGGCCTTCCGACGACTCTGCGTGAGCTCGGCTTCGGCAAAGAAGAATATGAACTGCTTCCTGAGATCGCAGAGTCCTGTTTTATCTCGCAGGGAGCGTTCAGACCGCTGACAAAAGAAGAGATACTTGAGATATATAAAGAATGCTGGTAGGCAATGTGGAAGAAGTTATTTGAACCCGTAGATATGACACAGGGCGATCCGGTACGCCAGATCGTCAAATTCATGATACCTATGCTCATAGGCAATGTGTTTCAGCAGCTGTATAACACTGTTGACAGTATTGTCGTGGGAAAATATGTGGGAGACAATGCCCTTGCAGCAGTAGGAAGCGCAGGGCCGATACTCAATCTGCTACTGGTCCTTTTCATGGGAATATCCGTCGGAGCGGGGATCATGGTATCCCAGTATTTCGGCGCCAAACAGCGTAAGGCACTGTCCAGCACCATAGGAACATGTATTACGATGACTTTCGTTGCATCATTGATAGTCATGGCTATTGCTCCGCTGGTAACGATGCCGCTGCTTAAGCTGCTGAACACTCCTGCAGAGATAATAGACTGGTGCGACAGATACCTCATGACTATTTTCCTCGGTATAGCAGGCTGCGCGTTCTATAACATCCTGGGCGGTATGCTGAGAGGACTCGGTGATTCGGTGTCCGCGCTCCTGTACCTTGTGATAGCAACAATATTGAACATATTTCTTGATATTTACTTTGTGGCAAAGCTCGGGCTGGGAGTCCCGGGCGTTGCGCTGGCTACAGTCATAGCACAGACTTTCTCAGCCGTTCTGGCATTCCTGAAGCTCCGCAGAAGGACTGACTGTTTTGACATGAAAGCAGTTTACCTGAAGCCGACCCGCAAGTATCTGGGGGAACTTGTGAGACTTGGCCTTCCTTCCGGTGTGACTCAGGCTATTTTCTCTCTGTCTATGGTAGTAGTGCAGTCACTTACCAACAGCTTCGGCCCTATGTGCATCGCAACAAATGTCATAGTCATGAGGATAGACGGATTCGTAATGATGCCTGCGTTCTCGTTCGGCGCTGCGATGACAACATTCGCGGGACAGAACATCGGAGCCGGCAGGCTGGACCGCGTAGAGATAGGAGCAAAGAAGGGTACATACGTTGCCATGGCGACCTCAGCGGTGATAACCGTGCTCATACTACTCTTCGGTAAATACCTGATGATGCTGTTCACCAATACGGATGAGCTGGTGGAACAGAGTTATCACATGATGATGATCCTGAGTGTCGGGTATATTGCCATGGAAGTAACGCAGTGTCTGCAGGGCATAATGCGCGGAGCAGGCGATACGATGGCGCCGATGTGGCTGTCAATGATATCTACGGTGATCATACGTGTGCCGCTGGCATATCTGATGACATGGATGACAAGGTCACCTGAAGAACCTCACGGCCATTTCTATATGATGTTCGTTTCACTTCTGGTGACATGGCTGATAGGAGCAACGATGACATACATCGTCTACAAGTCGGGACGATGGAAAAATAAAGCGATAATCTGACAGGAGGAATTCGATATGGCATATAACGGATTTGCGATCGATAAGTATCTAGATGCTGATGCAGTGAATGCTCAGCTTGATAAACTCATAAAAAGCCCGATCTACGGCGTGCTTCCCGATGCTCTCGCGGAGTATGAGAGGGAGTATTTCGAAAAGAAATGCTCACGCTCCAAAGCAGAAATCAGCGAGGCAAAGAAGATAATCCCGGGCGGAGTGCAGCACAATCTTGCGTTCAATTATCCGTTCCCGATAGTCATCACGAAGGCAGACGGGGCGAAGCTCTACGACATAGATGGAAACGAGTATTACGATCTTCTTCAGGCGGGAGGACCGACTGTGCTCGGCAGCAATCCTGAGTGCATCAGAGAGAAGGTCATCGACCTGCTCAATACATGCGGACCGTCGACCGGTCTCTTCCATGAATATGAATACAAGCTCGCAAAAAAAATCTCCGATCTGGTACCGTCTGTCGAGATGTTCCGCATGCTTGGCTCGGGTACTGAAGCAGATATGGTAGCTGCAAGAGTTGCCAGACTGAAGACCGGCAACAAGAACATCCTGAAGATGGGCGGCGCCTATCACGGATGGTCTGATATGCTCTGCTACGGAATAAGGATACCGGGGACAAAAGGGCTGCAGTCGAGAGGCGTGCCGGGCTACGCGTTCAGCCATACTGACGAGTTCTTCCCGGGAGATCTTGATGACCTTGAAAAGAAACTCAGAAAAAACAGACTTACAGGCGGAACTGCGGCGGTTTACGTAGAGCCTGTAGGACCGGAGAGCGGCACATGGCCGGTAACAAAGGAATTCATTGAAGGCACTGTAGAGCTTGCACATAAATACGGTGCACTCGTTATATTTGACGAGGTTGTAACAGGATTCCGCCTCGGTCTCTCCGGAGCACAGGGATACTTTGGAGTAGATCCTGACCTGACGGTGTTCGGTAAGGTGATCGCCGGAGGATATCCGGGAGCGGGCGGTATAGGAGGACACAGAGACTGTATGCAGCATCTCGGTGCAGGACTCGATTCATCGGGCAAGAAGGTAAAGAAAGCTCTCTGCGGCGGAACCATGGCTGCAACGCCTATAAGCTGCTGCGCAGGCTACTATACTCTCGAAGAGATCGAGAAGACGAATGCCTGTGAGAAAGCCGGCCGTCTGGCAGACCGTCTGACCGAAGGCATCAGGGCATCCGCGGAGAAACACGGACTCCCGTTCGTTGTGTTCAACCAGGGATCCATATGCCATGTCGATACAGTAGGCACCATGCATTTCGCGGTCGACTGGAGCAAGCCTTGGACGCTGCCGACAGTACTGAAAGAGACTTCCAGAAGGCAGATAGAGATGGAACACATCGGAGCCGCATACATGGCAGAGGGAATAATAACCCTGGCCGGATCAAGACTGTACACGAGCGCGGCATATGACGAAAAAATGATCGATGATGTCATCGCGAGATTCGATCGTGTATTCTCAAAATGCGGAAAACTGGACAAGTAAGTACTGCAAAATGTTTTTAAAGCGGTGCTGAAAAAGTAGTATAAAACCCTTGCAATTGCAGGAGTGATTACCTATAATATATGGGCGCGCGTCTTGCGCGCCCGTATTTATTTGTCACACTGCAGTCGGCCGCGGTGCCCTGAAACTCAGGGGTTTAAGGCGTATGGCCCAAGGGCTGAGACTCAGTGGAAGTTGATTAACCGGAGGTTAAAAAATGTCAGTAGTATCAATGAAACAGCTGCTCGAAGCAGGCGTCCATTTCGGACATCAGACAAGAAGATGGAACCCTAAGATGGCTCCTTACATCTTCGCAGAGAGAAACGGAATCTATATCATCGACCTTCAGCAGACGCTGGGACTTATCGATGACGCATATGATTTCATGAGAAAGGTCGGAGAGACCGGTAAGCCGGTTCTGTTCGTAGGAACAAAGAAGCAGGCTCAGGCTGCCATCAAGGATGAGGCTGAGAGATGCGGAATGTTCTATGTAAACGAGAGATGGCTGGGCGGAATGCTCACAAACCACAAGACTATCAGCAAGAGAATCGAAAGACTCACTGAGATCAGACAGATGCAGGAAGACGGCACTATCAACAAGTATGCCAAGAAGGAAGCTCTGAAGCTGATCGCTGAGGCTGATAAGCTCGAGAAGTATCTCGGCGGAATCAAGGACATGAAGGGAATGCCTGGAGCAATCTTCGTTGTTGACCCTAAGAAGGAAAGAATCGCTGTCAAGGAAGCCGCTATTCTCGGTATCCCTGTAGTAGGTATGGTAGATACCAACTGCGATCCAGACGATGTTGACTATGTAATTCCTGCAAACGATGACGCTATCAGAGCCGTCAAGCTGATCACAAGCTGCATGGCTGACGCTATCATCGAGGCTAAGCAGGGCGAGAGCTTCCAGGAAGCTCCTGCAGAGGCTGCAGAGGCTGAGGCAGAAGAGGAAGCTGCAGACGAAGAGTAATTCGTGCGATTCTGAGTATTCTTTAAATAACAGGAGGAAAAAATGGCTGTAACAGCAAAGATGGTCAAAGAACTGCGTGATATGACAGGCGCAGGTATGATGGACTGCAAGAAGGCTTTGGTTGAAGCTGACGGAGATATGGACAGAGCTGTAGAAGTTCTGAGAGAAAAGGGACTTTCAAAGGCTGCTAAGAAGGCAGGCAGAATCGCTGCCATGGGTCTTGTAAGAACTGCATGTTCAGAAGACGGCAAGACTGCTGCCATCGTAGAAGTAAACTCTGAAACAGACTTTGTTGCCAAGAATGACGAATTCATCGGATTCGTAGAAAGACTTGCAAATCTGGCTCTCGAGGCAGAAAGCAACGATATGGATGCATTCAAGGCTATGCCTTTCGATGGATCCACAGTAGGAGAAGCTCTGATAGCTCTCATCGCAAAAATCGGTGAGAACATGTCCGTTAGAAGAATCGACAAGGCTTCCGGAGAAGTCCTGGCTACATACATCCACGGCGGCGGAAACATCGGTGTTATCGTTGCTGCTAACGGTGCAGACAATGATGCTAACAAGGAAGCTCTGAAGAACGTTGCAATGCAGGTAGCTGCAATGAATCCTCAGTATGTAAGCAGAGACGAGATCTCCGAAGAGGAACTCGCAAGCCTCGGCAAGATCACTCTTGAAAGTGCACTGAACGACCCGTTCACACTTCCTAAGCCGATCCTCAACGGACTGCTTGAAAAAGTCGGCAGCGTATGGAGCAAGGAAGACGTAGACATCTTGGACGAAAAGAGAGCAGATAAGAGCTTTAACTTCAACTACCTGCCAAACTTCCTGTCAGAGGAAGCAAAGACAAGACTTGCAGGTCTTGCTATTGCTGCCAAGCTTGAGATCTCCGAAAACAAGATCTTCAGGGGTCTGGTCGATGGACGTATCAAAAAGCAGCTCAAGGAAATCTGCCTGCTCGATCAGGTATATGTAAGAGCTGAAGACGGTAAGCAGACAGTTGCTGAGTATCTGAAGAGCGTTGATAAGGATCTTTCACTGGTCAAAGTCATCAGATTCGAAGTAGGCGAAGGCATCGAGAAGAAGGAAGAAGATTTCGCAGCTGAGGTTGCTGCCCAGATGGAAGCAGCTAACAAGTAGTCTGAACAAACTGAAAACCTGAAAAAGTATGGGTACTGATTGATATCAGTACCCATGTTTTTTTACAGATAACGGTCCAGCTTTTCCCAGAAGTCTTCCCGGGCCTCTGCTATTTGCTCTTTTATCTCTTTGCCGATCGACAGAAGGTTTTCTTTAGCTTCATAATGAGTGGTGATGGCATCGACTATTACTTTGTTGCGCCTGGAGCGAATCGAAGCTTCGATTTCCTCTTGTGTTTCCTCGATGTCACGCTTCAGAGCTTTGCCGGCGGCATCGATATCACCGAGTATCTGCATGAGCTCACCCTGTGACTGCATCCATGAACCACGCAGAGGATCGCGCTTGCCGTAGACTCCGCTTTTGAAGTTATCTATGACGGTACCATAACGGTCATATGCATGAGCAACGGCATCTTCCCACGATATATAAAGTTCATCACCTGCACATTTGCCGACTGCTTTCATGCGGTCAGGCTGCGTGCACAGTTCAGTAAGCTTTGATGCCAGGGATTCTGCATTCTCATCGATGAGGAACCCGTTTCTGCCGTCAGTCACACCTTCTGAAGCACAGCTACCAGCTATTATGACTGAAGCGGTATCCGATGCGGCAGCTTCTCTTACTACCAGTCCGTTGGTATCAAAGGTAGAAGGGAAGAGGAACAGATCGGCACGGCAGTACCATGCACGGAGCTTTTCCCTGTCCGAAATTGCTCCCGTGAAGATAACTTTGCGGTCAAGACCGAGCGTAGCTGCGTAATCGCGCACCTCGCGCTCATCGCCTCCGCCTCCTATGAAAACCATGCGGAAGTCCGTGCCTTTCATATCGAGAGACTTCAGAGCGTCAAGTATTATGCGCAGGCCTTTATACCACATCAGTCTTCCTATGAATAGGAAGCACGGCAGGTCAGACGGAATATCATATCCTGAAACAGCCCCGGCTATGAGGTCTTCAGATACTTTCTCTCTCGGAAGGTCAACGCCGTTTGGCATAACGATATAATCACCTTCAAATCCGATCGACCTTAGGTTTTCACCGGCCCCTTTGCTGACAGTCCATATCTCATCACAGGCATTTACATTGAGAAGAAGAGCCTGAAGTGCCCCTTCCTGAAGCACCTTGCTTTTTATCGCATTGGCAATATCTATGTCGTACTTAGTATGCCATGTCAGAACGAGCGGCAGGTCATATGACTCAGCCAGCTGTCTGCCCAATAGGCATGATGTAATAGGGCAGTGCGTATGAAGCACGGAAACATTCTGAGCCTTTACTTCGTGAGCGGCTTCAGGCGAAAAGGGATAACCTGCGACATAACCTATAATCTTACGGGTATCTATGCTCGGAAACCTCACAACTGAAAAATCGTAGGCACTGTCATCTGAGCCCGGCACCTGAGGTGTAAGCACAAGTGCGTGCGAGTGGTTCTTTTCAATGAAACGTGCGTAGTTGAGGACTGCATTCGATACTCCGTCAATGATCGGCGGAAATGAGTCATTCAATAAGCAGATAGTTTTGTTATTTTCCATAATCAGATCATATCCTTTGCAGCTAGGTTTCATATGACTGTATTGTAACAGATTAACAACAATATTTCTCTTGCTGATTCATATACTGACATCCCGCGACATTGCAACAAATGCGTATTTGCAGTAAAATCTCTTTCATGAGAAGATTTCAGGGGAAGGTAAATAAGATGAATGAACAGCAGAACAGAGAAAAAATAATCGTAAAAACGAGTGTAGTCGGAATCGTTGTAAACCTGATGCTCGCAGCGTTCAAGGCTGCCGTAGGGCTTCTTTCCAACTCTATAGCCGTTGTACTGGATGCTGTAAACAATCTCTCTGACGCTCTGTCTTCGATCATAACGATTATCGGTGCCAAGGTAGCAGGCAAGAAACCTGACAAAAAACACCCGCTGGGCCACGGACGAAGCGAATACTTGTCAGCGCTGATTGTGGCCGCGATTGTCATGTATGCCGGTATCACTTCGCTGGTCGAATCTGTAAAGAAGATAATCGATCCGGTTGAAGCTCATTATTCCAGTCTTGCACTTGTCATTATCGGTGTTGCTGTTATAACAAAGATACTGCTTGGCAGATATGTTAAATCGAAAGGTGAGCAGACCGGATCAGGCGCTTTGGTCGCTTCAGGTACGGACGCTCTGTCAGATGCCGCGATATCCGCCGGAGTACTCATAACAGCTCTGGTATATACGTTCAAAGGTATATCTCTTGAGGCTTATATGGGTGTCATAATCTCGGGCTTTATCATCAAGGCCGGATATGAAATGATCAGTGATACTGTCAGCGATATTCTGGGAAGGAGAGCTGATGTTGAGGTTTCAAAAAAGATAAAGGAGATCGTCACAAGCGAACCTGCAGTGCTTGGCGCTTATGATCTTTTCGTCCACAATTACGGACCTGACAGAGAATATGCTTCCATCCATATAGAACTGCCTGACAGCATGACGGTAGATCAGGTAGATGTGCTTACCAGAAAACTCACTGAAAGAGTGTATAGGGAGACCGGAGTCATATTGACCGGAGTCGGGGTTTACTCGCGCAACGCAGACACGAAAGCGGAAAATATCAGAACGACAATCGAGGAGATAGTGCTGGCTCACGAGTGGGCTCTTCAGATGCACGGATTCTATATCGATGAAGAAAGGAAGATAATCAGATTCGATGTTGTTATGAGTTTCGATATCCCACAAAGTGAAGGTATAAAGATAATATGCGATGAGATCAGGGAGAAATACCCTGAGTACAAGGTCATCGTGGTAGCAGATTTAGATATATCAGATTAAGGAAGCAAAAGACAATGAATGACTATATTGTAAGAGCAACTGCTGCGGGAGAAACTGTAAGGGCGTTTGCCATCAGATCTACCGGACTTACAGCGGAAGCGCGTGAGCTGCATCATACATTCCCTGTGGTGACGGCAGCTCTGGGAAGACTTCTGAGTGCCGGCGCCATGATGGGCTCCATGATGAAAGGTGAGGATGATAAGCTGACCCTACAGATGAAGGGTGACGGCCCTATAGCCCAATTGACGGTCACTGCTGACAGCCACGGCAACGTGAAAGGCTTCGCGGCAAATCCGGCTGTTGATATACCTCTGAAACGTGCCGGTAAGCTTGACGTCGGCGGAGCGGTAGGAAAGGGCTTTCTTACGGTTATAATGGACCTCGGACTCAAAGAGCCTTATAACGGGCAGGTCGAAATACAGACAGGCGAAATAGGTGACGATCTTGCTTACTATTTCACCGTTTCCGAGCAGACTCCATCGGTGGTTGGACTTGGAGTAATGGTCGATACGGACAGCTCGGTAAAACACGCGGGAGGGTT